>JADJXA010000003.1:301511-603022 GCA_016716065.1 Candidatus Leptovillus gracilis | reverse complement strand
CGCCATCGCCCTGCTGTTCATCGCCGCCGTCTGGCTGAGCAGTTTGCCGCCGCACATCGCCATCGCCAACGACCCACTGCCGGATCCGACGGGCGAGTTTAACGGCTTGTTGCAGCTTTTGGATGATTCGGGCGAATTTGTGATTGCCTGGCACACCTGGGGCGTCACCCACGCGCCCGGCTACCCGCTGCTGGGTCTGGTGGGCAACCTGGGTGTGCGCCTGCTGGACCCGCTGCGGCTTTATCCGGCGGCCGCCGCCAACCTGCTCTCCTTTTTCTTTGCCCTGGGAGCCTTCGTGTTGCTGGCCCGGCCGCTGGCCCGATTTGAAGCGTCGGGAACGGCCGTGGCCGCCGCCTATCTGCTGCCCGCCTTCGGCATCCTCGTCTGGCTTTACGCGGTGGTGGCTGAGGCGTATGCCTTTGGCCTGCTGCTGGCGTTTGGCTCGCTCAGCCTGGCGCTGGCGGTGGGGCAGCAGCCCACCCGGCGCAAATTTCTGCTGTTGGGTCTGCTCTTTGGTTTGGCGGTGGGCCATCACCGCACCCTGGTCTTTCTCGCGCCCGCCTTGCTGCTGGCTGTCTGGCCGGCCAGAGCGTTGGGCTGGCGCATTTGGTTAGGGGCGGCGCTGCTGGCGGCGGCCTCTTTGCCTGGTCTACCTCTATCTACCCCTGGTCGCCTGGGCCGGATCGCCCTGGGTTTACGGCCGTTCGCCCACCACCTGGGCCGGGTTCAGCGACGCTTTTTTCGCCCGCGAATACAGCGCCCGGCTGGCCCCGCCGACGGCTTTGCCAGAGATTGCCGCTGCGCTAAACGGCCGTTTGCGTTTTCTGGCCCAGGAGATGAGTGGGTTCGGGCTGGCTGTCGGGCTGTTCGGTTTTGTCCCCGGTCTGCTGCACGCCGAAACGCGCCGTCTGGCCGGCGTGCTGCTGCTGGCCTTTGGCGGCTACTGGCTGGCCCCCGTCAGCCAGGGTTTGTTGATTCGCTCTTACATGATGATCCTGGTCGCCAGCCTGACGTTGGCCGCCGCCTGGGGGGTGGGGCTGATCGCTTTAGGCCGTTGGCGGCGTTGGCTGCCGGCCATCGGTCTGCTGCTCACGGCGGCCATCGCCCTGAACACCCTGCGCGCCCACCAGCCCTACATCCTCTTCCACACCAAAGACGACACCGGGCGGCAAATTATTGCCGACGCGGCCGCGCTGCCGGGCGAGAGTCCGTTGGTCGGGGAGATTTGGGGGCCGCGCTTCTTCCCGCTGGCTTATGGCCGGTTGGTGACGGGCGAATTGGCCCGAATGCGCCTGCTGGATTTGCGGGCAGACCTCAGCGGCTTGCCGCCGGAGCCGCCGGCGCTTCTGTTTGTCAATCCCAGTGTGCTGTATGCCACCCCACTGGCGCAGTGGCGCGAGAAATATGGCACAGCCGCAGCCCTCAGCAGCCAGGGCCAACGGATGATAGCGGTTCGGCCAACGCCCCTGCTGGCGGCCATCGCCGACCGGCCGTTGGCCGCCACAGACACAGTGCAGCTGCTGGCCGCCCAGGCGGAACTGGCCGATGAGACCAATCTGGCTGTCACGCTGTTGTGGCAGGCGACCGGGCAGCCGGAGCATGATTACAGCGTTTTTGTCCACGTCAGCGACCAGGCGCAGATTCTTGGCCCAGATGATCTGATCGCCCAGGGAGACCGCCGCCATCCGGCTGCCGGTTTTTACCCGACCTCAGGCTGGCAGCCTGGCGAACTGGTTCAGGACAATTACCTCATCCCGCTGCCAGCCAATCGCCTCCCGCGCACGGTGGTGGTGGGCTTGTATACGGTGGATGAAAACGGCCGTTTTACCAACTACCTCAGCTACTCCCTGGCAGCCGTAGTCGGTATTCCGTAGGGCGCTGTCTCTGGCAAATGCCCACGGGAAACGGGATACGGACTTCGGCTTACGGCTGCCAGCAGCCTATGGGAAAGGTAAAAATTGATACACGGATGACACGGATTTACACGGATTTTGGGCATGGTTCATGGTTCTCCCGCAGTTTGTGCTTTACAAATCTAGCCCAAAGAGGTGTCATGCTGAGAGCCTGTGCTGAGCGAAGCCGAAGCATCCCCCGAAGCATCCCGCTCCTCTGGTGGGAAGGGGATGCTTCCCCGTTCGACGTTGCTCAGGGCCGAAGACTCCGTTCAGCATGACAAGAAAGCACGTCATGCTGAGAGCCTGTGCTGAGCGAAGCCGAAGCATCCCCCGAAGCATCCCGCTACTCTGGTGGGAATGGGATGCTTCACTCCGAAGACTCCGTTCAGCATGACAATGCAGCGTAAATTTGTAAAGAAGATGTTGGGTCTTTCGGATCTCGTGGGGTAGCGCTAAATGTAGGGGCGGGTCTTGTACCCGCCCAGTCGAGGGCGACCACAAGGGTCGCCCCTACATCGGGCGCTGCCCCATGAAATCCTGAAGAACCAGAATCCCTAAACTCAGCAGATCGAAATGGTTTTGGAGCGCAGGCGTCTCGCCTGTCAGTGCGGGCAAGATGCCCGCGCTCCGTTTTGATCTACTGAAACGACAAAGATAGTGTTCGTCGCTAACGCCAACTGAAAACTGGTCACTGAACACTGATGACGACTGCCAGATCGTCCTACCCCTTTCAATTGTCGGCAATATCCAGTATGATGTACCAGGATGGATGTCCCCTCAGCCGCGACATAGGTCGCCTGGAAAGAATTGCGCTCAGCCAATTGATTCACACTCGCCGCATCTTCTTGTAACCCCGTTTCCACCCACTGTTCATCCTTTCCCGGTAACACGTAGACAAATAGATCTTCTGGAGAAAAAAATGAAAAGAAAACTATCGGCATATCTGGTAATGGGTATGGTATTGGCGGCGTTGGCATTGGGCGTTGGCTGGGTGTTGGCTCAGCCGTCGCCCATGGCCCCGGCTGTTGAGCCAGTGGCCCCGGCTGTTGAGCCGTTGGCCCCGGCTGTTGAGCCGTTGGCCCCGGCTGTTGAGCCGGTGGGGACAGATTTTACCTACCAGGGTTATCTGGATAACAATGGCAGCGCGGCCAATGCGCTTTTTGATTTTGAATTTATGCTCTACGACGCCGCCGCCGGCGGGAATCAGATTGACGTTACGGCCGTTCGGAACAATATCCAGGTGCAGAACGGGTTGTTTACGGTTGATCTCAATTTTGGCGCATCGGCTTTTGGGCAAAATGCGCGCTGGCTGCAAATTGCGGTACGGCCGTCTGGCGGCGGCGCGTTCACAACCTTGAGTCCGCGTCAGGAACTAACGCCCGCGCCCTATGCCCTGGGGCTGCCCAATGTATATACCAACGAATCGCAAAACTTCGTTGGCGTTGGACGCAATTTCCGCATCTCCGGCAACGAAGTATTCGGCGTGCGCGCCGTTGCCGCCGCCAACCAATACGGTGGTATGTATGTGGAAACGACTAACGCTGGCGCCTGGCCGTTTTATGGCTATGCCACCAATGGCTCTTTCCGGGCCTGGACTTATTATGATGGCGCAACGGGCGATTGGCACTTGTACAATGCCGGCATTCGTCTGAGCGTGCCCAACGAAGGCGGGCTGCGGATTGGTCCCAGCGCCGATTACAGCCTGGTCATCAGCAATACCACCGGCAGCGATGGCATTCGCATCCTCAAAACAGGCGACGACGCTATCCAGATAGGCAGTGCGCCGGACGTTTCCAACTACGGCGTTTATATCCCCAGTCCAGGTGTATCCACTTATGGCATCTGGTCGAACACGGCCAACGCCAGCGGGGAGTGGGCGTTTTACAGTGTGGACAATATTCAGGCGGGCAACGTCTTTGCCCACGCCTATTCGCTGGTCGCCAAAGTAACGGGGGCGACGGCGCTGACAGCCGGAGACGTGGTGGCCGTAGATGGTTTGGCCGACCCACTGCCAGGGGCGCAAAGCGCGCTGCCGCTGGTGCGGCTGGCCGACGATAAGCAGTTCACCGGTGTCATTGGTGTGGTGACGGGGCGATTGGAGTATGCGGTTGCGCCGGGCAAAGAAGAAGAAGGGGAGATGTCTTTGCGCAGCGGCGATGGGCCGGCCAATCCGGGCGACTACGTGGCGCTGACGATATATGGCGTGGCGGAAGTGAAATTGCAGCCGGGCACGGCCGTTCAAGCCGGTGATCGTCTGACAATGGCAGCGGATGGACGGGCACGGCCGTTGCAAACGCGCACTCTGGAAGGCATGGTTGTCACTGAAGGCGCGCCAATCATTGGTACCGTCCTGGAAACGCCCACGGCCGGACAAGACACAATCGCCGTGTTTGTGACACTGCGTTAGGGAGACGGTCCATGAAACGACAACGCACGGTTTTACTTCTACTGGCGGTGGTGTTGTGCCTGACGGCCGTTGCCACTCTCCTGGCGCTGCCGGAACAAGCCCCAAACGCCCTCTCGATTCCCTGGTGGACGGTGGATGGCGGCGGCGGCACAAGCAGCAGCAGCGTTTTTACAGTGAGCGGCGCCGCCGGTCAGTTTGATGCGGGCCAGCAGATGACGGGCGGCTCCTTCACCCTGACCGGTGGTTTTTGGAATCGCACAACCGGTAATATCAGCGGCGGCGAGAGCCAACAAATCTATCTGCCCCTGATTCGGAGGTGAGCCACTGCCATACGCTATAGATTTTCAGAGAAACATTCTGGCTGGTAGGGACGACCCTTGTGGTCGCCCTCTGGCAGACGGGCGGGCACAAGGCCCTCCCCTACACAAAATCATTAACTGAATACCAACTTTCTTTATCGCGCTTTGGCGGGGCGCAGCAGCGGCGTATCGGCCGGCAAAACGCGCTGTGTGTACCAACCCAGATACACAATCTCGGCCAGCGCGGCCATATTCAGGGCGACAGCGGCAGTGGGCAGACCGGGCCATTGGTTGAACAAACCAACGGCCAGGACAACGGCCGTAACCCCCAAATTAATCGCCATGCCCACATTCACCGCTTTGGTCGCCCGCCGATTGATGAGCAGGCCGCGCAGCCAGGAGATAAACGTCGCCAACGCCGGGAACAGCAAGAAATAGACCAGACTGGATTGGGTCAGCGCGCCGACAACGGCCGTCATGTCTTGCACCACATAGATGTAGTAAACCGCCAGCGGAGTGAAGATAAACAGGGCCATCAGACCGGTCATGGTCACGGCCAGGTTCAGGCTGAAACGGCGCAGCGTGTGAAAAGTGCCTTTACGCTCGCTGAGGGCGATGACCACTTCTGGCAGCGCCAGCGCCGCCGCGCGGGCCATCAGCATGATCTGGAACACCACCGGCCAGGCGGCCAACGATTCCACCGGCTGGTCCAGCCGCGCCAGACTAAACGTAACCATCGGCTGGGCCAGCAAAATGAGCAGCGAGGTAGAGGCCAGGGGTAGGTGGAACCAGAAAAGTTCGCGCATGGTCAGGGCTGGCCCGGCGGCGGCGGGCGAATCGGGGGCCAGGTGCCGGCGCAGCAGCGGCCGTACCGCCACCGTGGCATACAGCGCCTCGGCCACCACCCCGGCCATCAGCGCCGTCGCCCCAATGATGATGCCCGCCCAACTGCTGAACAGAGCCAGACAAACGGCCGTGCCACCCGAAGCCAGCAGACGAACGGCCGTGCCCCAGGCCACCTTGCGCGTCGCGCCATAATGAATCATCACCCCTTGTAAAAAGCGCCGCCAGGCAATAGCCGCCGTCCAAAACACCATGATCTGCATCCCCGGCCGCACCCACTGCGCCACTGCCGGCGGCGTGCCCAACCAGCGACGCACAATCACGTCGAACAACGGCGTAAAAGCGACCAGCGCCGCCAAAACGGTCAGGGCAATAGCCCACTGAATGGTAAAACGGCGCAGCAGCAAAAAAGAATGGCGGTCTTTCACCAGCGCCGTCGAGGTCGCCAGCAGGTTGATGATCGGGCTTTCGATGGTCACAGACAGGCTGTTGACAATGCCAAAGGCGGCCAACATGATCACTTCTTGGGGCAGGCGGTTAATGGCCGCGCTGATGATGGGACCTTCGGCCGTCATAAGCAGCCAACTGGCAAACAGGGGCATCCAGAACCAAAAAATGTCTCGTTGTCGCATAGGCGGGGGAGTATAACACGGTGGCCTGATTTCTGTTAAAATGACATCGAAGGCTGAGACACGGTTGACAAAAGATAGCTCTCAACTTATGGAAACTAACAAAAATCCCGATTTGCTGCAAAAAGTATTCAAAGAACCCATGCTCAAGTACGCTCCGGAAGAACAACTCGCCTTGTTTTCGGAAAAACAGCTGTCGCGGGGTGAAATCCAGGCGCTTGCGGCGGAGAAGAATGACGCACCTAAACCACAATTATTGTACCAACACCCGCACGGCTCAATTTATGTGGGTGATTCTGTGCAATGGTTGTCTTCATTACCAACTGAATCGGTTGATCTCATCGTGGCGGACCCCCCCTACAATATCAACAAAGCAGAATGGGATACGTTTGAATCTCATCAGGTTTATGTGCAGTGGTCTTTAAGTTGGATAGAACAGGCTGCCCGTGTGTTAAAACCTGACGGGACGCTTTACGTCTGTGGGTTTTCTGAGATTTTAGCCGATATCAAGTTGCCGGCGTTGAAGTTCTTTGCGGGTTGCCGATGGTTGGTATGGCACTACAAAAACAAAGCCAATCTTCGTTCGGATTGGGGGCGCTCGCATGAGAGTATTTTGCATTTTCGCAAAAGCAAAGAATTCACGTTCAACGTAGATGAGGTGCGCATCCCTTATGGCAACCATACGACAAAATATCCAGATCGGGTGGCGGCCGAGAGCAGCCAATACGGTCACAGCACAGAGGTTTGGAGTCCGCATCCCAGGGGAGCTAAACCGCGAGATGTGATTGAAATACCCACCACCTGCAATGGTATGAATGAGACCACGCCCCACCCCACCCAAAAACCAGAGGAGTTGTTTCGTAAGTTGATTTTGGCTTCTTCCAATGTTGGCGATCTGGTGATTGATCCGTTTTTAGGGTCGGGGACAACGGCCGTTGCCGCCGAACAACTTAAGCGAAAATGGATGGGCTGCGATCTGTCAACCGAATATGGTCAGTGGGCCATAACACGTATTGAACTGGTAAAAGATTGGCCGGTAGACAAGTGGATTGAACACGACCTGACCAATGCCAATCGGAGAAAGGCCATTCGATGACCACAGCCCGATCACTAGAAGAATTACAAGCCAGTGTGCAAGACAAATCCGCTTTTAAGCAATTGGCAGATTACCACGCGCTTACCACTGCGTTTCTCGATCTCTTGGCGCAAACAAAGCCAACGCGCATCATGGCTCCTAACGATCACCGTTACGTCTTCTTTCAATACGGCAAAGAGCATAATTACAAGATTACGCGCCCACTGAACTTCGATTTATTCATTGAAACGGCCGATGAATTCTACACAGCGTTCACACGGTTGATGTTATTCCTTGCCGATATGCGTCAGCAAGGACAAACCGCTGCCGACCTTCCTTCGGTGCAAAGTTATTTGCAAACCAATGAAATCAACAAGGCTGTCTACACAATGCAGCAGTCTATTGGCAGTATTGGCGACTCTTTCACAAACCCCAATCAAAGCCGAAAGCGAATCGGCCAGCTTTTTGAAAACCTGGTTAAGCTGCTCATTCAAGAAATGGGCTTTCCCTGCCAACCACGAACCATTTCTGTGCCTATTCCAGACTCACCAGGTTACAAAATGTCTTATGAGCTTGACTTGGTCATTTCCCAAAAGGGCGCCATTGTCACTTCTGAAAGCGCTTTGCTTCACCCAGACGAATCAATCGGGTCGGTCAAAACCACCAGTAAAGATCGGATTGACAAAATCTTTCTAGACAAGTTTCTCTTGGGCAGATTGTTGGGCAGAGAAATTAAAGTGGTAGCCATCTTTCTGCACGATGTGCAGCGTGCACATATGGCGACCAGTATCTTTGGCGTCAATTCCACCTTCAAGACAAACCATTTTTTAGGCTACACGTTGGCGCTCAACCGCCTTAATGGTGTGTATTATGTCGATCCTCGGCCCGAGATGGTGAGTAATCCGCGACTCAGAAACGAGATTGGCGATCTGCAACGCTTTTTAACCCAGGACATCTGGAACTTGTAATCACCTTTCCCACACACTGTTCAGCTAAAAAGGAGAACCATGCGCAAGAAAGTTGTTTTAATCACCGGGGCGGCTGGCGAAATCGGCCAGGCGCTGATCAAAAGTCTGGCGGCTTCTGGCAACAACCACGTCCTTAGCCTGGATTTGCACGAACTGCCGGCCGACATGGCCGGTTATTCCACCCACATGCAAGGTGACATTCTGGACCATAACCTGTTTGCCCGGCTTGTCACTGAGTATGACTTTGACGTGATATTTCACCTGGCGGCGCTGTTGTCTACGCGGTCAGAATTTGCGCCGGAGCTGGCGCATCAGGTGAATGTGAACGGCACGTTGGCCCTGCTGCAAATGGCTGCCGAGCAGTCGCAGCGGCGCGGTGATCCGGTGCGTTTTATATTCCCCAGCTCCGTCGCCGTTTATGGCCTGCCCGACCTGGAAACAAAGGCGCGGGATTTTTATGTGCGTGAATGGGATTGGAACTACCCGACGACGATGTATGGCTGCAACAAACTGTACTGCGAGATGCTGGGCATGTATTTTAGCAGCCATTATCAACAGTTGGCGCGTTCTAAGCCGGTGATGTTGGATTTCCGGGCGGTGCGCTTTCCGGGGTTGATCAGCGCCTATACGGTTCCCTCTGGTGGAACCAGCGATTATGGGCCGGAGATGCTGCACGCGGCGGCCCAGGGCAAGCCCTATGCCTGTTTTGTGCGAGAGGACAGTGTGATCCCTTTTATGGCGATGCCCGATGCGATTACGTCGCTGCTGCAATTGGCGGCGGTGGAGCGGGCGGCGCTGCGGCGGGCGGTGTATAACGTGACCAGTTTTAGTTTAACGGCCGTGCAGTTCCGCGACGAGGTTCTCAGGGCCTTCCCCAACGCCCAAATCAGCTTTGCGCCGGATGTGCAGCGCCAGGGCATTGTAGACAGTTGGCCGGCCGGGTTGTCCGACAAGACGGCGCGGCGCGATTGGGGCTGGGAACCGGCTTATAATGTAGAACGCGCCTTCGCGGAATACCTCATCCCCAACATCGCCCGACGTTATCAATCGTGAAGATCGTAAGGAACGAGATTTGAATAATCTACACGGTTAGATTGGACAAATCTTCTGGGATTTGTCCAATCTTTTGTCGGTTACAGCGCACACATCTATGTTAGACCGTAAGCACCTCACGCGATTTGCCTGGCTGTCTATTGGCACGGCCGTCGTAACCATCTCCCTCAAAGCGCTGGCCTATTATCTAACCGGGTCGGTCGGTTTGTTATCCGACGCGCTGGAGTCGGGCGTGAACCTGGTGGCGGCCCTGATGGCCCTGATGGCCCTGACCATCGCCGCCCAACCGCCAGATGATCAACATGCATACGGCCACGCCAAAGCGGAATACTTCTCCAGCGGCGCAGAAGGGATGATGATTTTGTTTGCGGCGATCATGATTGCGGCAACGGCCGTGCCGCGCTTGCTCGACCCACAGCCTCTGGAACAGGTTGGCCTGGGTCTGGTGGTATCGGTGACGGCTGGGTTGTTCAACCTGGCCACGGCGCTTGTCCTCACCCGCGCCGGCAAACAGCACAATTCCATCACCCTCACCGCCGACGCCCATCACCTGTTGTCGGATGTGTGGACATCGGTGGGGGTGGTGGTGGGCGTGGCCGCCGTGGCGCTGACCGGTTGGCAAATTTTGGACCCGTTGATTGCTTTGGCGGTGGCGGCGCAAATCCTAAATTCTGGCGTAAAACTGGTGCGTAAATCGGCGCAAGGGTTGATGGACACGGCGCTGCCGGCGGACGAATTGGCGTTGGTGACGGCCGTTTTGGACCGATATTGCCAGCAAGAATCCATTGAATATCACGCCTTGCGCACCCGCCAATCGGCGTCGCAGCGTTTTGTATCCGTTCATGTTCAGGTTCCCGGTGAGTGGACAGTACAGCACGGCCATGCGTTGTTGGAGGAAATGGAACGAGATTTGCGGCAGGCGTTACGGCCGTTAAGTGTCATCACCCACCTGGAACCTATTGAAGACCCGGCCTCCTGGCAAGACATTACCCTCAATCGGGAAGAGTAGCCAGGAGAAATCGCTCAGATAAGCCGGTTGGCCTGGGCCACTTCGCTTAACCAACGCGCACTGGGTTTGATGGTCCGCCGTTGGGTGGCGCGGTCCACGGCAATGATGCCAAAAGTTGGCTGGTAGCCGAGCATCCATTCAAAGTTGTCATAAGCCGACCAGGCAAAATAACCGCGCACGTCCAGCCCCTCTTGCAAACAGGTGTGTACGCTGCGCAGGGCTGCCTGGTAGTAAGCCAGGCGACGGCCGTCATCCTTCGTGCCAATGCCGTTTTCCGTCACCATCAGGGGCAGGCCGGTTACTTCGTGGGCGCGGCGTAGGGTTGCGCCGATGGCTTCGGGCCAGAATTCGTAGCCCATTTGCGTCAATTCCACCCCTTCTTCCGGGCCGAAGGGGCCTTCCGGGCCGTACCGCTCGCGGGTGTAGGTTTGCACGCCGACAAAATCATCTTCGCGGGCTGCTTCCAGGAAGACATCTTGCAGTTCCCAACGCATCTGGTCACGCACGGCTTCGCCGCCGGGCAAAGCCTGCATATCAGCCATGGCAATGGTCAGGCCGACGGGCAGCGACGGCCGTTCCGCCTTAATCGCCGCCCGCGCCTGCTGGTGGGCTGCCAGGATCACTGCGCGTCCCTGGCTTGTTCCGGCAAACATGAAGGGCGCAAATTGCTCTGGCGTGGTATGCAGCGCCTGAGCCGCCCGCTGGATGAAGGTTTCATCGAGGCCGCCGGCCATCCACAGCAAAGCCGCCATACGCGGGATGTTGACTTCGTTGATGGTGCAGACCGCTTCGATGAGGTCGCCCAGATGTTCGGTGACTTTTTGGGCGTAACGGCCGAATTTAACGGCCGTTGCCCCATTCTGCCATCCCCCCTGGCTGATCAGCCAGCGCGGCGAAGTGAAATGATGGTAGGTGACGATTGGTTTGAGGCCGTGCGCGTGGCACGCTGCCAACATGCGGCGGTAGTGGTCCAGGGCGGCGGTGGAGAAACGGCCGTCTTCCGGTTCCACCCGCGCCCATTCCACCGAAAAGCGGTAGCTGTTGAAACCCAACTCGGCCAACAGCGCCATATCTTCCGGGTAGCGGTGATAATGGTCAATGGCGTCGCCCGACGGCTCGGCGAAAACGGTGTTCGGCAGGTGTTCCATCACCCAGAAATCGCTGTTGGTGTTGTTGCCCTCCACCTGATGGGCGGCCGTGGCTGTGCCCCATAAAAAACCTTGCGGAAATTCATTGGTCATTTTTACTCTGCTTCTCCAGACCTGATAGGTTGCTAAAAACCCGGCCCAGATTGGACCAATCTCCAAGATTGGTCCAATCTCGCCAGGTTAAAAACATATGGACCCTTAGCGCTTCACCCCATGCACCTGCTCCAGCAGCATGTCGGCGATGTCGTCGGCGGGCTGCGTGAGCGAGCCTTCCTGGAAGTGGAGGAAACTGCGCAGGGGCAAGTCCATCAGAAAACTAAGCACATCCATGCCAATAGCATCGCTGCCAGAGTCATCAGCGCTGAAGGGACCGCCATTGGATGTTAATTCGTGGAACATTGGCTGGAGGATTTGTTTGCCGAGGGGGTCGTCGAACCAGGCGCGGATGGTGGATTCGGCGTGCAAAATGGATGGCAGCTGCAAGGTGGATTGCAGGGTGACGGTGGCCTGGCAGCGAATGTCGGCCGCCGATGCGCCAACGAGGATGTCGAACTGACCATCTTCGGTGATCCATTGTTGGTAGGCGGGGTCGTAGTAGGCAAAGGCGCGGGAATCGAGGGTGATGGAGACGGTTTGGGTTTCGCCCGGCCGGAGCGACACTTTGGTGAAGCCTTTGAGTTCTTTGTACGGCCGTATCAACCGCGACGCTTGATCATGCACGTATAACTGCACAATTTCCTTGCCGGCCACCGGGCCGGTGTTGGTCACATCTACCGACACCGTCAGACCGGCCACGTCTTTGAAGCTGTCGGCCGAAAGCTGCAAATTGCTGTAGGCAAAAGTGGTGTAGCTCAACCCGTAGCCGAAGGGGAACAGCACTGGCGTCTCTTTGGCGTCGTAGTAGCGGTAGCCGATGAACAGCCCTTCGCCGTAGCGCACCACGCCGTTTTCGCCGGGGAAGTTGAGGTAGGCCGGGGTGTCTGCCAGACGCAGCGGGTAGGTTTCGGTTAGTTTCCCAGAAGGATTGACGCGGCCAAACAAGATGTCGGCAATGGCCCCGCCGCCAGCCTGACCCATCATCCACGCTTCCAACACGGCGGCTGCGCCATCAAGCCAATCGCCCATGACTACCGGCGCGCCGTTGTTGAGGATGACGACGGTGTGGGGTTGAACGGCCGTTACGGCCTGAATCAAAGCCACCTGCTGCGCCGTCAAGTCCAGGTCCGCCCGGTCATACCCTTCCGACTCTTTGAAGGAAGGCAGGGCGATGTAGAGCAAGGCCACGTCAGCGGCCTGGGCGATGGTGACGGCTTTGTCAACCAGGCCCTGGTCCAGGCTGTTGTCTTCAGGATACCCCGTGGCAAAGCTCAATTCGGCGTTCCCGGCCAGCTTTTGCAGTTCGCTGAACGGCACGTCTACCTGGGTGGGATTGATGTGTGAGCTGCCGCCGCCCTGGAAGTGGGCTTGTTGCGCGGCGCGGCCAATGACGGCGACGTGCTGCGGGTTTTGCAAGGGGAGCAGGCCGTTGTTCTTGAGGAGAACCATGCCCTCGGCGGCCACTTTGCGCGCCAGGGTGTGGTGGGCGGCGGCGTCAAAGCCGCCCCCTTTGGGTGTTTGCGCGGCGCACAGGGCGACGCGCGCGATGCGTCGCGCGGCTTCATCCAGCACCGCTTCGTCCAGTTCGCCGTTGCGCACCGCTTCGATGACAGCATTGACCCGCGTCTGCTTGGGGCCGGGCATTTCCAGGTCTAACCCTGCTTTGAGGGCGGCGACCCGGTCGTGGACGGCGCCCCAGTCGGAGACGACGAAGCCCTGGAAGCCCCACTCTTTTTTGAGGATGTCGCTGAGCAGGTAGGTTTGTTCGGAGCCGTAGGTTCCGTTGATTTTGTTGTAGGAACACATGACGGTCCAGGGTTGGGATTGGGTAACGGCTGTTTCAAACGCCGCCAAATAAATCTCGCGCAAAGCGCGTTCGTCCACCTCGGCGTTGATCGAAAAGCGCTCAAATTCCTGGTTGTTGGCCGCGTAATGCTTCAGCGACGTACCCACGCCCTTACTCTGAATGCCTTTGATCAGACCGGCGGCCATCGCCCCAGCCTGGTACGGGTCTTCGGAAAAATACTCGAAGTTACGGCCGCACAGGGGCGAGCGTTTCATGTTGACGCCGGGACCGAGGATGACATCCACGCCCAGGGCAATGGCTTCTTCGGCCAACGCCTGCCCCATTTCAAACAACAAATCCACGTCCCAGGTGGCGGCCAGACTGGAGGCAGTGGGGAAACAGGTGGCGGGCAGGCTTTTACTCGTCAGCGCATGAATGTCGGCGACGCGGCGAATGCCGTGTGGGCCATCGGAGACGAACAGTTCCGGCAGGTTGAGCCGTTTTACCGGGGTTGTTGTCCAGGCGCTGGCTCCGGTACAGAGCGCCGCTTTTTCTTCTAAAGTCATTCTGGCTACGAGAGCGTGAATATCGGACATGGTTGACTCCTTTTTTCTCAATTAGAAAGAATCGTAAACCGAACGGATGCGCAGCGCTGCTTTGGCCTGGGATAAGTCCCATCCGTGAGGCAGTGGGCAGGTAAGGGTAACGGCGCGGCGGGCGGGTAGGTCGAAGTAGTTGTCGCTAAAAACGACATCGGCCCCGTCGAGGGAGAGTTCTACCAGGCGGGCGAGGGAACGGCCGTTCAATTCAATGTGCAGCATCGCTCCTTCAAGATGACAAACGGCCGTTATCTCCGGTTCCATCAGCTGCAAATGTTTGGTCGGCGCGAAGAAGGCGGTCTGCCGGGTCAGAAGCTTGTCATTCTGCCACAATTCGGCGATAAAGGTCAGGCTGCGCCGGTTGTCGTCGGTTAGCTGATCGGTAAAGTCCAGGGTGTTGACGTGGGTGGTGGCCTGTGGCGCGGCTTGCACCGCTTCCTCGCCGGCTGCCAGCGCTGCGCCTTCTAACGTTTCCAGCGACCAGCGGATACGGCCGTGCCACGCCTCAAGCCGCTCATTGGTCAGGTAAACTCCCTGGCGCGGCGGCGCATCCTCAATGGAGAGCAGCAGCGGCGCGTAGAAGCGGCGGGCGGCGTAATGCAGCGCCTTCCAACGGCCGAAATAATCGAGGCTGGACCAGGAGGCCACCGGCCAGCAGTCATTAAGCTGCCAGTAGAGCGTGCCCGCCACCCGCTCCTGGGCGCGCCGCCAATGCTCCACACCGTAGCGGATGCCTTCCGCTTGCAGCGCCATGCTCAGGTAAACGAGCGACGGGAAATCTTTGGGCAGGCGGAAAGTGTCGAGCATTTGCCCGACCATCAGACTGTTGCCGCTGTCATTTTTCTGGTGCTGCTCCATGATGTAGGAGGTCATGTTCCAGTCGGCTTCGTCGGCGTAGGTGCGGATGGAGGCCAGCGGCGGCAATGCCTGGAAGCCAAATTCGCTCATGAAGCGGGGATATTGGTCGCGGTAGGCGGTGAACGGTTTACGGCCGTGCCACACGTCCCAATAGTGGGCGTCCCCTTGCTGCTGCCCATTGGGGTTCTCGAAGGGGGTGTCGGACGAAGGCGAGCTGGGCCAGTAAGCGGTGTCCGGGTCTTCGGCGGCGCACCAGGCGGGCAGTGTGTGGTGGAAGAAGCTGTCGTAGGCCGCTTTCAAATCGTCCAAATCGGGCCGCTGTTTCCAGCCCCAATCTACCCAGCCCCATTCCATCTCGTTGTTGCCGCACCAAAGGGCCAGGCTGGCGCGATGGCGCAGTCGGCGCACATTTTCCAGCACCTCGATGCGCACATTTTCCAGGAAGTCGGGGTCGTCCAGCGGGTAGACGCTGCATGAGAAGATGAAATCTTGCCAGACGAGGATGCCGTAGCGGTCGCACAGGTCGTAGAAGCGTTCTTCCTCGTAGAAGCCGCCGCCCCAGACGCGCAGCATGTTTTGCTGGGTTTCGGCCGCGCCGCGAATGAGCGCCTCCAGGTAGGCGTCGCTGATGCGCGTGGGGAAAGAGTCGGCCGGTATCCAGTTGGAACCTTTGGCGAAGAGGCGCACGCCGTTGACGACGAATTCAAAGGAGCGCCCCCATTGGTCAGGTTCCTGGCGCAGTTCGAGGGTGCGCAGGCCAAGTTGGTAGCGGCGATTGTCTAGTTCGGCGTTGTTCTGGCGCAGGCTGATGGTGATTTGGTAGAGGGGTTGGGGGCCGTAGCCGTTGGGCCACCATAATTGGGGGTGGGGAATTGTGAATTGTGAATTGTGAATTGTGAATTGTGAATGGGGGGAGGGGGAAACGGCCGTTTCCGTCATCATCTCCTCGCCATCGGGGGCGAGGATGTGGAGGTGGGCGGTTAAGCCTTCGGTTGTCTGGCCTTCGAGGGTTAATGCGGCGGAGATTGTGACTTCGCCGTTGGCGTGGTGTTGGCGCAGATGGACGTCGGCCAGACGGATGCCCTCCCCGCCTTCCAGGCGAATCTCTTTCCAGACGCCGATGGGCGGAAGCTGCGGTCCCCAATCCCAACCAAACTGGCAGGGGGCTTTACGCAAATAAGGCCCGCCGGCGATGGCCTGGGAGACGCCGGGCAACGGCCGTTGCGCCTCCTTTTCGCTGATGGTTTGTACCGGTGAGGCAAAGGTGATGAGCAGTTCGTTGTCCCTGGCCTGGAGCAGGGCGCGGACGTCCCAGCGGTATTGGCGGAACATGTTGTTGGTGTGGGCGAGGAAACGGCCGTTTAAAGTCACCGTCGCCAGCGTATCCAGCCCATCGGCCACCAGCCAGACGTGGGGCTGCGCCAACAGTTCGGGCGCGGCCATAAATTGATAGCGATATTCCCAATCGCTTTCCGCCACCCATTGCACCCGCTTTTCATTGTCGCCCACAAAGGGGTCGGGGATGCGGCCTAAAGCCAGCAAATCAGTATGCACGCCGCCGGGCACGGTGGCGGGCAGCCATTCCTCTGCTCCCGCCTGACGAAACTGCCACTCGCCTGCCAAAGATTGAATGTTCATATGTTGTTTTCCTGTGAATCTACTTTTCCCGCCAAACAGCTTGCAAAGCGCGATAATCTAGAAGAATGATGCCCTTCATGCGCTCGGGCGATGTCAAAAATCAAAATCGTCTGGCGATATGAAAATCTCGGTCTATCGCCGCAATTGGGGTAGCCCGGAAACCGCCCCCCGCCGGGCGGCGCGCCCAGCACGCAAAAGTCCATCCACTCAGCCGCAGACAATGCCAATCCAGGTGCGTCGGCTTCAACCCGGCCACCAGCACAGTTTCGATCTGCGCTCTGAACTCTCGCTCCAATTCCGCTAAATTGACCTGGGCCAAAAAGTGGGGCATCTGCTCGAAGTTGTAGAAGTGCCCCGCCTCGTTAACGAGAGATGGTACTTGCTCCCTGGGGGTAAGCGGTCCCCACCGGTAATCAACCCATTCAGAAATCGCCGTGAGGTGAACGCCAAAGCGGACTTCGGGATGCTCTTTCAAGAAATGGATGGCGTGCAGTGCCCAAGGGCAGGGGACCATCAAGGTGGTGGAGCGAAGAATACCGGCCGGCCATGCGCCGATAACGGCCTCATTCACCGAGTTACACATCCCAAAATCATCGGCGTTGACGATCAACAGCTGGGCGCGGGATAGCCCAACAGCCGGTTGGTCTGGCCACCGCATACTCCATTTCCTGCGATCCCTTCATCACCAGCGACAGCCGGTAACTGGCGAGCAAACTGAGGAACAACGCCACCAGGCTGATGGGGATGATTTCCAGAGAAAACCGGCGCGCCAACACACCCACCAGACTGGCGATTGTCGCCCCGCCCAACCCGGTAGCCGCCATTTGTATCCCAATGGTGTTGGCGGCATAACGGGC
This sequence comes from Candidatus Leptovillus gracilis, assembly GCA_016716065.1. NCBI lineage: Bacteria > Bacillati > Chloroflexota > Ardenticatenia > Promineifilales (SeqCode) > Promineifilaceae (SeqCode) > Candidatus Leptovillus > Candidatus Leptovillus gracilis. Next base: position 585,862 of record JADJXA010000003.1, on the reverse strand, counting down.
GCCGACCCGCTGCCTGGTTCCCGACATCATCGCCGGGAAGACCGGGGCAATCGCCAGGCCGATCAGCCCGACCGCCAGCAAGTTGGCGAAGGGCACGGGGTTCCACCAGAGCAAGACGGCGCCGAGCAGAGCCAAAACCATACCGCCCTGGGCCAGCAAATGAATCCCCAGGCGTCGGGCGTACAGCCCGGCCAGGATGCGCCCAACGGTAAACATCGCCCAATAGCTGCCGGCCCAGAAACCGGCCAGACGCACCGGTACGCCGCGCGACTCGGTGAGCAGGGTGTAGGCCCAGGCTCCCAGGGAGACTTCCGCCCCCACGTAGAGGAAAAACAATAGGGCGCTGAGCCAGACTTGCGGCCGGCGCAAGGTCTGGCCGATGGGGGTTTTGTACTCCGTCAGGCGCTTTTCCCGTTTCTGCTCCGTCCGTTCTTCGGGGGCGTTCCACCAGGCAAGGGTGAGGGTAAAAGCGAGGGCCATCAAGAACTGGAAGCCGCCGACGATGCGATACCCGGCGCGCCAGGAATCCAGGGTGGTGATCGCCAGGGTCATGATCACCGGGCCAATGGTCACGCCGATGCCGTAACTGGCGTGCAGCCACTGCATGAGTCCTTCGCCGAAATGGGCGGCGACGTAGGTATTCAGACCGGCGTCAATCGCGCCGGCGCCTAACCCGGCCAGCACGCCCAGGGTCACCATCATCCACCAGGAAGGCACAAGGGTGTAGCCGACGAGGGCCGCGCCGGTGAGAGCGCAGCTAATTGCCAGTAAGTTGCCCACGCCCAGGCGGGCGATCAACGCCCCGCTGAGAAAGCTGGAGGTCATGTACCCGGCGACGCTGGCAAAGAGTAACATGCCCATGGCATCCAGCGGGATGACAAAATCGGCGCGGATGGAAGGCCAGGCGATGCCCAACAGGCCATCGGGCATGCCCAGGGCAATAAAAGCGGCGTAAGCCAGAAGAATCAGGCTTAATTTAGAAGGGACTCTTGATTTTTGCAGCATGTTTGTGATGTGTAGAGACGTTGCATTGCAACGCCTCTACCGTTAGACCGTTGAAAGGTCCCATTCTTCATAGATTTTGGGTACGTCGTTGAGCAGGCGTTTGGTATATGGCTCTTGCGGATGCAGAATCACCTGGTCGGCCGAGCCGCTTTCGACAAATTTGCCGTGTTCCATGATGTAAACGCTGTCAGAAACATAATACGCCAGACCAATATCATGGGTGATGAAGATGGGCGTCATGCCGATTTCATCGCGCAGCTGCATCAACATATCCAGGATAGTGGCGCGGGAGCAGGCGTCTATCATGGAGGTGGGTTCATCGGCCAGCAAGATTTGGGGCTTCAGCAAGAAGATGCGGGCGATCATCAGGCGCTGCTGCTGCCCACCGGAAAGCTCAAAGGGATACTTGTTGGTCAGTTCGGCGAACTTCAGGTTGACGAAGCTGCACGCCTCGGTCATCAGCTCGCCCTGAAAGTAAATGTCGCCCTCAGTCGGGTTGATCAATCCCAGCAGCATTTTCGCCAACGTGGTCTTGCCACTGCCCGATTCGCCGACGATGGAGATGATTTCGCCCTCGTAGAAATTGAAATCCACGTGATCCACAGCGACAGTTTTATTGCGACCAAGGCCAAATACTTTTGTCACGCCTTTGCCGCTGAGGCATAGTTTTTTCTCGTCAGACATTTTGATGAGCCTCCCTGGCATATATTTCTCGCAGTTCTGCTTCGGGGATGATGCAGCGGTAGGCACGGCCGTGTCCCGCTTCGCGCAACGGGACGGAGATGGCTTTACACTCCGGCCGCACGTACTTGCAGCGTTCGGCAAAACGGCAGCCAGACGGCGGGTTTTTGAGATTCGGCGGCACGCCCGGAATGGCCGTCAGCTTCACATCCCGCAGCCCTTCTTCCGGCACGATGATCGAACCCATAAGACCTTTGGAATAGGGGTGGAGGGGGTCGAACACTGCTTCTTTAGCGCCGGCCTTTTCGACGATCTGCCCGGCATACATGACCATGATGTCATCGGTCACGTTGTACAGCAGCGGCAGCTCATGGGTGATGAAGATCATCGCCTTGATGTACCCTTTGTCCATCAGGCTGCGCAGCATCTTGATGACCATCTTCTGCGAGGTCACGTCGAGCGCAGAGGAAGGCTCATCGGCGATGAGGATCTGGGGCGAGAGGATGACGGAGATGGCGATGACAGTGCGCTGTTTCATGCCACCGGAAAGCTCCACCGGGTATTTTTGCAGCACGTCGGCTGGCAGACCGACGGCTTCAAAGAAGCCTTTAGCCAGGTCGTATACTTCTTTCTTGGTCACGGTGGGATCGTGCGCTTCAATGACATCTTCAATAAAGCGGATGACCCTTTGCGTGGGATTGAGGGCGTTCATGGCCGCCTGGGGGATGTAGGAGATTTCCTTGCCCAGGATGGACTTACGCACGTCGTCGGGGTTCATGCCGGAGATGTTACGGCCGTCAATAATAATCTCGCCGCTCGTATAATGCAGCGGTGGGAAATAGTAGCCCATCAGGCTCAGCGCCAGGGTAGACTTGCCGCAGCCCGATTCGCCGGCAATGCCCAACGATTTGCCTTCTTCCACCTTCAACGAAACGTGGTCAACGGCGTAAACATCTTCCCGAAACCGGGTGATATATTTTGTGGTGAGTTCTCTGACTTCTAATATGGCATTTGACATGGCAGTTACCTGTTTTGTATGTTCCGTGTTCCGTTTACGGCTCACGGCTTACGGCTATTACTCCCTTAGCGCCGGATTGAACACCTGGTCAAGGCCGGTGTTCATCAAATTCATCGAGAATGTAATCAGCGCGATGGTAATGAGGACGGGGAGATAAGCCCACCATTTACCCAGGATATGCGCCTGGTAAATCAATGCCCAATTCAACATCAACCCTAATGTGGGCATTTCTGTTGTTCTGGGTCCCAATCCAAGAATGGACAGGCCGGCCTCCGCCAGGATACCGGAGGAAATTTGCAGGATCAGCGCCATGACAACATATGAAGCAATGTAGGGCAGAACGTCTTTGACGATGATGTGTACGATTGAATGCCCGGACAGCTTCGATAGATTCACGTGGTCCCGGTTGCGCAGCGAAATCACCTGCGATCTCACGGCCCTGGTCGTCCAGACCCAGGATGTGAACCCAATTACGATGGCGATGGTGACAGGGCCACGTTGATTTTGCCCAATGCTGAATGAAATCAGGATCAACAAGACAAAACTGGGGATAACGGTAAAAAGATTGGTGATAAACATGATGATGTCATCCACCAGCCCACCGATATAACCGGACAATAATCCTAGTACCAAACCGATGGAAGTGGCGACCAGACCCGCCACAAGACCAATGAGCAAGGATACACGGGTGGCCGCTACCAGTTCGGTCAGCACGTCCCGGCCAAAATTATCGGTCCCCAGGAGCAGTAGGCGCACGTTTGGAACCTGCCTGATATTGACGTAATCTTTAAGCGTAACAACGCCTATCTCTTCTAGTTCGCCCGTTTCCTCGTTTCTCACGGCGATGCTCACGCCTTCGGTTGCCAGCAGTCGGTTGAGTGAATCATTGAGCCGGATAAAGTAATTGCGCCGGGCGTTGGTCATGCCCTGAACCCTGAGCGTGGGGTCGTAATTGTTTGCCCACTGCTCCAGGAGTTGGCGGGTGTTTTCAACGTCAATCTCGTCTTCGGGAATGCCAACGGCCGTTAACCATTCTTTGATGGCCTGCCGATCGTCATTGCTCAACTTGCTGGCGATCCGATTCCTGTTAGCGTCGGGCAAATTGAGGATGTAATGGGGGGCATTCAGGCTGTCGTAAACATTCACATAGATGCCGGGAGGGAAAAACGTGCCCTGACCGATGATCTGTAAGGGGGGATCGGTGATGATGCGTGGATAAATGATCACGAACAGCAAAACGAATGAAAAAATGGAAAACCCGACCAGGAATTTGCCAGATTGAAAGACTTGTCGAAGTGTGTGTTTCATAGCAGCATCTTCCCTTTATCAATCAGCCTGCGCTGCTTTAATGCGCGGATCCAGGACGCCATAGATGATCTCAATCACGAAGTTTGCCAGCAGCACCATGATGGTGATGATCAATGTCGTGGCAGAGATAAGCGGGTAATCCTGGCCTAGAACGGCCGTAAAAATCGTCGAACCCAGCCCTGGGTAGCTAAAAATAATCTCTGCCACCAGCGCGCCGCCAACCATTGTCCCTACCGCCAATGCCAGACCGGTTATCTGGGGCAGCATGGCGTTGCGAAACACGTAGCGCACAATTTTGCCATCTTTAATGCCCATGAAACGGCCGTATTTCACATAGTCGGCATTTAGCTCGTAAATCGCCATCGAGCGCATCCCAATCGCCTGCCCACCTATTGTCACCAAGACAATGGACCAAAACGGTAACTGGTAATGAACGATCACCGACCAGACAAAACGCCAACTCATATTGGGAATCAGGTCAAACCCATAACCGCCCGAAGTGGGCAGCCATTGCAAGCTCACGCCAAAAATAACCAGCAAAATCATCGCCATGCCAAATGGCGGGATACTGCTGGCAAAAATACTGATCGGCAGCAAAACCTTGTCAAAGCCACCCTTCACATAAGCCGCCAACGCGCCAAGCGTATTCCCAATCAACCAGCCAACGATGATGGCCGGAAATTGGAGAATAATCGTCCACCAGAGAGCTGCGCGAATCACATCCGACACCGTTCTGGGATATTGGCTGAATGAAAAACCAAAATCGCCTTGCAGCGCATTGCGCACGTACAGAAAGAACTGCTCGTACATCGGTCTGTTGGTGCCAAACAATTCTGTGTACTGCTCATAGATGGCCTGCACCCCGGTTGTATTGCTCATGCCCTGAACCTGTCTGGCCACGATAGCCGCCACCGGGTCGCCCGGCATCTGGCGCGGCAGAATAAAATTCAGAATGAATGCACAAACTAAGGTGACGAGGAACCAAACAAGCTTGTTAAAAAAATACTTCCGGTATCCTTTCAAGACTGCACCTCCCAAGAAACATCAAACATTCCGCTCGTCCGGCGACAACAGCCCCCGATATCCGTAAAGTCCTGACGCTTTAAAAAAACAGCCATGTCCCGGTTTGTGGGACATGGCTGCTTTTTTGTTAGCTTACAACTTAATTGTTAGCAAGCTCCAGGTTATAAAGACCCGCGATACTCCAACCATCAGTCAGGTTGAGCGGGGGTACGGGTGGGGTGGTCCCATCACCGTCAAACGGGAAGTTGGTCCAAACCGTCTCGTTCACCGTATGGAACGATTGGGGACGGTACATCAGCGTGAAGGAAGGAACATCAGACAGGTAAATGCTTACCAGTTCGGTGTACAGATCTTGCAAAGCCGTCGCGTCGGTCTCAGCGGGGATGGCTTGAATCAAGGCATCGGCGTCGGGGTTAGAATACATGCCCCAGTTACCATTCCAGTTGCTGGACATGCCGATAAATTCAGAACTCATCAGCTTGCGGATACGACCCCACGGCTGCGTCGGGCCAGCGCCATCACTCCACATCATGAAGATGTCATACCCTTCGGGCAGGGACGCATCGGATTTGGTGACGATTGTCTGGTAAACAGACCATTCGGGGAAGTTGGTGGTAATGTCGATGCCGATCTCAGCGCCGGCCGCAGCCACCACTTCAATCGCGGCTTGCCAGTCAGACCACCCATTGGGGCAGGTAGCGACATAGCTCAGTTTTTCGCCTTCATACTCACGCCAGCCATCGCCATCGGAGTCCACAATGCCGGCCTCGTCGAGCAGCGCCTTAGCGCCCTCAATGTCGTTACCGGCCCACTGCAATTCCGCCACAGCGTCGTGGTTGAACAAGGCTTGCTCGCCTTCGGTCGGGTTCATCAAAGAGCGCGCAACCTGGTCAAAGGTAGCCGATTGATTGGTCATCGCGTTGGCGATGATGGTGGGGTAATCCACTGCCATGGCAATCGCCTTGCGCACGGCAACCTGATCCAAACCGGGGGATTCCAGGTTGTAGAAGGCGGTGGGCAGGGAAGCGCCGATCTGGTACGGTGGGTCGGGTAAATAGGTGGAGATGGGTAGACCATCATCTTCCCACAGCAAGTTCACATTAGAATTGAACTGCTGGCTAACATCCACCTCACCAGCTTGCAAAGCGGTTGTACCGGCCGCATTGTCCTTAAAGATCACGTGCGCCAGGTATTTCGGAACCGGCAGCATACCCCACATGGAGGCATCCTGACCCCAGTAATTATCATCGCGGACATAGATAACCTTCGTATCGTCGGCGAAGTATTTGTGATAGGGGCCAGAATAAACAACGTCTTCGGCAGGATCAGCCAAGAGCGCAGTGGCGTCACCAGCGACGCGCGCTTCCAGCGTTTCGGTCCACGCTTTCTGGATCACATAATTGCTGCTCAGGTAAGCAGCCACCAGCAGCGGATTGACGGCCGTACCATCCTCATTCAGCTTAGCCTTAACAACAACTGTCTGGGCATCTACGGCTTCGATGGCTTCGATGAAATCAATGTTGGCCGCGCCGGTGGGAGTGTTGTACTTCACATGGGTAGCCCAGGTATAAGCGACATCTTCGGCCGTTACCGGGGTGCCATCGCTCCACATAGCGGCCGGCTTGATCTTGAAGGCGATCTCAGTACGCGCTTCATTCCATTCAAAGGGGCCATCGGCCAGCAAAGGATACACCTGCCCGTCCATCATATTGTACAGGTAAGGTGTCTCGAACATGATCACGCGGGCGTTGTCTTGCTGGGCAATCGCCATGGCATTGTTGTTGCTGTTGGAAAAAGGATTCCAGCCTACAACAGAACCCCACTGCTGACCATTGAAGTACAGGGTTTCGTTACGGGGCAGAGAATTCGGGTCCGTAGATGCAGCCGCAGGTTCTTCAGTCGGGGCAGTTTCTTCTACCACCGGTGTCGCTTCTTCCACGACCGGGGCTGGTTCTTCCACTGCCGGAGCCGGTTCTTCTACGGCCGGGGCTGGTTCTTCCACTGCCGGGGCGGGTACAGTTGTTGGACTAACCTCCGTCGAAGTGGTTGTCGTGCCGCAAGCGCTTAGTGCAAGACTAAAAACGAGCAGCAGACTAAGGATGATGAACAAGACGCTATTTTTTTGTTTCATGCTGTATCTCTCCTCTCTAATTTGTTTTTTTGCAGTTTTTCGCGGCGAACATAGGCCATTTGAAAACGTAAGCTGCAAAAACCTGGTTAAAACCAAGATTGTCTGGTACCGGACAATCTCGTTGTTATCAGTTAAAAGTAACGAAAAAACGATGGATTGTGTATCAGAATTTTGGATGATTTTGCTATATGTGGGATAGATGAAATGTGACGAATATGACGATCCGGTATACAATTCGGCCGTAATAGTTACCCAAAAGGGGACAAATCATGGTTTGGGTAACTTTTTGGGCTTAGATTAATGGGAAAAGCAGCAGAACCAATTATTCGGGATGGCTTGTTGTGGGTGGGCGGAGAGGCAACGGCCGTGTCCCCCGCCATCCCCATAGATTCTCCCCAATGGAACAACTGGCTCACCCACCATACACAGTTCAAATTCAAAGGGGAGACGGGGCATTTTACGGCGCGGCGCGAGAGCCGCTGTGGCAGCGATTACTGGTACGCCTACAGACGGCGCAGCGGCAAATTACACAAAACATATTTGGGTAAATCGGCTGAAATGACTCTTATCCGCCTGGAAGAAGCCGCCGCCAATTTGGCCGGAAACACCGTTCTGGCCCAGCTATCCCTGACCGCAGATTTTCTAGACAGTTCTGCCAATGCGTCCTGGATTGCCAATACATCCCTGGCTGCCCAGACAAAAATCAGGCCGCCAACTTTACCGCCCACCCTGGTCATGCGCCCGCGTCTGACAAGCAAAATCAGTACACCGGTGAGTTTCATTTCCGCGCCCGGCGGATTTGGTAAAAGCACGCTGCTAAACGCCTGGCGGCAAGAATGTGACAACATGCCGGTCGCCTGGGTGGCCCTGGATACCGATGATGATCATTTGCTGCGTTTCTGGTCTACCGTGATCATGGCGCTGCAAACAGTGCGCCCCGGTTTTGGGCAGAGACTGCTGCCCTTTCTCCAACGATCCTCTTCTATTACGCCGGCTGAAATTGTGACGCGGGTAACCAACGAACTGGTCTATACAGAGGGTGAACCATTTGGCATCGGGTTGGTATTAGACGATTTCCACCATATCAAACAAGCCGATATTCACGCTTCCATCCAGATTTGGTTGGAGCATTTACCGTCGGTTTTGCAGCTTATCATCGCCGGACGCACCCGGCCGCCATTGGCGTTGGGAAGGCTGCGCGCCATGGGCCTGGTGACAGAGATGGAGTTGGATGATCTGCGCTTTACGCTGCCGGAAGGCATCGCCTTTCTGCAGCAGCATATTGCCGAACAGCCATTGGCTTATGCGGATATGGAGGCGTTGGTGAAGCGCACCGGCGGCTGGGCAGCGGGTTTGAAACTGGCGGTGCTGGCGCTGAACAAACAAGAGGACCGGCGGCAGGTGATAGACACCTTCAGCGGCGCTCATCTCTTTTTGCGTGAATATTTTATGGAAACAGCACTGCACCAACGGTCTAAGGTGATGCAGACTTTCCTGCTCAAAACCTCAATTTTGAAACAGTTAACGGGTGGTTTGTGTGATGCCGTGACCGGGCAGACGGATGGGGCGCAGATGCTCGCTCGCCTGTGGCAAGAAAACCTCTTTATTAGCCGTTCCGGCGAACAGACATGGTACCGGTATCACGATTTGTTTGCCGAAATGTTATGCAGCCAATTACAGCGGCAATTTCCCGACCAGATTCCAGAGCTGCACCGGCGGGCGGCGGCCTGGTACGGGGCGCAGAACATGTCGGCCGACGCGGTGAGCCATTTGCTATCCATTGAAGATTGGGAAGCGGCGGCCGAGGTTATTGAGGATGTGTGTTTGCGTGAATTGGCGGAGTTGGGCGAAGATTCGCGCTTGCTGCGCTGGATACAACGGCTGCCGGAAACGGTGATACAACGGCATAAGACATTGTTGTTTGTTTACTTGCGTCTGGCCATGCTTGCCCTGCCAAAAGCTGAGACGATGCGCTTTTTGCAGCACATTGAAGATGACCTTTCCGCCCGGCCGCAGAAAGAGATGACGCAAAACGAACGAGAAGTACTGGAAGAGGTGCGCCATTTTCGACAGCGCTCTATAACGGGAACGGCCGTTCCGCAGTTGTCGGCCGGCAAAGCGCCGGATGTACGTTGGCAGTTGTTGGATGCCTATTTATTGACAGAAATGTACAGTAAGCCGAAACCGGATGAAGTTGCGGCACAAGTATATGAAATCTATGACCGGGCGCGGGCGGAAGGCAATCTGTTTGTGGCAATATTCGCCGGTTCGGATATTGCCACCCGCGCCTTGCTGCGCGGCCAACTGCGGCAAAGCGAAAAGGTTGCCTACCAGGTGTTGCAGCAAGCGTTAAACCAGCGGGGACAACTGCCAGAACCGGCAAGCATTGCCTTGTCTGTCCTGAGCCACATATGCCTGGGGCGCAATGAGTTAACCCAAGCGCGCCAATTTTTAGATCGGGCAACGGCCGTTGATCCTAACCCCACCAGCTCCAACATATTGATGACCATTGCGATCTTGCGCGCCAGGTTGCAGTCAGCCGATGGCGACCATACAGCGGCGCAGGCAACCATTCAGGCCGCGCGTTCATTGCAGGAGCATCGCCCGGCCCGCGTGTGGAGTGACCAGGATTTAGCGGCGTATGAAGCCCGTTTTTGTGCCCGCCAGCAGGATTTTGCGCGCGCCGAACAACTGCTAAAAGAAGCGGAAACAGAAGAAACACATACGCTGTCGGAATTGGTGCGGGCGGAAATTTTGCTCAAGCAGCAGCAAGCGGACGCCGCCGAGACGATTCTGACCTATCTTGTGATGCAGTATCCGGCCGGTCTTCCCAATGAACCATTGTTAAACGCGCGTGTGTTATTGGCGCAGGCGTTGTTTGTTCAGCACAAAATGAATCAGGCGCGGCAGGTGTTAGCGGAGGCGGTGCAGTTGGCCGCGCCGGAGGGGTTTATACGGCCGTTTCTCGACCACGGCAGCCAACTTGTTCCGCTGCTGACGCTGCTGCAAACCCACCATCTCACACCCAAATCTCAAGACTTCATCCAGCAGATATTGCAGTTGTCAGACTGTGCCGACAGCGCGCAAACCACGCTGTCCGAAGAAACGCTGAAAGACCTGGCGGCGACGGCGTCTATCACCCCACGGGAGCAAAATGTGCTGCGCTTAGTGCGCGCCGGATTGTCTAACCGCGAAATTGCGGCTCAATTGTGCATTTCGCCCGGCACGGTAAAAACCCACCTGACCAACATCTACGCTAAACTGGATGTAAACAACCGCCTGCAGGCGGTCGCTGAAGCGCAGTTGTTAAAGTTGATATAGACGTCAGCTTAAAGGTAACTACCGAGCAACAAACCCTGCCACAGCGTGCAAGTGAATTAATTCTCGTTCCTTAGAAGAACGGCTGGCTCTGGTTTGCCAGCCGCCGCGCCGTAAAACAATCCGTAATTAAAATGTTAATCCAGCCGCCCCGCAGCGCGCCGCGGATGGCGTCGTGTTTGCGTCGGCCGCCAGCCACTCCCACCGCTCTATCTGCCCGGTGAAGCTGCTCCAGGGTCATAGACACCACGCGGCTGTTCAGAGATTTTTGCACCGGACGGCCGTCTTCATCAAAGAAACGCAGCAAAATATCCCCCACTGCCCCCTGGCCGCGCAAAATATCCAATTCCTCGCTGCTGAAAATGTTGCCGCTGTCGGCCAACAACTCGGAAGGTTCCACCGCACCAATGCCCACCAGCGCCAGACTCACCTTGTCGAACAACGCCATTGCTGCCTGCACATAGTGGTCTTGTAAAAACGCCTGCAACGTGGCCTCCGACCCCACCACACCCGGCGCGGGCAAAAATGTGGCCGTGCCGTGTACCAGTTTAGCAAAACGGCCGGTGAGGCGAGCGGCATGAATTTCGGCCGCCGGATTGCCAATGCCACCCAAAATCTGGACAACCTGAACCCCAGTTTTGCGCGGCGTCTGGTGCATGGCGTCTACCAGGGCCAGCAAAGTGGCGCTCCAGGAAGAAAGGCCAATCACCTCGTCGGGTTTGATGGTAGATTCGACGTAATAGGCGGCAGCCGCGCCGATGTCGCGCTGGATGATCTGCTCATCATCGTGGACGCAATCTACCACGATGGCGTCGCGCAAGTTGTACTGCGCGATCAGACGCTCCTCCAACTCTGTATAGACCCCCTGGGGCACACTGACCGAGATGCGCACGATGCCTTCTTCTCTGGCCCGGTTAAACAGCCGGGAGATGGTCGCCTGGGAAAGCCCTAACTGCTGCGCAATTTCTGCTTGACGCATGTTGCGTTCATAATACAGCCGGGCCACGCGCGTCATCAACCGTAGTTCATCAATGCGTGTCACGATTTATTCCCCTTTGAATATTTATGCAAATTGTCTTGACAGAGCTGAATTTATCATGTAATCTCACCATATCTGCAAGAATATCACACAATGAATAATTATTCAAGCGTAATTTGCAGTTAGACATGGGAAGCAAGAGATGTCCAAAACAATCTCGGAAGAACTTGAACGAAAATCAATTCAATATCGCCGGGAAGTTCTGACGATTATCAAAAACGCCAATTCTGGGCACACGGGCGGCAGCCTGTCGGCCGTAGATATTCTTAACGTCTTATACAATTACACCATGAACGTCTCGCCGGCGAACTTTCAGGACGCCAATCGGGACCGCTATGTGCAGAGCAAAGGGCATTCGGTAGAGGCGTTATACGTGGTTTTGGCCGACAAGGGCTTTTATCCAACGGCCGTGCTGCACACTCTGAACCAATACCAATCCCATTTTATTGGCCATCCGACGCGCAAGGTGAATGGGGTGGAGCAAAATACAGGCGCGCTGGGACATGGGCTGTCTTTGTCTGTGGGCATGGCGTTGGCGGCCAAGCTAGACGGCCGTTCCTACCGCGTCTTCACCCTCTTAGGCGATGGCGAACTGGAAGAAGGCTCCAACTGGGAAGCCTCTATGAGCGCCGCCCATTATGACCTGGATAATCTGGTGGTTATTGTAGATTACAACGGGCTGCAAATTACCGGCCCCATTGAAACAGTCACCGGCATCACCAACTTACGCCAAAAATTCACCGCCTTTGGTTACGCCGTACGCGAGGTCAATGGCAACAGCATCCCCGAACTGCTGGCAATTTTCGACCAACTGCCCTTTGAACCAGGCAAACCGAACCTGGTTTTGGCCCATACCACCAAAGGCAAGGGTGTGAGTTTCATCGAAAACCAGGTTCATTGGCACCACCACGTACCGACGGACACCGAATTTGCGACGGCCATGTTGGAACTGGACGCGGCCGAACGGACATGGGGGGCGAACAATGGAAATGGGTAAGGCGAACCTGGAGATTTTTGCGGCCACGCTGCTGCGTCTGGCGCAAGTGGACCGGGATATTCTGGTTGTCACCAGCGACTCGCGGGGGTCGGGCAAACTGACACCCTTTGCCAGGGCGCTGCCGGCGCAAATTGTGGAAATCGGCATCGCTGAGCAAAATCTGGTGGGGGTGTCGGCTGGGCTGGCTTCGGCCGGCAAAAAGGTATTTGCCGTCTCGCCAGCCTGTTTTTTGACGGCGCGCGGTCTGGAACAGATCAAGAACGATGTGGCTTATTCAGACAACCCGGTGAAGGTGGTAGGCATCAGCGCCGGGGTGAGTTATGGCGCGTTGGGCACGACGCATCATTCACTGCATGATCTGGCGGCGCTGCAAGCCATCAACAACCTGGACATTGTGGTCCCGGCGGACAATTTTGAGACGGCCGCCGTGATTGAAACGGCCGTCTCCCATTCCCGCCCGCTCTACATCCGTTTTGGCAAAGCAGCCATGCCCCATCTGCACGCACCTGGCGCGCACTTTGAAATTGGCAAAGCCATCAGCCTGTCCGCAGGGCGCGATGTGACCTTTATCGCCATTGGCGAAACGGTGGCGCGGGCGGTGCAGGCCAGCCATCTGCTGGCCGAACAAGGCATCGCTGCCGGGGTGATCAGTATGCACACGCTGAAGCCGTTGGACAAGACGGCCGTACTCCACGCCGCTCAACACACCCAGGCCATTATCACCGTTGAAGAACACAGCGTCTATGGCGGGCTGGGCAGCACCGTGGCTGCCCTGCTGCTGCAAAATGGCGTCAGCCTGCCTTTTAAAATCGTCGGCATTCCCGACGAATACACTGTCACCGGCAGCCAAAACGAAATCTTGGCCCACTACGGCATCACCGGCGATGGCCTCGCCGCCACCGCCCAAAACCTGCTGGCCGCCGCGACAGTGGGGCACAGATGAACACAGATTTTCTTCTTTGCCCCTTCGTCTCTTTATTCCTTTGTAATAAATTCCTAAGGGAGCTGCGTTGAAGACGATCCTGGCGATTGACCAAAGCACCTCGGCGACGAAAGCAATCTTGTTCAACGAGATGGGTGAACTGTTGGACAAAACGGCCGTTCCCCATGCCCAACTCTACCCCCGTCCTGGTTGGGTGGAACACGACGCTGCCGAAATCTACCGCCATACCCGCCAGGCCGTCAGCGAATTATTGGCGCGCAGCCCACAACGGCGCGACGATCTGACCTGCCTCAGCCTGACCAACCAGCGTGAAACCATCGTCGTTTTCGACAAAACCAGCGGCGAACCGCTGTACAACGCCATCGTCTGGCAGTGCCGCCGCGGCGAAGCCATTTGCGCCGAATTGGCGGCCGCCGGGCATGGTTTCCTGGTGCAGCAGCGCACCGGCCTCAAAATAGACACCTACTTCCCGGCGTCCAAACTGACCTGGCTCTTTCGCCAGCGCCCTGATATTTACCAAAAAGTCGTCGCCGGCGAGGCGCTGATCGGCACGATGGACACCTATTTGCTTTACCGGCTGACAAACGGCCGTACCTTCGCCACCGACCAGACCAACGCCTCGCGCACCCTGCTGTTCGACATCCGCAGTCTGGCCTGGGACGAAGAGTTGTGCCGCCTGTTTGCTGTGCCGCCGAACGCGCTGGCGGATGTACGTGACAGCGACGCCAGTTTTGGCGCGACAGATTTGGGCGGGCTGCTGCCACGGCCGTTACCGATCGTCGGCGTCATGGGCGATTCGCAGGCAGCGCTGTTTGCCCAGCGCTGCTTCACCCCAGGCAGCGCTAAGGTGACGTTTGGTACTGGCTCCTCGGTACTATTGAATATCGGCGACCAGGTGGCTTATTCCAACAGCGGCTTGGTGACGGCCGTCGCCTGGGTCATCCAGGGGCAGCCCACCTATGCGCTTGAGGGCATCATCAACTTCACCGGCGCGACCATCGCCTGGCTGCGCGATCAGTTGGGCCTGATTCAGTCGGCGGCGGAGACAGAGGGGCTGGCAACGGCCGTTGCCGACAATGGCGGCGTCTATCTGGTTCCGGCCTTTGTTGGCCTGAGCGCCCCTTACTGGCAGCCCAACGCCAGAGCGGCCATCCTCGGCCTGACGCCGGGCAGCGGCAAAAACCACGTTGTCCGCGCGGCGTTAGAAAGCATCGCCTACTCCATCCGCGACGTGCTGGACCTGATGGCCGCCGAGTCTGGCGTGCCTTTGCAGCATCTTCACGCCGATGGCGGCGCGGTGGGCAACCGCTTCCTGATGCAGTTCGTCGCCGACATGACCGGCGCTCCGTTGCGCGCCGCCGCGCTGCCGGAGCTTTCAGCCCTGGGCGCCGCGCTGGCCGGTGGGCTGGGCTGCGGTCTCTATGCCGACATCGCCGCCCTGACCGCCTTGCCGCAAGCCTACACCCCCTTTACGCCAACGATGGCCCCGGCCGCTGCTGACCAATTGTACCGGGGCTGGCAAACGGCCGTGCGCCAGGTATTGCTGGAAGAGGTTCACACGAAGGGCGCACAGTATTAATCAAGCATGATGAGTGGGCTACACCAACCACCACGAATGAAAATCCTGGGAGCGCAGGCGTCTCGCCTGCCGGGGCGGACGGGACGTCCGCGTTCCTATTTCCACCGGAGGAGCGTATGAAGAGAGTTTGGGTCTTATTAAGCGTCTGCCTCATCAATCTGCTGGCAGCCTGCACGATTGTGCCGATTGAGGAAATGCAGCAGCTTCAGCAAAGCGAAACCTTTGACCCGGTGAGCTACGTGGATGGCATCTGGGCTGAACGGGTTGTGCCGACTATTTTGGAAAAGGCCACCGATTTACCGACTGTTCTGGCGGCCATCGAGAGCGATCTGGTGGACGCGGGTGAGCAGTATGCCACCATATCCCAGAGCGGCGCGCTAAACTTTGTGGTGCGTGGGCAGGGCGTGGTGGAGTCGGTGAGTACAGAATCGCGCAATGGGACGGCCGTTTTGCAAATTGAAGATTACAACGGTCCCATCACCATCATCTTGCAGGTTGGCCCCCTCATTCGCGGCGATGGCGTGCGTGATGGCGTTGGCTTCATCAACTTCGGCGATTTCCGCGAACAGACCGAATTCGGTCAGGTCGCACGCGAACTGAACCAGCGGGTCGCCAACGAAGTGGTCAACAGCCTGGACCTGGAGAATCTGGTCGGTCAGCCGGTTGCGTTCAACGGCGTGTTTACCATCCGCACCACCAACCAGACCAATATAGACCTGAGCGAAATTGTGATCACGCCAGTACTGCTGGACGTGGGCGGCTGACGATATGGCAACTTCACCCACCCTTTCCCCCACTGAACTGAACGCTGCCCCGCCGGATGACGTCATCCTGCGGGCTGCCAACATCACCAAGTTGTTCCCCGGCACGGTGGCCCTGGATCACGTGGATTTCAATGTGTATCGCGGCAAAGTCAACGTATTGGTTGGCGAAAATGGCGCGGGCAAATCCACGCTGATGAAGATTTTGGCGGGCGCTTACCAGCCCACCAGCGGCCAACTGCTGCTGGAAGGGCGGGAAGTGAGCTTCCGCAGCCCGTTGGATGCCGCCCGACAAGGCATAGGCATCATTTACCAGGAGATGAATCTTTTCCCTAATTTGAGCGTGGTGGAGAATATTTTCCTGGCGCGGGAGATGACCAACGGCCGTTTCCTCATCAACAAAAAAGCACAAATCGCCCAGACCGAACTGCTGCTCAAACGGCTGCGCCAGCCCATCAAGCCAGACGACCTGGTAGCCGATTTGCGCATCGGCCAGCAGCAGATCGTGGAAATCGCCCGCGCGCTGGCCGAAGACGCCCGCATCCTCATTATGGATGAACCCACTTCGGCCCTCAGCAGCGCCGAGGTAGAGATTTTGTTTGAGGTGATCGAAGAGCTAAAAGCGGCCGGGGTCTCCATCATCTACATCTCGCATAAGTTGGACGAACTGCTGCAAATCGGCGATTATGTCACGGTGCTGCGCGACAGTCGTCTGGTGGCGGAAAAAGCGGCGGCGGAGATAGACGTTGCCTGGATTATTGAGCAAATGGTTGGGCGCAACCCCGCCTCTCTCTTCCGCGGCGAAAGCCACAAAATTGGCGCAGAACTGCTGCGCGTGGCTGATATGACACTGCCCCGCGCTGGCGGTGGTTTCACGCTGGACCACGTCTCCTTTACGCTGCGGCAGGGGGAGATTTTGGGCGTTTATGGGTTGATGGGCGCCGGCCGCTCAGAGTTGTTTGAGTGCCTGGCCGGGGTGCGCCAGGCGACGGGCGGGCAGGTGTGGCTGGATGGCATAGAGGTGCGGGAGGGGACGGTAAACGGCCGGATCAACCTCGGCATGTGTCTTGTCCCCGAAGACCGGCAGCGCGATGGCCTGGTACAAACCATGTCCGTCGCCGACAATATCCTCCTGGCCAGCCTGCGCCAATACGTTAGCCGCCTGTCCATCTCGCGCAAGAAAGAAAAAGAAGCGGTAGGCGATTCCGTAAAAAACCTGTCAATCAAAATTGCCAATCCCAACCAACTCATCACCTCGCTCAGCGGCGGCAACCAGCAAAAAGTCGTCGTCGCCAAGAGTTTGCTCACTCACCCCAAAGTGCTGCTGCTAGACGAACCCACACGCGGCATAGATGTGGCCGCCAAAGCGGAAATTTTCCAGATCATGAGCCGTCTGGCGGCCCAGGGATACGGCATCCTGTTTATCTCGTCTGAATTGAAAGAGGTCCTGGCCATGGCCGACCGCATTTTGGTCATGTCCAGGGGCATCATCACCGGCGAATACCACCAGGCGGAAGCAACCGAAGAATACCTGGTCCGAGATTCGGCCGTCGGCCACGGGCTGGCCAATAATCGCAATGGAAACGGAGGATCCCCCCTATGAGCCAAGCTGAAATCAAAGCCGTTGCTGGCAAAAGGCGCATCACCAGTCTGGACGTGCAAGAATTCCTCTTGCGCGGGCGGGCGTTCATCGCCCTCATCGTCCTGCTCATCGTCTTTTCAGTCCTCAGTCCAAACTTCCTGACACAGGCCAACATCATCATCATGGCCAAACATGTCGCCATCAACGCCATCCTGGGCATTGGCATGACCTACGTCATCCTCACCGGTGGCATAGACCTCTCGGTTGGCTCCATTGTCGGCCTGGCAGCCATGATTGCCGGTGGGCTGATTAACGAAGGTTTGGTCCTGCCCATGTTTGGCGTGATTGTTTATTTCCAGGTTTGGGCCATCATTTTAATCACATTGATCCTCGGCGCACTGCTGGGCGGCCTCAACGGCCTTATCATTACCCGCTTCAACGTGGCCCCCTTCATTGCTACTTTGGGCATGTTATACGCCGCGCGCGGGCTGGCCCTGCTGCGTTCTGGCGGCCGAACCTTCCCCAATCTGGTCGGCCGGCCAGAACTGGGCAACACTGGCTTCCCGGCTCTTGGCTCCGGCGATTTTCTTTCGGTCAACTACTCCATCTGGATCATGATCGTTTTTGCGTTGGTGGCCGCGTTTGTGGCGACCAAGACCCCCTTTGGTCGCCACGTCTTTGCCATCGGCGGCAATGAACGCGCCGCGGAACTGTCTGGCGTGCGCGTCAAGCGCGTCAAGACCATTGTCTATATGATTTCCGGCTTCTGCGCGGCCACGGTCGGCCTGATCATCGCCTCGCAGTTAGTAGCCGCCCACCCGGCCACCGGGACGTTTTTTGAGCTAAACGCGATTGCCGCCGTTGTGTTGGGCGGCACCTCGCTTTCCGGCGGGCGGGGCAGCATCGGCGGAACCATCATCGGCGCGTTTGTCATTGGCGTGTTGGGTGATGGCCTTATAGGTCTGGGCGTCTCTTCATTCTGGCAGCAGGTGATCAAGGGGGCCGTTATTGTTTTTGCTGTCGTCATTGACCAGGCTCAGGTGCGGATGCAGGAACGAGCCGCGTTACAACGTCAGCAGCAAATTGTATAGGAGGTGAAAATCGGAAGAGAAGAAGGATTACCCATAGAGTTCTTATTTCAAGCTGAACCAATATTTCAAAACATTTGAGAGGAGAATGACACATGACAAGCCGAAAGTTATTGCAGTTGATTACCTTGTTGTTGATTAGCGCCCTGTTCATGGTTGCTTGCAGCCCCGCCGCCACAGATACACCCGCCAGCGCGCCAACGGCCGTGCCCGCCGCCGACACTACCGAAGACACGACCGCTCCCGCCGCCGACAGTGGCAAAAAATTGATCGTCGTCATCACCCCATCGCACGACAATCCCTTCTTTGGCGCGATGGCCGACATCGCCGTCGCTACCGCCGAAGAGCTGGGCTATAACACCCTGTCGCTGGTACACGACGACGACGCCAACAAACAAAGCGAACTGTTCGACACCGCCATCGCCCAGGGCGCAGCCGCCATCATCCTGGACAACGCCGGCGCCGACGCCAGCGTCGCCGCCGTGCAAAAAGCGGCCGACGCCGGTATCCCCTCTTTCCTGGTAGACCGCGAAATTACCCAGGAAGGCGTGGCCGCCGCCCAGATCGTCTCCAACAATTACCAGGGCGCGACCATTCTGGCGGAGTACTTCGTTGAATTGATGGGCGAAGAAGGGGAGTATGTCGAGCTGACCGGTCGGGACACCGACACCAACGCCCACGTCCGTTCGCAAGGTTACCACGACGTGATTGACGAATTCCCGGACATGGTGATGGTGGCCCAACAAACGGCCAACTGGAGCCAAACCGAAGCCTTCGAGGTCATGGAAACCATCCTGCAAGCCAACCCCGACATCAAAGGCGTCATCGCCGGTAACGATACGATGGCCCTGGGCGCGCAGGCGGCGCTGATTGCCGCCGGCCGTCCCGAAGTGATCGTCGTCGGCTTTGATGGCAGCGATGATGCCATCGCCTCCATCGTCGCCGGTGAACTGAAAGCGACCTCGCTCCAGCCAGTAGCCGAGATGGCGATTCAGGCCGTCAACCAGGCGCATCAATTCATCACCACCGGCAGCACGGGCAAGCCGGAGAAGCAGTCCATTGACATGGTGCTGTTAACCATTGCCAACGCCGGCAATTACGAACGCTTCGCCCCCAAACCAGGGGCGAGCACGGCCGCCCCGGCCGTCGATAGCGCCGGTAAACTCATCGTCGTCATCACCCCATCGCACGACAATCCCTTCTTTGGCGCGATGGCCGACATCGCCGTCGCTACCGCCGAAGAGCTGGGCTACAACACCCTGTCGCTGGTACACGACGATGATGCCAACAAACAAAGTGAACTGTTCGACACCGCCATCGCCCAGGGCGCAGCCGCCATCATCCTGGACAACGCCGGCGCCGACGCCAGCGTCGCCGCCGTGCAAAAAGCGGCCGACGCCGGTATCCCCACCTTCCTGGTAGACCGCGAAATTACCCAAGATGGCATCGCCGCCGCCCAGATCGTCTCCAACAACTACCAGGGCGCGACCATCCTGGCGGAGTACTTCGTTGAACTGATGGGCGAAGAAGGGGAGTATGTCGAGCTGACTGGTCGGGACACCGACACCAACGCCCACGTCCGTTCGCAAGGCTACCACGACGTGATTGACGAATTCCCGGACATGGTGATGGTGGCCCAACAAACGGCCAACTGGAGCCAGACCGAAGCCTTCGAGGTCATGGAAACCATCCTGCAAGCCAACCCCGACATCAAAGGCGTCATCGCCGGTAACGATACGATGGCCCTGGGCGCACAGGCGGCGCTGATTGCCGCCGGCCGTCCCGAAGTGATCGTCGTCGGCTTTGATGGCAGCGACGACGCCATCGCCTCCATCGTCGCCGGTGAACTGAAAGCGACCTCGCTTCAGCCAGTAGCCGAGATGGCGATTCAGGCCGTCAATCAGGCGCACCAATTCATCACCACCGGCAGCACGGGCAAGCCGGAGAAGCAGTCCATTGACATGGTGCTGTTAACCATTGACAATGCAGGTAATTACGAACGCTTCGCACCGAAGAAATAGTTAGATAGCCGCAGAGACGCTGCATGTGCAGCGTCTCTGCGGCTGGCAAAGGAGTTTGGTTATGGCTGCTGTTCCCTCGAATATGCTGGCGCTGGGCACGGTTGCGCCGGATTTTGTTTTACCGGACGCTGTGTCAGGCGCAACGATGGCTTTGTCGGCGTTAAAATCAGATGTGGCGACGGTAATTATGTTTATCTGTAACCATTGCCCTTATGTCAAACACATCAACAAAGAATTGGCGCGCCTGGGGGCCGATTACCAGCCAAAGGGGGTCGCGTTTGTGGCGATCAGTTCCAACGACGTGGCAGCATACCCGGCTGACGCCCCCGACCAGATGCGCATTGTGGCTGAGGAACAAGGTTATTCATTTCCCTATCTGTATGATGAAGACCAGAGCGTGGCCAAAGCGTATCAGGCGGCGTGTACGCCGGACTTTTACATTTTTGACGGCGAGTTGAAGCTGGTCTATCGTGGTCAACTGGACGATGCCCGGCCGCGTAATGACGTGCCGGTGACGGGCCGCGATGTGCGGGCCGCGCTGGACGCGATTTTGGCTGGAGAGCCGGTGGCGGTGGAGCAACGGCCGTCTATCGGCTGTAACATTAAATGGAAGGAAGCATGAAAAAGAGCGACCTGATCAACCAACCGATTACGGCCGTACTCGGCGGCCTGGGTCACACAGACACTCTCACCATTGCCGATGCCGGTCTGCCCATCCCGGCGACGACGCAGCGCATTGACCTGGCTCTGACCAGGGGCGTGCCTTCCTTCTTAGAGACCCTGCGCGTAGTGCTGAGCGAGATGTATGTGGAAAAAGCCATCGTGGCCGAAGAGATGCAGGTCGTCAGCCCGCAGATGTATGCCGCTGTGCTAGAAATTATGGGCGATACGCCGGTTGAACTGGTTGCCCACGTGGAGTTCAAGCGGACAACGGCCGTGTCCCGCGCCATCATCCGCACCGGCGAGTTTACCCCCTACGCCAACATCATCCTGGTGGCCGGGGCCTGGGGGTTTGTACTACCATAAGCCGTGAGCCGTAAACGGAACAGGAATACGGAATACGTCAGGAGAAACCCATGCCCCAACCCCACATCGTCGTTGTTGGCAGCTTAAATATGGACCTGGTGGTACAGGTCCCGACGATTCCTGCGCCGGGCGAGACGGTGTTGGGTGATAACTTCGCCACCATTCCCGGTGGCAAGGGGGCCAACCAGGCGGTGGCCGCGGCGCGCCTGGGGGCAAAGGTCTCGCTGATCGGTCGGGTGGGGGCGGATGCGTTTGGCGCGCAGCTTTTGGCCGCTGCCCGCGCCGAAGGCATAGACGTGACCCACGTCGGCGTGGACGAAACGGCGGCCAGCGGCATCGCTATGATCACTGTGGACGCCGCAGGGCAAAACAGCATTGCCGTCGCGTCGGGGGCCAATTATCGGCTGACGGCCGTACACGTCCACCGCGCCTGGGAGCAGTTAGACCGGGTAGACCTGCTGGTCATGCCCCTGGAGACGCCGTTGGAAACGATAGAGACGGCCGTCATGCTGGCCCAACAGTCTGGCGTGAAAGTTATCCTTAATCCGGCCCCGGCACGGCCGTTACCGGCCCATATTCTGGCCGGGGTGGATGTGTTGGTCCCCAATGAATCGGAAACCGCGCTGCTGACCGGCTTGCCAGTGACAACTGGCGACGAAACGCGGCAGGCGGCGCGCTGCTTGCTCGATTTGGGCGTAGGCAGCGTGGTGCTGACATTGGGCAGCCGCGGCGCGCTGGTATTGGCGGGGGGAAATGGGGAATTTACGGCCGTTGCCCCCTATCCTGTCAACGCCGTAGATACCACCGCCGCCGGTGACGCTTTTGTCGCCGGACTGGCCGTTGGCCTGGGCGAAGGTCGGTCGCTGCCGGCCGCCGCCCAATTCGCCAACGCCGTCGGCGCGTTGGCCGTCACCAAACAAGGGGCGCAGCCCGCCATGCCCACACGGGCCGAAGTAGAAACGTTAAGCAAGAGCTAGAGCAAGAGCGAGAGGAGGAAGGGCCTTCTTCCTCCTCTTGCTCTCGCTCTCGCTTCCAAAGGAGCGAACTATGACAACATTAGGCGTTATCGTCACCAACCGCGAGTTTTTTGCCGACCACCTGGTCGTGGACGGCCGTGCTAAAATTCTGTCTCTTCTGGCCGAACTGGGCATCAAAACCATCAGCGTAGATGCCGCTGCCACCCCTCTGGGCGCGGTGGAAACCTGGAGCGACGCGCAAAAATGCGGCGAACTGTTCCGCCGCCATCAGGACGAGATTGACGGCATCCTCGTCTCGCTGCCCAACTTTGGCAACGAGCAGGGCGTCGCCGACGCCATCCGCGAATCGCGGCTGAACGTGCCGATTCTGGTCCACGCCTTCCCCGACCGCAGCGACACCCTGACGGCCGCCGGCCGCCGCGACGCCTTTTGCGGCAAGCTGTCCGTCACCAACAATCTGTACCAGTACGGCATCCCGTTTAGCGTCACTCAATCCCACACCTTAGACCCCGACAGCGACGCCTTTGCCGCCGAAATCAACAGATTTGCCGCCATTTGCCGCACCCGCAAAGGGCTAACCAGCGCCCGCATCGGCGCGATTGGCGCGCGGCCGGGCGCGTTTAAGACCGTGCGCTACAGCGAAAAATTGTTCGAGTCGGTGGGCATGAGCGTGCAGACGTTGGATTTGTCTGACGTGTTTGGCTGGGTGCGCCGCCTGGATGATGGCGACGCCCAGGTGACGGCCGAAATCGAGCGCATCAAGCAGTACGCCGCTTACGAAGCTGTGCCCGCCGCCTCGCTGACCAAAATCGCCAAATTGTCGGCGACGATTCGCGGCTGGATGGCCGACAACGGCATTACGGCGACGGCTATCCAATGCTGGGAATCGCTGCAAAAGAATTATGGCGTGAACGTTTGCACGTTGATGAGCATGATGAGCGACGAATTGATGCCCAGCGCCTGCGAAACGGACATCGCCGGTACAGTTTCGATGTATGCCCTGACTTTAGCCAGCCACAAACCGGCGGCGCTGGTGGATTGGAACAACAATTACGACGATGATCCCAACAAGTGCATTTATTTCCACTGCGGCAACTGGGCCAAGAGCCTGGTCAAAGAGGTGCGCATCAGCACGGCGGAGGTGTTGGGCACGACGTTGGGGCCGGAAAATACCTGGGGGGCGTTAGACGGCCGTTCGCCCGCCTTCCCCCTCACCTATGCCCGCATAGACACCGATGACCGCAAAGGGGTCATCAAAGCCTACTACGGCCAGGGCCGCACCACCAACGACCCGCTCTCGCGCATTCCCGGCAACAGCGCGGTGGTGGAAGTGGAAAACTTGCAAGGGTTGATGCGCTACGCCGCCAAGAACGGCTTCGCCCACCACTGCGCCATGACCGATGCCCACGTTGCCGATGTGCTGCAAGAGGTGCTGGGAGATTACCTGGGCTGGCAGGTGTATCACCACCAGCCGTAGCCGAACGCACGGCCGTTGTTAACCAATCAGGGCAATCCGTTCCCGGTTGTACAACTGAATCGCCGCCGCCAGGCCGACAATGCCCACCAGCAGCGTCACGGCCGTTGCCGCCCCCACGTCGGCCAACGGCAGCGCTTCGCCACGCATCACTTTGTTGATCAAAAAGGTCTGTGAAATCGTTGGGATCAGGTTCATCCACGGCTGCGCTTTGATCGGCAAAATCGCCAGGAACAACGCCGGCATGAACCCGATCAACGAGAGCAGTTGGGTGTAGGTTTGCGCTTCTTTGACGTTGCGCGTGTAGGAGGCGATCAACATTTGCAGCGCCACCGCCATAAAAATGACCGGGATGATGACGATAACGGCCGTGCCCATCGCCCTCACGGTCACATTCACCTGAATCGCCGTAAACGCCTGCACCGCCGGGAAGCTCAGCAGCGCCAGAAACAGCACCGTCGCCAACGCCGTCGCTAAAATAGTAAAACCAAAGGCGGTAATGTATTTGCCAATGACAAAAGCCCAGCGCGGAACCGGATTAATCAACAGTGGTTCCAACGATTCCCGCTCTCGCTCGCCGGCCGTCATATCCACCACCATGTAGAAGCCACCCAAAAAAGCGGCCGTCAGCATGATGATCGGCAGCAAGTTCAGCACCGTGCCCGCCGCGCCGCGCGCCGCCGGGGAAACATCCACGGCCACAACGGGTACGGCCGTCATCACCGCCGGACTCACCCCCCGCGCCAGCAGCCGCAGCGCCCCAATTCGGCCGCTGTACTGCGTCAGCAAATTCTGCACCCGCGACACCGCCACGCTTGTACCCTGGTTCGATTCATCGCGCAGCAGTTCTACGGCGGCCGGTTCGCCCCGGCTAAACGCCGCCCCGTAGGTGTTGGGGATGATGAGTACCAGGTCGGCCGTTCCGTTTTGCACGGCCGTGTATGGGTCGGCCGGCGGCGGCAAAATGTCCACGTTGTACATATCCAGAAAAGCAACAAGATTGGGCGCATTTTCTGCGCCCACCACCGGCAGGCGCAATGTTTGCTCCGCCTGTTCGCTGAAGGAGCGGTTCAGAAAGCCAAATAATACAATATACAGCAGCGGATTCAGCAGCACGCTCAGCAGGGCGTTAAACACCGAGCGGCGGTCGCGCAGGTTGTCCACCGCCTCTTTGCGGCTGATGATGCCCACAAGTGACCAGGGTTGTATCATTCCAATCCCTCCGTCGTACCAATGATCTGCACAAAGGCCTCTTCCAAATCGCTCTGACCGGCGCGCTGGCGCAGCGCGTCGGCCGTACCCTGAGCCACCACCCGGCCATGGGCGATGATGACGATGTTGTCGCACAGCGAC
The DNA here is from genome assembly GCA_016716065.1 of Candidatus Leptovillus gracilis. NCBI lineage: Bacteria > Bacillati > Chloroflexota > Ardenticatenia > Promineifilales (SeqCode) > Promineifilaceae (SeqCode) > Candidatus Leptovillus > Candidatus Leptovillus gracilis. The sequence continues at coordinate 560,538 of JADJXA010000003.1, read as the reverse complement.
GCCACTTCTTGCATGATGTGGCTGGAAAACAACACAGTCTGCCCGGCGTCGCGCAGACGGCGAATCACCTGGCGCATGGCGCGGGTACTCATCACGTCCAACCCCACCGTCGGCTCGTCCAGCATGACATTGGGCGGATTGTGTACCAGGGCGCGGGCGATTGCCACCTTCACCTTTTGCCCGGTGGAAAAACCTTCCGTCATCCGGTCGGCGATCTCTTCCATTTCCAGCAGAGTTAGCAGTTCGTCAATGCGTGTTTCCAGGGCGGCGCCGCGCAGGCCATGCAGACGGCCGTAATAGCGAATATTCTCGCGTGAAGTCAGCCGTTGGTAGACGCCGCGTTTGTCTGGCAAAACGCCCAACCGTCGCTGCGCCGCCACGCGCTGCCGCCAGGTGTCCATCTCGTCCACCGTGGCGCGCCCTTCCCCTGGCTCTAACACCCCGGCAATCACCCGCATGGTCGTGCTTTTGCCCGCGCCATTGGGGCCAAGCAGGCCGGTAATCTGCCCATTGGGCGCTGCAAAAGAAACGCCCTGCACTGCCTGTATCGCCCCAAAAGCCTTAGAAAGATTGGTTACAGCAATCATAATATCCTCGTTGGCTGTGTGGCTGTTAGCTCTCAGCTATCAGCCAGAATATGTCGTCTGTTTATGGTCTTGGCCCTGCCGGGCTGACGAAAAAGGGCGGCGGCTGAATTTCCGCCAGGCAGGTTGTATCTAACCCGGTGACCGAACCGCTGCTAATGAAAGCCGCCACGACAGACGGGATACAGCCCATCGTCAGCACATCGTGGCCGTAGCCGGGGATGACAAGATGCAGGCTTTGCGGCAGAGCGGCGGCCACGCTGTCGGCGTACTGGGGCGGGGTGATGGGATCGGCTTCGCCGGAGAGCAGCAGGGTGGGGATGACGGCCGTTACCGGCTGCCGCAGCGCTTCGGGCACATCTGCCCGCGGCCAGTCGGCGCATGCCGTTAGCAGGTCATCGGCCACCAGACCAAATAACGCGCCCGCTTGCAGCGCCTCGGTCTGCGCCGGGTCAATCAGCGGCGCGTCTTCGCTGCACACCACCGCGTAAAACATGCCCTGGTATATCCCGGTGCTGCTGGAGATTGACAGTACCGGCGACACAATCGGCGCCACATCGCCGCTGGCGGCGGCGTTATGAATCAGCAGCGGCAGCAGCGAGACAAAATCGGCGCTGTACAGCAGGGCAAAAATGCTCTGCATAAAATCCTCTCGCCCCAACGTCATTTCGACAATTTCGCCGGTCACGGGATGGACCAGCGTCACCGCCACTTCCTCATCCAGCCGGGTCAGCAGGCTGGCAAATTCAGCTTCCAGGTTGGGGAAAGTCTCGCTGCAGGCGTCGTCGGCGGCGCAGCGGGCAAAAAAGAGGTCCAGCGCCCGCTGGCCGTCTCGTGGGGCTTGCAGTTGCAGCACCAGTTCCGGTCCGGCGACGGCGTTCAGCACCACGCTGCGCGTCTGTTCGGGGAAAAGACGCATGTATTCCAGCGCCGCCCGGCTGCCATAGGAAACGCCAATCAGGTTGATTTGACCATAGCCCAGGGCGGCGCGCACCGCATCCAGGTCGGTCATGGCGATGGTGGTGTGGTACTGCGTCAGGTCGTTGTCGGCGGCCAGTTCCTGGCGGCACGCCGCCAGCGCCTCGCTCACCATCTCCTCGGTGCTGTCCAGCGGCAGGTCACGCACGTTGGGACACGCCAATGGGTTGGACTGGCCCGTGCCGCGCTGGTCCACTAGAACAATGTCGCGGCTCTGGTTCAGTTTTTGCAGCGCGGGCAAAATCTGCGGAAAGGCGGTTATGGCCGCCTGCCCCGGTCCACCGGCCAGCATAAAGATGGGGTCGGGCTGCGGATTGCTCAACGTGGCCGGCAGGACGGCAAAGTGAATATCCAGGGTACGGCCGTTTGCGGCCGTCTGGCTGCGGTCTTCGGGCACGGTGATGGAACCACACTGTGCCGTCACGCCGCCGCTAAGCTGGCAGGTGGTGAGAACGGCCGTAGGCGTTGGCGCTGGTTCAGTTTGATTTTGGCAGGCAGACAGCAGCAGGAACGTGATGACAAGCAAAAAGAGTTGTTTCATACGGTTTTTAGAGGGGGGTGAATGGTGCGTCCACGATGGGCGCTCAGGTCATTCCAATTGTGCGGCCAAATAATGAGCGTAATTGTACGCCAAAACAGCCGATAGCACACCAAGACCTGCCGAGTCTACCCCGACTCATGGGCAATAGATGACATTTGTTACTGTAAACGTGGCAAACCTCTCCACTAAAATAGATAGAGGTGGTATCATCGTGGCCCGCACCCGCTGAAAACTGACCACCTGAACACTGAAAACTATTTGCTATTTTTCATGGAGGAGCCAAATGAAACAAGAACTCGTGCGAGATTGGATGACGGCTAATGTCATTCACGTCACCCCAAACACAACGTTGCCCCGCGCACATGAATTGATGACGCGCAACAACATTCGCCGTTTGCCGGTGGTGCTTGATGATAATATCCTGGTCGGCATCATCACCTTGGGCGATGTGCGCGGGGCCGAGCCATCGCAGGCCACGTCGCTGAGTGTCTGGGAGCTAAACTATTTGCTGTCTAACCTGCTGATTGATGAGATTATGACCAGAGAGCCGGTGACTGTGCGCGACGATGCCACCATCGCCGAGGCCGCCAGCCTGATGCTTGATTACCGCGTCAGCGGCCTGCCGGTGACTGACAAACAAGGCAAGCTGGTCGGCGTCATCACCGAGTCCGATATTTTCCGCATGGTGGTGCGCCATGAATGGCAGCGGGTTGAATCGCCGGTTTAGTGTGCGCGTTGGGTAAGCCGTATTCCGTATTCTGTGAGCCGTGTTTCGAGGGTCGTGGGGTGCTGTTTTTGGCAAGCGCCAGCGGAATACGGGCTAGGGGCTGGGGTTGACGGCCGTTATACTGGCAAAGGTTATCATCTGCCATTTTGTCAGCTTGTCAGGTGTTGTAGGCCAGAAATAGTTGGCCCCGGCCATCCAGCCCCTGTGGGTCGTGGTAGAGGGTGTGCAGGGACATGTTAACGGCCGTATCCAACAACGCTCCCTCCACAATGCTGGCAAAGGGGCTGCCGCCCAACAGTCGGTTGGCCTGGGTCAGATAGAGCCGGTCTAACACGTCGCCGCGCAGCAGCAGGTGCAAAATTCTAGGGCCGGCGGATGAATAAATGGTCTGGTAGCCCAGTTCCCCCATCCGCTGCACCAACTGAATACCACCCATCCCATTTTCGTCCCCTGCTACAATCACCTGCCCGGCCTGCGCTTCAATCTCGCGCACACGGGCGGTGTTGGGGTTGGCGGTAGTGAAGACGACTACTTTGCGCCCTCCGGCCGTCAGCACATCGGGGATGGGAAAATCCAGGCTGCCACTGATGATGGCGATGTCTGGCTGCGGCGGCAGCCCCTGTTCTTGGCGCCAGGCGCGCAAATCGGCAAAGCGCGGGTCGTCTACCTGCAAAATTTCCTGGGCACGGCCGTCTGCCCAATCGCGCAAATAGCGGCCGCTGCTGATGATCAGGTCGGCCTGGGCAGCCAATTCTTGAAACAGCCGCCAATCTCGTTCGTTGGCAATCTGTTTGGGCACTGTCAACCCCTGGCCGCTGGCGTGGGGAATGGCGATACGGCCGTCTAAACTGACGACAAAATTGGCATAGACAAACGGCCGTCCGGCCGCCCGGTATTGGCGCAGGTTGTGGTTCAGATAGAGGTTGGTCAACGGCCGTTCGGCCGCCGGTAAGGGATAAAGTTGGATGACGCTGTTTATCATAGTCGGTAAGCCTGTAAGTCGGAAGCCGTAAGCCGTAAACCGTAAACCGCCGTTCACGGAACACGGATTACGGCTAATGCACGGGCCGCAAGCAGGTAGGGTCGTCGTGGGCGGGGCTGTTCACCCAATCGCTCACTGCATAGGCGGCCATGCGTTCGGCGGGATACGGCCGTAACAGATGTTGCGCCATCTCCGGCTGCAAACCGGGATACAGCCAATCGTCATAATCGGCCGGGTCCAGAATCACCGGCATCCTGTCGTGGATGGGGGCCATCAGTTCGTTGGGCGTGGTGGTCAGGATGGTACAGCTTTCCAATTCGCTGCCATCGCCACCCTGCCAGATTTCCCACAGACCGGCCAGGGCAAACGGCCGTTCCTCCTGTAAATGGATGAACATCGGCTGCTTGCCGCGCTCCAGCTTCTGCCATTCATAAAAGCCATCGGCCAATACCAGGCAGCGCCGCCGCTTGAAGGCGGCGCGAAACGCCGGTTTCTCGGCCACTGTCTCGGAGCGGGCATTGATCAGCCGCGCCCCCATCTTCAGGTCTTTGGCCCAGGAGGGGATGAGTCCCCAATGAAACAGGGTTAGCTCGCGCTGACGGCCGTCCTTCGCCGGGCGCACCGCCAGCACCGGCTGCGTTGGCGCCACGTTATAACGCGGGCCAAGTTGGGTCACGTCTAATCCGGTAAACGCCACATCAAACGCCGTCAGCAGCGTATCGCCAGAGCTGGCTAAGGCAAATCGTCCACACATACTCACCTCCGTTGGTTAACGGCCGTGCCGTTTTCTTTTCAGCCCGTCACCAGTATACCGGAGTCCGCCCGAATCAGGGCGAATCCAGTCAATCTTTGATACCCCTCTTTGGTTCTATACCCGCAAAGGTCATCGTCTGACATTTTTGTCACCTTGTCACCTTATCCAGATTAAGAACCGGCCGCAAGGATGATCTGACTGAGGAGCGCGTCCAGCATCAGCAGCGCCGTCAGGTTGTGCATGGCGTGGCCGCGCTGGAACGCTTCGGGCAGCGTGTAGTCATGGGCGTAAAAGGTACTCATATGCACGCCGTCTACGTCCAATCCACGCCCTGGCAGCGTTCCGGCCACAATATCGAACTCCCATAGGGGAATCTGGTAGTCGGCGGCAATCTGGCGCAGGATGTCGTTGTTCTGGTTGCTGCCCTCGTGGCGGTCGGCCTTTGTGCCCAACACCGGGATAACGCCGTTGTCTATGGCGTACTGGACGATCTGGCGCATATTCTGGTCATACATCGCCGGCACGTCCACATCGTTAGAACCCAGGCGGATAAGGACGATGGCCGGGTTATGCTGGCGGAACTCGCAGGCGATGGGGCTTTCATTGGGCAGGCAGACGCTCTTGTCGGCCCAGGCCGGGTCGAAGGTTGTCCAGGAGTGCAAGCCGGTGCGTACGGCCGTGCTGTCGCGGGCGAAGGAACCACGAAAGTGATCAATCACCCCTTGCAAGGCGGCGTACTCGCCCAGGTTGTAAGGGCCGCTGTCGAAGCGGCTGAGAAAGTGGTCGGTTTCGATGGTGCTGTCGCCGACTTTGGCAAAGGCGCGGCGATTGCGCCCCATCGTCTGCCCGGCGGCGTAGATGGCACGGCCGTTTTGCAACACATCCGGCGGCAGGACAAGAATCGCGGTCAGAGGCAGCCCGTTTAGCATGGTGGGCAAAGAGTCTGTTTGTTGGTTTGCTGCTGCGTTTGTTAGTTGGCTGACAGGTTGTTCTGCCTCTCGCTCTGGCTCTCGCGCTATCTCCCCATCAGGGATGATCAAAAGCTGCCCGGCAAACAAGACGGTGGGGTCGGTGATATTGTTGGCGGCGGCAAGCTGTTCCACGGTGAGGCCGTAGGCGGTGGCAATGCCGAAGGTGGTTTCGCCGGGTTGGACGAGGTGGCTGGCTGGGACAACGGCCGTTGCCAGGCGCGTCGGTTGGTTGGTTGGTTGGGGTGTGGGCAGGGGAACGGCCGTTGCCGCCGCCGGCGCCGCGCCGCTAATCGCGGCGGCGTCACTGCCAAAATTGCGCGCGGCCAGCACCAATGCGGCGCTCACCAGGGCCATAAAAAACAGAGCAAAGAACAAAATTGGGATGTGTTGGCGCATCAAGCACAAGTGTAGCCAATCGCTGCGCCGAAGGCGAACCAGACGGCCACATATTTGGCCCGGTTCTTTGACAATCGGCCCTCTTTTTTGCACAATGAAATAACTGCGGCGACAGCCGCGCCGACCCACTATTTCACACTATCAAAAAAGGAAAACCCACATGAACCATCCCCCCTATGCCCTGATGAACCCCCTGACCCGACTGCTGGACAAGCCGCGCCAGGAGTTCACCCGCGAAGACCTGATCCACATTATCGAGCAAAAACAGCTTGAACGTATTACCTTCCATTACACGGCCATAGACGGCAAGCTCAAAGAGCTAAAAATCCCCCTGGCCGGCCGCACCCAGGCGGAGCGCATTCTGGCCGATGGCGAGCGCGTGGACGGCTCTTCTCTCTTTCGCGGATTGGTAGACGTGGCCGTCTCTGACCTGTATGTAGCGCCGGTTTACCAAACTGCCTTCCTCAACCCGTTTGATCCTGGCAGTCTGGATTTTGTCTGCCGTTACCTGACCCACGATGGCGAATTGGCCCCGTACACGCTGGACAATATCTTGCTCAAAGCGTATCGTCGCTTTCAGGAGCAGACCGGGTGGGATTTGCACGCGATGGGCGAGCTGGAATTTTTTGTGCTGAGTAATCCGGCGCACAACTTGTATACGGCCGTTAAACAACGTGGCTACCATACCGCTTCCCCATTCAACAAAACCGGCGACCTGATCAACGAGATGGTCAACCACATCACCCAGATCACCGGCGCGGTAAAATATGCTCACAGCGAAGTGGGCAACCTGCATGAGGTGCGCAGCGACCTGGAGGAAATCGCTGGCAAACGCGCCGATCAGCTTGAAATTGAGTTTTTGCCTACGCCGATTGACGAAGCCGGCGACAATCTGGTGCTGGCCCGCTGGCTCATCCGCAACGTGGCTTACCAGCATGGCTGCGTGGCAACTTTTACGCCCAAATTAGAGGAAGGCATCGCCGGCAATGGGCTGCATGTGCATATGGAATTACGGCGCAACGGCCGTAACGCCATGCGCGACGACAACGGCCGTCTTTCCCGCGAAGCCCAACAACTGATCGGCGGCCTGGGGCACTATGCCGCCACCCTCACCGCTTTTGGCAACACCACCTCATCCGCCTACCTGCGCCTGGTCCCCAACCAGGAAGCCCCCACCCGCATCTGCTGGAGCGAATCCAACCGCAGCGCCATGATCCGCGTGCCGTTGGGTTGGACCAATGCCAACAACCTGGCGCGGCAGGTGAACCCGCAGCAGACCACCCTGTTTGTAGACGAATCTGGCCGGCAGACGGTGGAACTGCGCAGCCCTGATGGCAGCGCCATGGTCCATTTGCTGCTGGCGGGTATCGCTATGTCGGCCACCTGGGGGCTGACTCACCCGGCCGAAGCGCAGCAGTTGGCCGACAATTTGTACGTCACCGGCAACATTTTCCGCGACAAGGCGACGTTGAACCAGTTACGGCCGTTGCCCTCAAGCTGCGTGGCCTCGGCGGCGGCGCTGCGCCAGGAGCGCGACCTGTACGAGGCGGACGGTGTCTTTCCGCCGAGCATGATTGACTACGTGGCGCGCATGTTGCAGGAGGAGGATGACGAAGGCATGAACCAATACCTGGCCGACCTGCCCGCCGACGACCGTCTGCACCAGACGCGGGCCATCATGCACAAAGATTTACACCGCCATTAGCTGTCGGAGGCGAGAGAGACCGGCCAGCCCTGTAAATGCGTCTGAACCAGATCGCCTAGCAGGGCGATCTGCTCTGGGCCATCGTTCAGGCAGGGGATGTATTGGTACTGCCGCCCGCCGGCCGCCATGAAGATGTCCCGGTTCTGCACGGCCACCTCCTCTAACGTTTCCAGGCAGTCGGCGGCGAAACCGGGGCAGATGGTATCTACGCTTGTTAGCCCTGCTTGCGCCCACGCTTCCAGGGTCTTGTCTGTGTAGGGTTGCAGCCATTCCTGCGGGCCAAAGCGGGATTGAAAGCAAACCTGGTACGCTTCTTTGTCCAGCCCCAACTCCTCGGCCACCAGCCTGACCGTCTTCTGGCAAAAACAGGGGTATGGGTCGCCGTTGGCGAAGTAGCTTTGGGGGATGCCGTGAAAAGAAAAGAGCAGTTTGGCGGCACGGCCGTTTTCCGCCCAAAACCTTTGCACACTCCCGGCCAGCCCGCGAATGTACAACGGATGGTCATGATAGCCGGTGATGGTGCGCAGTTCTGGCGTCCAGCGCCAGCGCTTCAGTTCGTCAAACACCACGTCGAAAATGGTTGCCGTGGTTGTCGCCGAATACTGCGGAAACAGCGGCAGCACCAGAATGCGCTGCGCGTTGGCCTGGCGCAGCGCCGCCAACTGCTCCGGGATGGATGGACGGCCGTAACGCATTGCCAGTTCCACCCGGATGGCGTCGCCCCAGGTTTCGGTCAGCGCCGCCTGCATTTGGCGGGCGATGCTTTGCGAGTATACAAACAGCGGTGAACCTGCTTCCGTCCAGATCGCGGCGTACAATTTGGCCGATTTTTTGGGCCGCACGTTGAGAATGATGCCGTGTAAAATCGGCTTCCACGCCCAGGCGGGCCACTCGATGACCCGCGGGTCGCTCAGAAATTGACGTAGATACGGCCGTAATCCCCGCGCGGTTGGCGCTTCTGGCGTGCCCAGGTTCACCAACAAAATGCCGGTGCGGCCCGGCGCGCCATGTTCGTACTGTTGTTGTCCGATGTATTTGCTCATTGTCTATCCTTTCCTTCAATAACATTATCCCATACAATGAAAAGCATAAAAAGGCGTACCATCATGAGCGACGAATTCACCTACAAACCCCAAGACGTGCATTACCTCGGCTTTCTGGAAGCGCAGCTGCGCGATATGCAGGGCATAGACGTGCTGGCCTACGAACTCATCCAAAACGCCGACGACGCGCCCCAAGATACCGCCGCTCCCACCACCCTCTGCTTCAACGTTACCGACGAAGCCCTTGTTGTTAGCAACGATGGCGTGTTCCGGCCGCTGGATTTCACGCGGCTGCAAACCATCGCCAGCGGCGGCAAGCGGGAGGAGAGCGGCGTCACCGGCGCGTTTGGGTTGGGTTTCCTGGCCGTCTACCAGATCACCGACCGGCCGGAGATTTTCTCCAACGGCCGTCACTGGACCATCCAACCCGATGCCGCCACCGCCCAACGTATCATCGAGCGGCCGGCCGACACCGCCGGCACAACCTTTCGCCTGCCCTGGGCCGTAGACCCACAGTCGGCCGTGCGCCGCGCGCTGCGTCTCTCAGTCGTCCAACCCGCCCAACTGGATGACTTTGCCGCCCAATTCAGCGCGGCTATTGGCCTGGCGGCCCTGTTTTTGCGCCAGATTCATACCCTGGAAGTGCGCCGCAACGATACGCTCATTCACCGCCTCACCCGGCATCTCAGCGCCGACGGCCGTATCCACCTGCACGATGAACACGGCCGCCGCGCAACCTGGCTGCTGCTGCATGGCGACTTTGCCAGCGAAGCCGCCGGACTGCGCGCCCAATATCCCTGGCAAATCGAAGACGGCCGTCGCAGCGCCATCCACATCGCCCTGCCCACCACCGACTTGTCCACCCCCGGCCGCTTCTTTGCCGGGCTGCCTACGGCCACCACCATGCCCCTGCCGCTGCACCTCAACGCCGACTTTTTCCCCACCACCGACCGCAAGCGCATCCATTTCGACGGCGGCTACCAGGCCGATTGGAATCACGCCGCCTTGCGCTGCGCCGCCCAAACGCTGGCCGAAGCCTTGCCCGCGCTGCCCGCCGCCCTCGGTCCGGCAAACCTTTGGCGCCTGCTGGGGCAGATGGCCCACGCCCACGCCCTGGCCCACCAGGGGGATTTGCCGGCCGCGTTAGCCATTTTTTGGCAAACGGCCGTGCCCATCCTGCCCACGCTGCCGCTGCTGTTCACCGTCCAACAGACCTGGGCGCTGCCAGCCGATGTGCGCCTGTGGGACAATACCGACGGCCGTCACCGACGCGGTGATCTGCCGGATACGGCCGCTGCCCGCCTGACCGCCCTGGACATCCCTCTGGTCCACGCCGACCTGTGGCCCTATTTCGCCTTGCTGCGTCGCCCGGAAATCGGCGCGCCCGACCTGAGCATCTGGGACGTGACCGCCGCCCTGACGCGCCTGGGGCTGGACCGGCCCATGTCGCTGGCTTTTGCTCCCGCCGGTCTGGGTGCTTTGGCCGATTGGCAAACGCTCTGGCATGTGTTGGACGAACTGCTCAGCCGCCTGGTCCGCCCCAATGATCGCGCCGCTGCTGTGGCCGCCCTGAACCAATGCGCCCTGGTCCTGACCGAAGAGATGACCCTGCAAAAACCGGGCCATGTCTACCGGGGCAGCGCCGAAAGCCGAGCGCTTTTCCCCGCCGCTGCCTGGCTGCATCCGGCCATCCCATCCGGCGGGCTGCTGGACCGGCTGGTTTCGCCCTTTGGCGCGCGCCAGGCGGTAGACCTGCTGGCCGACACGCCGCCAGACCAACTGGCCGCCGATTGGCAGCACGGTCGTCTGGACATCCCCCGCTTTTTTCGCTGGCTGGAAGGGCAGCAAATCGAAATCTTCGCCGATGACCCGACGCTGTCCGGCCGCATTCGCCGCCTGCCGCTGTGCCCGGTGGATGGCATGTTACGGCCGTTAAATGACCTCTATTTGCCCGGCGGCTTTGCCGACCCGCTGAAGCTGGCCGGGTTGGTAGACCTGGAGGCCATCGGGGGGCGGCGGCAGTTTTTGCAGGATTTGGGCGTTATCGAGTTGGATTTTATCACCTATGTGCAGGATGTTGTGCCCCGCGTGCTGGCCGCCAACCCCGATCTGCCGTCTGATGCGCGGCATCAATTGGTAGACCTGTTGGCGCAGCGTTTGGGCGAACTGCGCGACGACGAGGATTTACAAGAGCGCCTGGGTCAACTGCCGCTGGTAGCCTGCCTGGATGGCTCTTTTCGCCCGGCGACGGCCGTGTACGCCAGCCGCGAGGTGATGGCCCTGTTAGGCGAGCAGGTCCACGTGGCCGAACCGGCGGCAAGCCAGGCGGTGCAGGCGCTGCACCGCTGGTTGGGCGTGCGTCAACAGCCGTCCCCGCCTGACCTGGTGGCCGCGCTGTTAGCCATCGGTCGCCACCAGCAGCCCGGCGCGCTGCCGGATATGCCGATGCTGGCGCGGCTGACGCAGCTTTGGCAGCGGTTGGCCGAGCTGCCGGCCGATGCGCCGCAGACGGCCGTTCTCCTGGCTCCCCTGCGCGACCAACCGGTGCTGCCAGATGGCCGGGGCATTCTGACCGCGCCCGCCCACCTGCTCCTGGCCGACCGGCCGGAGTTGGCGGCCCGTTTCCACGCCCTGCCGGACTCGGCGGCGACAGCCAGCATTGTGGCTTTGCCGGGGGAATGGGTGGGGATAACGGCCGTCATTGGCCTGCGTTCGTTGTCGCAAGTGGTGGTATTGACGGTTGACAGCGGCGGCCAATCCATCCCAGACGCGCCGCTGGCGGCGCGGATTCGCCAACGCCAGCCGCTTATCGCCCGCCTGCTGCGCGCCGAATTTGCGCCCGGCCAGCCGCCGCCGACCGACTGGCTGGCGAAACTGCCAGTTCTCCGGGCTGAACGGCTGCAAGTGCAGTATCGTCTGACGCTGGGAACCGGGGAGATATTGGCGACCGCGCCGGAAGACGCGGCGGCGAAACTGGTGGGGGAAACGGCCGTGTTGTACGTGGTGTATACAGGCGATGGCGCGCCATGGACGGCCGTTGCCCGTGAGTTGGCTCTGGCGCTGCGCCCCCAGCAGCCGCCCGGCGGCCTGGCCCTGGGCATCAAAGAAGTGCTGTCGGCGCCCAGTCTGGCCGCCGCCGCCGAAATGCTGGCGGAATTGGGCTATGGTGATGATTAGGGGATAGGGGTCAGGGGGTCAGGGCAGTAACTCGAAGCTGTCGCCGCCAATGATCTGGCCGTTGACCTGAATTTCCAGGCGATGGCGTCCGGGGTAATAGCGGCGGGTGGTGATCGGTTTGATGGCGTGGCGTTTTTGCACCGTCAGGTCGGCGTGGGGGGGCAGCACGGCCGTTTTCAGCTTAAACACCTTGGGGGCGGTACGGCCGTTGGCCTTCACAAAATGGACCACATAATCAATCACCAGGTTTTGGGCGACGGCCGTGTCGTTGTGCAGGCTAAAGCGCACGGTTAAGGATTCGCCTAGCTGAACGGCCGTCGGTTCGATGACCAACTGAGACAAACTAACCTGCGCTGCGCCAAAGCCTTGCAGCGCCAGCGCCGCCGGATGGCCGGCCTTCACCAGCGAGCGCAAGGCGTGGCGGGTGATCCAGGCCGTTTCCGCGGACGGTTCGCCGGCGTTCCAGCGCGCCAGCGTCGCCAGCGCCAACTCCGGGTTGTCTTTGCTGATGTCGTTGAGATGGTTGGCGACGGAGCGGCGCACATAGTCCGAGGGATCGTCCTTGAGTTGTTCCAGCAGCGCCAGGGTCGGTGTGGGGTCGGCGATGAACTGCTGCAGGCGCATTCCCCAGGGCAGGCGCGGGCGCGTGCCTTCGCTGACCAGGCGGCGCACGTGAGGGCTGGGGTCGGTGGCCCAGGCCTGCAAGGCGGCCAGAGTGTGCGCCGGGTAACGGACGAGAAACGGCCGTATGGCAAATTCGCACGAAAAACTTTTGGTGATGGTGTGCATGGCGGTCAGCGACAGTTCCAGATCATCCAGACCGTATACCTCCACAAAATGGGCCACCGACCACAAGGCCCAGCCCAGGCTGCCGTTGAAGATGCCGTCTTCCGGCGGCGTCTCTGGTGGCAGAATTTGCAGGAGGATGGTAACGGCCGTGCCATAATCTGGCGGCAAAAAATCGTGCAGCGCCGCGCTAAAAACAGCCACGCGCTCCTTTAGCTCGCGCGGCGGTAGTTGGGGGGCAATTTGTCCCACAAACCCGGCGGCGTCGAACGACGGGTACACCGCCTGAATATGTTCCGCCAGCCTCTGCGCCAGCGCTGCGTTCATGTTGTCCTTAAAGAGAGTTGAATCGCTCATCAGTTGTTATCACTATCTTCGCAGTTTTGGTACGATTTGCTTTTTGGGTACGCGAGTGGCAAGTTATGTCATGCTGAACGGAGTCTTCGGCCCTGAGCAACGTCGAACGGGGAAGCATCCCGGCGTCGCCTAAATTTTGAAAGAGCCGGTATAATGAAGCGTAAGAAGACAAACGATGATACTAACCATTCAGACAAATGCAAGCGAAAAGTTCTATGTTTATCTGGTGGGGTATAAATGCAGGGCAGAGAACACGGATTAACAGGATTTGTGGATGAAACTGGTCGAGAAGTAAATCAGTAAATCCTGGTGATCCGCTGTTTCTCTAACCGAAATGAAACACACCCGCCGCCTAACTTGCGGTCAGCGCAGCCGAATCATCGCGCTGCACAGGGAGGATCAATGGAAACTTTGTTTAAACTTGTCAACGCATTCCCGATGCCGTTGTGGCTGGCGATGATGTTTGCCCCGAACCATCGGCTGACGGAGCGGGCCAGCCGTTCTGGGATCATTTTTAGCATTGCGGCCCTCAATTATGTAATGGCGCTGATTCAGGCAGCCCGCGGCGGTTCGCCGCCAGGTGAAGCGCCGGGTGAAGGTAGCGGTGGAGTACCAAACCTGACGACGCTGGAAGGGGTGCGTCAGGGGTTGAGTACGCCGGAAGGGGCGCTGGCCGGTTGGTCCCATATGCTCGCTCTGGACCTATTCACCGGGGCATGGATTTATCGCCAATGTCGCCGGTTGGGCGCGCCGGCCTGGGTGCGTATTCCGGCGCTGTTGTTCACGCTGATGACCGGGCCGTTTGGCCTGCTGCTTTTCCTGGTCTGGCGGATGTTGGCCGGCAAAACAGGCGAAATTGCGCCGCAATGGCTGGATTGAGCCGGGTGTTTGTCCAGCGCCGCGCACGGCCGTTGCTGGCCTTTGCCGTATTGGTCATCCCCCTGGCTTTCCTGGGGGCTTTTTTCTTTTACCCGCTGGCTAACATTTTGCGCGTCAGCCTGACGGCCGAGGCGGTGGCGGCGGTGGTGGGACGGCCGTATTTCCGCAGCATCCTCTGGTTCACCTTCTGGCAGGCAGGGCTGTCTACCCTGCTCACCCTGATGGCCGGGCTGCCGGCCGCCTACCTTTTTGCCCGCTACAACTTCCCCGGCCGCAGCCTGCTGAAAGCCCTGGTCACTATCCCGTTTGTCATGCCCACGGTGGTGGTGGCCGCCGCCTTTCGCGCCCTCTTGGGCGCCAACGGGCCGCTGAACCTGCTGCTGGTGGCTGTGTTTGATTTGCCGCGCGCCCCCATTCGTCTGGAACAAACCCTGAGCCTGATCTTGCTGGCCCACGTGTTCTACAACGTGGCGGTGGTAGTGCGGCTGGTGGGCGGCTTTTGGGCTAACCTGAACCCGCGTCTGGCAGAAGCGGCGCGGACCTTGGGCGCGTCGCGCCGCCAGGCATTTGTGGAGATTACCCTGCCGTTGTTACGGCCGTCTCTCTTCAGCGCCGCCCTGCTGATTTTTTTGTTTACCTTCACCAGCTTTGGCGTCATTCTCATTCTGGGTGGGCCGCAGTTTAGCACCCTGGAGACAGAGATTTACCGCCAATACGTCACTTTTTTGCGGCCAGACATCGCCGCCCTGCTGTCGCTGCTGCAAATTGGCTTCACCTTTGGTCTGATGATGGTCTATGGGCGTTGGCAGCAGCACACGGCCGTTGCCCTGGATTTTCGCCCGCAGCAAAGCAACCTGCGCCGCCCGCAAACGACCGCCGAGCGCACGGCCGTAGCCGCTCTGGTGCTGGGGTTGGGTTTGTTTCTGCTGGCGCCGCTGGCAGCCCTGGTCTGGCGTTCGCTGGTAGACCGTGATGGGCAGTTTACCCTGGCCTATTACCAGGCATTGTCGGAACTGCGCCGGGGCAGTGTGCTGTTTGTGCCGCCGATAACGGCCGTGCGCAATTCCATCCTCTACGCCCTGCTCACTGTTTTGCTGGCTGGTTTCCTGGGGGTACTCACGACCATGACTCTGGTACGGCCGTCGCGCTGGCGCAGCTGGCTGGACCCACTCTTTATGCTGCCATTGGGCGCTTCGGCCGTCACCCTGGGTTTTGGCTACGTCGTCACCTTCGGTTGGCTGCGCACCTCGCCGCTGTTGGTACTCATCGCCCATACCCTGGTCGCTTTCCCCTTCGTCGTGCGCAGCCTGATGCCCGTCCTGCTGGGCATTCGCCCCGGTTTGCGCGAGGCGGCGGCCGTGTTGGGCGCGTCGCCGCTGCGCGTCTGGCGTGAGGTGGATTTGCCGATTATGGGGCGGGCGCTGCTGGTTGCCGCCGTGTTTGCCTTCACCGTCAGCATGGGAGAATTTGGGGCCACCAGTTTCATCGTGCGCCCCAACAGCGGCTATCTCACGCTGCCCATCGCCATTCAGCGTTACCTGGGCCAGCCCGGCGCGCTGAATTACGGGCAGGCGATGGCGATGAGCGCCATCCTCATGCTGGTTTGCGCCATCGGCTTTTTCGCCATCGAACGCTTCCGCTACGCCGACATTGGCGAATTTTGAGATCGGGGGTATCTACTGAGGTTTCATATGTTTTTAACCTGGTGAGATTGGACCCATCTCCAAGATTGGTCCAATCTGGAAACAAACCTTTGGTGATGGGCGCGCCAGCCGGTACAATCTGGCCTCATGAACTATATCGAAAAACTGCAAACAATTCAAAGACAAAACGATTCCTGGTTGTGTCTGGGCCTGGACCCTGACCCGGTGCGCTTGCGCGTAGACGTGATGAAGTGGGACGAGCCGGTGCTGCCCTTTAACAAGGCCATCATTGACGCGACGGCCGACCTGGTGTGCGCTTACAAGCCGAATTTGGGCTTTTACCTGCAATGGGGCGCGGCCGGCGTCATCGCCCTGGAGCGGACCATCGCCTATATTCCCGGCCACATCCCCATCATTTTAGATTGCAAAACGGGCGACATCGGCCACACGCAGGCGGCATGGGGGCGCGGCCTGTTTGACCAATGGGGCGTAGACGCCATCACGGTGAATCCGTTTGTTGGCGCGGAGGCGGTGCTGCCGCTGATTGGCGACCGGCCGGACAAGGCGGTCTATATCCTGGCGCGTACTTCCAACCCCAGCGCCGCCAACTTCCAGGGCGACCTGGCCGCCGGGCAAGGGCTGACGGCCGATGTGCTGCGCCAAAGCCAGACCTGGGCCACGGCCGGACACAAAGGTTATGTCGTTGGCGCAACTTATCCGCAAGAATTGGCGGCTGCCCGGCAAATGGCCCCGGCGGCCAACTTTTTGATTCCCGGCATTGGCGCGCAGGGGGGTGATCTGGCAGCGGCCGTGCAATACGGGGCGGATGCCATTGCCGGGCCGGTCATCAGCGCCAGCCGCAGCATTTTGTATGCGTCGCTGCAAGGCGATTTTGCCGCCGCCGCCCGCGCCGCCGCCCTGGACCTGCGCGACCAGATCAACGCGGCGCGCCGGAGTCTGGGCGCGGCGTGAGCGAAACGTGGCGGCCGCCGCCGGACGCCTTTGTGCTGCCGCCGGGCGTGATTCATCTGTGGCGGGCGTCTTTGGCCCGCAGCGCAGAGACACGGCAGCGGTTGGCGCAGTTCCTCGCGCCGGACGAACTGGCCCGCGCCAGCCGTTTCTATTTTGAACGTGACCGGCAGGCGTATGTGGTGGGGCGAGGTCTGCTGCGCTGGTTAAACGGCCGTTACCTTTCCATCCCCCCTTCAGACATCCAATTCAGCAGCAGCAGCTATGGCAAACCGGCGCTGGCGCAGGGCGGCGATTGGCAGTTCAACCTCGCACACAGCCAGGGCAAGCTGCTCGTCGGCTTTTGCCGCGGCGCGCCCATTGGCGTAGACATCGAGCAGATTCGTCTGCCCGACGAGGCGGACGCGCTGGCGCAGCATTATTTTTCGGCGGCGGAAACGGCCGTTTTCCGCCAACTGCCGCCCGCGCAGCGCGCCGAAGCATTTTTTAACTGCTGGACGCGCAAAGAGGCTTACATCAAGGCCATTGGCGAAGGGCTTTCTTGCCCGCTGCATTCCTTCGATGTCACTTTGCGGCCGGGCGAACCGGCTCGTTTGCTGCGGGTTGCGGCAAATGCAGGCGCGGCAACCGCCTGGACGATGACCTCGCTGTCGCCGTTTCCCGGTTATCGCGGTGCGGCGCTGGCGGCCGGGCAAGGCTGGCAAATGGCTTGTTGGGACGGCGATTTGCTGGCGCAGGATTTTTGCGGGTGAGGGCGGCGTGACGGCCGGACCTTTCCCGTCGAGAAAGCGCCGGGGGCGTGCCGGCCGACGTCTACAACGGCGTTTGCGCCGGTTTCAGCGCGGTGCGGTGGCGCTGGCGGGCAGCGGCGTCGCCGGTGTAGATGATTAGCGCCAGCCAGATGAAGCTGAAGCCGATCAATTGGCCGTGGCTGAATGGCTCGTTGTAGACAAAGACGCCGATGAGAAATTGCAAAGTGGGGGCGATGTATTGCAGGATGCCCAGAGTGATGAGGGTGACGCGGCGAGCGGCGGCGGCAAAGAGCAGCAGGGGGATGGTGGTGATAAAACCGGCGCCCAGCAACAGTAAATTGATCTGTGGGCCGCTGTGGGCAAATGCGCCCACGCCGTTGACCTCCTGCACAACCAGATAAACGACCGCCGGCAGGAACATCCAGGCCGATTCCAGCGACAAGCCTTCCAGGGAATTGAGTACGGCCGTTTTCCGCAGCAGGCCATAGGAGCCAAAACTAAAGGCCAGGGTGAGGGCAATCCAGGGCAGCGCGCCATAGCTGAATGTGAGGTAAGCCACGCCTCCGGCCGCTGTCAGGACGGCGACTGCCTGCAACGGCCGCAGCCGTTCACGCAAGAACACCATGCCCAACAACACATTCACCAGCGGATTGATAAAATAGCCCAGAGCGGATTCGACGATAAACCCGGCGTTAACCGACCAGATGTAGACAAGCCAGTTGACACTGAGGAGAGTTGCCGTCAGCAGGAAAGTGAGCAGGACTTTGGGCTGACGCAGCACCGGTCTGATCCAGGCCCAACGGCGCATAACCGTCAAAATCAGCAGTAAAGAAAGAAAAGACCAGGCCATGCGATGGCTGAGAATCTCGCCGGCCGGCACGCTCTTTAGCGCTTTCCAGTAAAGTGGGAACACGCCCCAGGCGGTATAGGCGATGATGCCATATATAATGCCTTTGTTTTTCATTGTTAGAACCTCGGTCCCACCCCGGTTTGTAGCGTAAGGGGAGTAAGTATAAAGGGAAACGGCCGTTTTCTCAACGCCCAATCTGCCACGCCTCGCCAGGTACAGTGACAACAACATCGCCATCGGTTATACTGCTTGTATGCATAGTGAAGCGGGAGAACGGCCGTATCAGCGCATTTTCGAGGCTGTCAGCGACGGTCTCATCATCCACGACGCCCAAACCGGGATGGTTGTAGAGGCCAATCCTGCTGCCTGCGCTATGTACGGCTACACTCCCCAAGAATTCATCGGCCAACCCCTTGCCAGCCTCCTTCACTCCGACAGCCATCATCTGCTCCACGACTACCTCCAGACTGTACAAGAGGGCGGTGTGTATGTGGCAACGGCCGTTCACCTCCGCCGCGATGGCGCAGCCTTCTATGGCGAAATCCGGGGGATGGCGCTTACGTTTGCACAGCGACCGTGTCTGCTGAGCGCCGTCCGCGATATCAGCCAGCGGGTGCAAAAGGAGCAAAAACTGGCGCAGCAGACGAAGGCCCGGATCGAAACGCGGGCCAGCCAGGCTACCTTGCAAGAACGGCAGCGGCTGGCGCAAAATCTCCACGACGCCGTCAACCAATCCCTCTTCTCCGCCAGCCTGATCGCCGAAGTGCTGCCCCGCCTCTGGGAACGCGACCCGACAGAGGGGCGGCAGGCGTTAGAAGATCTGCGCCGCCTGACGCGCGGCGCCATGGCCGAGATGCGCGGCCTGTTGGCCGAACTGCGCCCCCTTGTCTTAACCGACAGCGAGCTGGGCGACCTGCTGCGTCAGTTCGGCGACGCCCTTACCGGCCGGACCAACATTCCCGTCCAGGTGACGGTGACTGGGACAGAGCGTGGCCCCTTGCCCGCCGATGTGCAGGTGGCTTTCTACCGCGTTTGCCAGGAAGCGCTGACCAACATCGCCAAACATGCCGGGGCCAGCCGGGTGGAGATAGATCTGCGTTATGAGGCCGACGCGGTGACGCTGCGCATCCGCGATAACGGCCAGGGTTTTGATATGGCCCACACGCCCGCCGGCCATTATGGCCTGAGCATGATGCGCGAACGGGCCAAAACGATTGGCGCAGAATTAACGGTTGCCAGCCAGCCGGGCCAGGGGGCAGAAATTGTTATCCGCTGGACAAAGCGGCTGGAAAAGGAGGTCCGATGACTCCCTCAATGCCGATTCGGGTGATGCTGGTGGATGACCACACGATGGTGCGCCGCGGCCTGGCGACCTTTTTGAAGGTGTTTGACGATCTGGAACTGGTGGGCGAGGCGGCGGATGGGGAAACGGCCGTTTCCCTCTGCCGCCAAATTTTACCCGACGTGATCCTGATGGACATCGTCATGCCAGACATAGATGGCGTCACCGCTACCCGCCTCATTCGCCAAAGCTTCCCCACCGTACAGATCGTTGCCCTGACCAGCTTCAAAGAAGAGAGTCTGGTACAAAGCGCGCTCCAGGCGGGGGCCATCGGCTACTTGCTCAAGAACGTCTCGGCCGAAGAGTTGGCCCAGGCTATTCGCGCTGCCTATGCCGGCCGGGGCACGTTCGCCCCGGAGATTGTCCAGGCCATGGCCCAAGCCGCCAGCCAACCGCCGCCGCCCGGCCACGACCTGACCGAGCGCGAGCGCGAAGTGTTGGCCCTGATGGTCGCCGGTTTGAACAACAGCGAGATCGCCGAGAAACTATTCGTTACGCCCTCCACCATCAAATCCCACGTCAGCAACATCCTGACCAAGTTTGGCGTCGCCAGCCGTACCGAGGCTGCGGCGATGGCCGTGCGCCAGAGGTTGGTTGACTAAACGGCCGTTTGCCACCCCTCATCCCTCTCCACATTCATCCGCAACTGATACTCAGTAGATCGAAACGGAGCGCGGGCATCTTGCCCGTTTTGGCAGGCGAGACGCCTGCGCTCCCCAATCGTTTCGATCTACTGAATCTTGGTGATTGTGCCAGACTGTCACCATGCTGATCTCCCCCAACTGGGGGAGTTCCAAATCCCCTGACCAGCCGATGTACCAGAGAGGCGCTGGTTGTATGATTGAAATTAGCCCCACCAGACTCATTTCACGGTGACCAGGGCTTTATCCGCTGCGCCACAAGCCGTTAACTTCTGCCGCCTGGGCGCGTAGCTTCTTTGGCGTTGGGGCCTCGTTAGCATGGGCAAAAAAAGATGAACGAGACAAAAATCACCTTCCACAACAAAGCTGAGATCCGGGTGCAGGCGCAGATATTTACCGGCCGCACGCTGATCAGCACCTGTGTGGCTGGTCCGGGCGAGAGCCGTACCTTACCAGCCGAGGCGTCGCCGTATGACGTTTATCTCAAGAACAGCGTCACCGGCTGGGAATTGGCGCGTCAGCTAGACAGCGAGGCCAAAACCCTGACCCTGAGTCGGCACAACGGGCGATATCTCATTACCGGGAGTTAAAGATGATTCTACGATTCCAGGATTGGCTTAACACACAGCAAGAGCGCACCGATGAGATTGGTGAACTGGCGCGCATCCCGAATATGCAAAGAAGGCTGACGAACATAGAGACTGGGCAGATGTTGTCATCGGTATTGCGCAGCCGGGACATATTGCCGTTTTTAACGATGCCTGGCAAGAATTTCTGCTGGCAAAGCAGGCAGCAATCACTGAATCGCTGGATGAATCCCGGTTCTCGGAGCATTGACATGATTCGCGTATTTATAGCCGACAGCCAAACCGACACCCGTTCAGCTCTGCGGCTGATGCTGCTGGATTTGAACATGCAGGTAGTTGGGGAGGCGAACAAGTGGACGGCCGTTTTGCAAGAAGCCGCTCAAACCCAACCCGACATGATCGTGGTGGACTGGGAGTTAATCCCCACAGAAAGTTCGCTCCCGGCGCTGCGGGCCACCTGCCCGGCGGCCGTTGTCATTGTCCTCATCAGCCACCTGGATGCCCGGCAGCAGGCGGCGCTCTCGGCCGGAGCCGACAGTTTCATCAGCAAAGACGAAACGCCAGACCGGGTGGCGGAACGGCTGCGCGACGCAGTCGCCAAGATTCACGTTAGCTAAACCTCGGCGCGCCTTGCTGCCCGGTGCACCGCCAACGACCAATCAAGGCAGTTTATCTAAATGATCTGGAGGATCACACGATGAACCAAGATATTTTTGAAGGCAAGTGGAAAGAAATGCGGGGTCAGGTTAAAGAGTGGTGGGGCAAACTCACCGACGATGACCTGGAACAGGTGGATGGCAAGGCGGACCAACTGATCGGCGCACTGCAAAAGCGATATGGTTACACCAAAGAAGACGCCGAAAAGGAGCTGAACAAGCGGCTTGATGCCGCTAAGGTTCACTAATTCCAGCAAGACCTGACAGGTTTGCGAAAACCTGTCAGGTCCAGGGCAAGGGCCACTAACTAATTTGTAAAGCACGGCAGCGTGCATACTTAAACACTCTAAAGGAGAGTATAAAATGAACTTTATTATATGGCTTGTCGTTGGCGGTATTGTTGGCTGGGTAGCCAGCATCATTATGCGCACAAATGGGCAGCAAGGGTTGATCCTCAACATTATCGTCGGCATCGTCGGCGCGTTTTTGGCCGGTCTGGTATTGACGCCGCTGTTGGGCATTGGCACCATCAACCAAAACGATTTCAGTTTGCCGGCTTTGGTTGTCTCGGTCGTCGGCGCCGTCATTCTGTTGGCAATTGTTAGCCTCTTCCAGGGCAGAGGGCTGCGCAGGGGTTAACAGCGATTCAAACCTCCGAGGGCTGAAACTCCTCGGAGGTTTAGCCGACTGATTGATGAATTGACCAAACCAACCCTTGGGCAGCTTTTTCAACTGGATAACGCCATTTATTTTCATAAGGAAACCAGAGCATGAAGAACAAGAAAAGTAACAAAAAGAATCAAGATGACAATAATTTAAGCGGCTTTTGGGCCGGGCTGATGTTGTTGGCCGGGCTGCTGCTGGGCAGCCTGATCGGCGCAGGCGTGATGCTGCTGATAGCGCCGCAATCTGGCAAGAAAACGCGGAAGCAGCTCCGGCGGAAAGGTCGGGATTTGCGCGAGCAGACAACCGACGCGGTAGATGACACGGCCGCGCAGCTGCGGGCTAAAGCCCATCACGTTACGGACAGCCTGCACGAACAGGTGGAAGAGATACAACAACGGGGCCATGATGTCATTGACAGCGGAAAGGAACGTTTTGCCACCGTTGTCGAAGCTGGGAAAACGGCCGTTAACGGCTCCTGATCAACTATTTAGCTATGAATAATCTACACGTTTAGATTGGGCCAATCTTGGAGATTGGTCCAATCTGGGCCATGTAATTTCTTGATGATCACTTAGTACCAGATTGGTTCAGTTTTATAGCTTTATAGATTGAACCAGTCTCATAAAGGGGAAACCTCATGTTATGGACTATCATTGTTATTCTGTTCATCCTGTGGCTGCTCGGCTTTTTGGGCGGAAGTGTGAACCCAAGACTCCGTACCGGCAATTGGATCCACACGCTGCTCGTTATCGTTGTCATCCTGGTCATTTTACAACTGCTTGGGGTACTCTAATTATAACACCCCTCACGCAGCCAACTGCGCTGCACATTAACTGGCAAACCGCCAAGGGGGTTTATGAATGGGAGCAAATGGATGATTTCAGTTAATTATTTGCCGCCTGTGGTAGCGGCAGACGGTATTCTGGTGATTGACGATAACCAGGATATACGCGAATCGCTCGCTGACCGATGTTTTCACCTATCACTTGGACGTACCGGTTTACACCGCCGTCAACGGATACGAAGGCTTGCAAATCTACCGGCAGCAGTGGCAAAGCGTTGCCCTGGTTTTACTCGACATGAACATGCCGGTGATGAACGGCGAATAGACATATGAAGAATTGCGCCAAATTGCCCCTCACGTCAGGGTCATCATCTCATCAAGCCTGAGTCGCGTAGAGGTCGGTCATCGTCTTGGACAACAGGCGATGCCCAATTTTTTGCCAAAACCCTACGACATGCACAGCCTGCTCACCGTTGTCCGCGCGGAATTGGCGCTTGCTGTGTCCGCTCCAATGGACCTGTTTATCAACCCACCGCTGAACGGGAAGAATGGGGATGGTAACGGCCGTTGGGACGGTAAGAAACTATATAGCCAATCAGTAGTAGAGCATTTGGCGCAGCAGCCCACTGGCACAGATAAACCGGCGCTTTCCGGCAGCCACATTTAACCGTCCCTTTTGCTGAAACCTGGAGAAATTGATGGATCTACTAGCAGGCTGTCGGAAAAATATCTTCTGAAGGCCCGATGATAGACAAATAACGATTTCAAAGCATCAAGACAAGCAGTTTGCAACTCATATTGGCCTCATTACCATGAATTTTGCACGGTTTTACAGCCCGTTTTCGGGCATCAGGCAGGGGGCAATAACGCCCCATCAACCAACCTGCAAGGTATGCAATCGTTTCAAGTTGTAAGCCAGACAAACCAATGTCCATTCGCCACCGGCAGCAACCAGGCCTCGCAGAGAAAAACTGACGGAAACCCAAGGTTTCCTTGATGATACCGATAACCGGTTCAACCGTCGATTTGCGCAAACGGTAGGTGGCTTTGCCGAGGGTGGTCTGCAGTTTGTAAGCCATTTGCTCTTTGACGGAAGCATCATTGGGTGGCGGGTTGGGATTGTCCAGGAAAAAGGCACGCCAACCCTGATGGTGTGGGCTGCGACCGGTGGCGATGTAGGGGTCAATGCCGCGCGCTTCCAAGCTGGCGATGTTGTTTTCGCTGAAATAGCCGGTGTCCAAATTGACCTTTTTCGGCTGACCCACGACTGGTGGTACGGTGTCGAGAGTTGGCAGGGCGGCCTGTTTATCGTTGGTATGGTCACACAACCAATTGCCCACTACCAGACGACTGTCATGGTCAACCACTACCTGGACGTTATAATGTTGGTCAAAGCCGCTGTTGGTGGCGTTTTTCATGATGCGCGATTCGGGGTCGGTGAAGTTGTACTGGTCTTTATCTCTGGGTCCTGGAGTGGGTGGCTGCGGTGGTTTGCCCGGCGGCTTTTTTCCTGTGGGTCGGTCTTTTCGGCCCGGGCTTGCATCTTGGCCTCGTATTCGGCTTGCTCGGCTTCATACCGGGCCTGGGCGCGTTCCTCCAGCACCTTCTTGGCTTCGGCCAGCCGCGCCAATTGCTGCTGGCGTCGGGCAATCTCATCAGGAATGTTCATCTCTTCGGGCAGTTGTCCTCCATCGGCAACTTCAGCCAAAGTGAACAACTCCTCGACTTCGGCTTGCAGATAGGCTTCGATAGCCAACAGCCGCTGGTAACTGACCGCTTTGCTCTTGGACGCATCGGCATGGATTTTGCTGCCATCCAGACTGACGTTACCCAATTGCAAATAGCCCATCGCCTGGGCAATCAGCAGTATCTGGACAAACAACTCTTTCAGTTCAGCCAGAAATTGTTGGCGGAAAGCCGCAATCGTGTCATGGTCGGGGTGCATGTCACCGGTAATGAAACGAAAGGGAATCACCTCATGGGTGGCGCGTTCAATCTTGCGCGAACTGAATACGCCGCTGGCATAGCTGTAGAACAGCAATCCCAACATCACTTCCGGGGCGTATGGTGGCGCACCCTGCTCACTATACTTTCTATACACGATCCCCAAATCAAGTTGGGCGACGACAGCGACAATGAAGCGAGCCAAATGGTCGGGTGGCAGGACATCGCGCAAGGTGATTTGCAGGTCCAGGGTCTTTTCGTAATCAGCAGTTCTGAATTTTCTTGCCATACCCAAAGTTTACACCGAAATCATTTTTGTTCGGAGAAACGTATCTTCTCCGACAAGCTGCTAGATAAAAATGCCATCGCGGAGATCTTAAACGACCGCGAGCCACCCTGTCTTTCACTCTACCAAACAACTCACCGGCGGCATCCAGAAAACCAGCAAGACCCGATTCGCTTTGGCAACCTGGTGAAAAAACTGGAAGCGTCGCTGCTGCAAAAATACCCGGCAAACGAGATTCAACCGCTGCTAGAACCGTTTCTAACCCTGGCCGATGACCGTGATTTCTGGAACCATACCCTTGACGGCCTGGCTATATTGGCAGCGAGGGATCTGTTTCGCGTTTACAAACTGCAACGACCCGTGGCCGAGTTGGCCATCGCGGCCGACACGTTTCACACCAAACCCCTGCTGCGCGTACTCCAGTCGGTCGATCGCTACCAAATCCTGGGCCTGAGTCGGCAGGAGATCAAACTCTTCGAGGGTAACCGCAACGCCCTCGACGAGATCGAACTGGCTCCAGACGTACCGCGCACAATTACCGAAGCGTTGGGCGAAGAACTGTCCGACCCGCACCTCACCGTCGCCTCTTATGGCGGTGTGACGGGAACGCAGCACAGCGGCGCGGGGGGAATGCAGCCGGGCATGCACCACGGCCATGGCGGCAAGGCGGCCGAAGTGGATGGCGACGCCGAACGTTTCTTCCGCGCCGTTGACCGGGGCGTTTTGGAAAGTCACTCGCTGCCATCGGCCCTGCCGCTGGTCCTGGCGGCCTTGCCGGAACATCATCATCTGTTCCACCAGGTCAGCCGCAACCCGTTTTTACTGGGGGAGAGCGTGGATATCAACCCGGACGCCCTGCCCCAGGATGAACTCCGCCAGCGCGCCTGGCAAGTCGTCGAGCCGCATTATCTGGCACGACAGGCCGCGCTGGTCGAGCAGTTCGGCAATGCCATGTCCCAGAATCTCGGCTATGACCAACTGACGCAGGTGGCAAAAGCGGCCGTTGTTGGGCGAGTGGCTACCTTACTGATCGAGAACGGCCGTGAAATACCCGGCCAGATTGACGCAGCTTCCGGCGTTGTCCTCCTGGCGAACCTGGAACACCCGGAAATTGATGACGCGCTCGACGACCTGGCAGCCTTGACCCTGAAAATGGGCGGCGAAGTTATCATCATGTCCCCTGAGCAGATGCCGACACAGACAGGCCTGGCCGCTATCTATCGTTATTGATCTACGTAACGCCAGATGCCGCCTACAAGGACAACAGAGATATGAAAATTCAAATCAACACCGATAAAAATATCGAAGCCGATGACGATCTGGCCGAACAAGTCAGAGCCATGGTGGGGGAGACCCTGGAGCGTTTCAGCGAGCGAATCACATGGGTTGAAGTCTACCTGAGTGACGAGAACAGCGACAACAAATTTGGCACCCATGATATGCGCTGCGTGCTGGAGGTCCGTCTTGCTGGCCGTTCCCCGACGGCCGTGACCCATGATGCGGCGACCTGGGAACAGGCTGTTGAAGGCGCGGCCGAGCAGTTAATGCGGTCCCTGGAAAGCACGCTGGGACGCCTGGACGACCACCGGCAAGGGGAGACGCCGCAAAAATATAAGTAAGACCGCGATCGCCAGGTGTATAAGGCGAAGTAAACGTCAGAAGTGCGGTTGCGAAGGAGATAATCCTCATGTTCCCAATTGGTGATGATGACAGCGCCAGCAAAACTTTCCCAGTGGTCACTTATGCTCTGATCGCGCTGAACGTTCTCTTTTTCTTTGTCGAGATGAGCGGCGGTGACGCCTTTATCGAAAAATGGGCTTTTGTTCCGGCCCGTTTCCTGGCTGATCCCGTCGGCGATTCTCTGACACTTTTCACGGCCATGTTCATGCATGCCGGGTGGGCGCACCTGGGCGGCAACATGCTTTACTTGTACATCTTCGGCAACAACGTCGAAAACCGTTTCGGACACGTTAAGTTCATCATTTTCTACTTACTTTGTGGTCTGGCCGCCACTTTTGCCCAGTTAGCGTTTAGCGCTGGGTCCAATGTGCCAAATTTGGGCGCATCGGGGGCGATTGCCGGGGTACTTGGCGCTTACATCTTGTTATTTCCCCAGGGAAAGATCAAGGTATTGCAGCGCCAGGGCGTGATGCAGGTTCCGGCGTTGATCGTCATTGGCCTCTGGTTTGTGTTACAGCTTTTTAGCGGCGTTGGTTCTATCGCCGCCACCACAACGGACACGGGCGGCGTCGCTTATATGGCCCATATCGGCGGCTTTGTGGCCGGGCTTGGTCTGGCCTTTTTGCTGCGGGGCAGCGACCGGACGCAGCCGTCGAGGGTGCGCTCTGGCTAGTTACACGGAGGCAGAGGTAGGAAGGGTCAGCACGGCTGGTTGCCCGATAACGGCCGTTTGGCAGCTATATAGCATCTTCCCAATAAATGGGGGTGCAGTTGGTTGAGCTTGCCGAAACCAATGACCTTCGACAAGCTCAGGCCTCGTTTACCCCAGAATATTGAGAAGACACTTTGCGACTATAAAAACCCCATAAGATTTGATCGAAAGGAGAAAGAATCATGAGTAAAGATAAGAACAATAGCAAGAAGGACAAGAAGGATAAAAAAGAGGATAAGAAGGCGGACAAGAAAAAACAGGTGAAAAAGGACAAAAAAGACAAAAAAGACAAGAAGGAATAGCCTGCAAAACGAAGCATCCCATTCATCCCAAACGGATGAAGCCGTTGGGGATGCTCCGCTTCGTTCAGCCTGACCCGTACAAAAATATATCCGGTCAAGAGGATGTCTTGCTGGATGAACCACGTCGAAACTTATTGTGAAGGAGCATTATGCTGGACCGAATCCTTGTACCGCTAGAGGGGTCTGCCCTGGCGGAGTGTGTGCTGCCACATGCCAGGGCCATTGCCCAGGCTGTGGGCGGGCATCTCTTCTTGCTGCACGTGGTGGAGCCAGAGGATGACGGCCGTGCGCCCCAGGTGGACCCGCTGAACTGGTATTTGCGCAAAGTAGAAGCACAATCTTACATGGACCAGATGAGCCGACAGTGGCAGCAAAGCGGCCTGTCCGTTACCAGCGTCTTGCTCGAAGGCCCGGCCGCTGCGCGGGTGGTGGCCTATGCCCACGACCATGACGTAGACCTGGTGGTACTCAGCAACCAGAGCCAGAGCGGGGTGGCGCAAAAGGTAATCTGGCAGGTAGGCAAATCTGTTCTGTTGGTCCGGGCAGAGTGGCCGGCCGATAATCGGCCGGCTGAACTGCACTACGGCCGTATCCTCCTCCCCCTCGATGGTTCACTGCGCGCCGAAAGCGTCTTGCCGATTGCCACCCGCCTGGCCCAATACCACCAGGCAGAACTATTGCTGGCGCACATTGTCGCCCGGCCAGAAATGGTCCACCCCCACGCTCTCACCCCCGAAGACAGCGCCCTGATGACCCAGATCGTCGAACGTAACCAGACCGTCGCCACCGACTACCTGGCACAACTGCAACGCCGCCTGCCCCCAGGAAGCCAAACCCGTTTATTGGTCGGCGACAATGTCATCACCACTTTGCATGACCTGGTGGACCAGGAAAAAGTGGATTTGCTGATTTTGAGCGCTCATGGTCATTCCGGCGGCAGCCAACGGCCGTATGGCAACCTCGTCACCAACTTCATCACCTACGGCCTCGTCCCGCTGCTCGTTGTTCAGGATATGTCGTCCCCTAATACCGGGCCGCTGGCGACCGACAATGCCTTCCGGTCATCAGGTCAGGCGATGGGAGGGCAGACCTTTGCCAACGCCAACTACGCCCAGTGAGACCCTTCCCCCTTCCGCCAGTCAACCCGCGCCCACACAGGTTCTCAGCCGATTAGAGCAGACCGCCCAGCACCTGGCAGCCGGGCATCAGGCCATTTGCTACGCGCCGCGAGCGCAGCATTTGCTGCAGCGGCTGCCGCAGCAAACCAAACTACTGCAAAAAGGGTACCAGACATTCCGCAACAGCACCGCCGAAGCGTTGGTCTTTTCCTATGCCGCCGAATGGCTGCTGGATAATTATTATGTCGTCCAACAAGCCCTGCTGCAAATCGAAGAAGACCTGTCGCCTGACTTTTACCGGAATTTGCCCCGGCTTAATTCGGGCGCTCCGCTGCAAGATTATCCTCGTGTTTATGACCTGGCCCGCCAACTCCTCATCGTCGAAACGTGCCAGCTCGACCTGGAGCGCATCCACAAATTTGTTTGGGCGTATCAGGCCGTAACCCCCCTGACGATGGGGAATTGTGGGCCTTGCCGATTATGCTGCGCCTGGTGCTGCTGGAGAGCATGGCGCAGTCTGTCGGCCGTCTAGCCAACTTGCCGCCTGCGGCCGAGCCGCTGCCCCTGGCCTTGCAATGCAACCACACCGTCAACGATACCGACGTGGTTGCCAACTGCATTCCCAGCCTGCGCCTGCTGGCCGGTGAAGATTGGCTCATCTTTTTTGAGCGCATCAGCCAGGTGGAACAATGCCTGCGCCAGGACCCGGCCGAAGTGTATGCCCAGATGGATTTCGAGACCCGCGACCGGTATCGCAAAGTGGTCGAGCGGGTGGCGCGGGCGACGAATCAGGCAGAAATTGTGGTGGCGCAAACGGCCGTTTCCCTGGCCTCCCGCGCCCCCGCCGACACCAACTCCCCCACCCGCCACGTCGGCTATTACCTGTTGGCTGCCGGGCTAAGCCAACTGGAACAGGAAACCGGCTGCCGACCCCGGGGACTCCGCCGTTGGCAGCGGGCGTTGGCCCCTTACACCACACCCCTTTACCTGAGCAGCGTCGCCGTGTTAACGCTCATCATCGCCCTGCCTTTTGTCTTCTACGCTTTCAGAAATGGGACGGGGTGGGCGGGGGTAACGGCCGTTTTCTTCATCCTCATCCCGGCGATCTCCACCACCGTCACCCTGATCAACTGGCTCGTCACCCACCTTATCTCGCCGCGCGTCTTGCCCAAACTAGACTTCCTGCAAAATGGCGTACCGGCCGAATGCGGCACGATGGTCGTCATCCCCACCCTGCTGACTCACCGCGCCGAAGTGGTCTCGCTGCTCAAACAGTTGGAGATGCACTACCTGCGCAACCCCGACCCCCATCTGGCTTTTGCCCTACTGACCGACTTTGCCGATGCCGATTTGGCCACGGCCCAAACCCCCTTCGGGCCGGAAACCAGCCGCGCCGCTGCCGACGCTCGCCTTCTCAGCCAGACCCAAACCGGCATCGAAGCCCTGAACAATCGCTACCCCAGCCAACCTTTTTATCTTTTTCACCGCCATCGCCAATGGAACCCCCGCGAAAACACCTGGATGGGCTGGGAACGGAAGCGGGGCAAACTGCACGAATTTAACCAACTGCTGCGCGGCCACAGCCAGACATCTTACACCGTGCAAGTTGGCAACCTGGGCATTTTGCCCCAGATTCAATACATCATCACCCTGGACGCCGATACTATCCTGCCCCGCGAGGGAGCCAACCGGCTGATCGGCGCGTTAGCCCACCCCCTGAACCGCGCCCAATTTGATCCAGACACCGGCAAGGTAACCACCGGATACACCATCCTCCAGCCGCGCACCCAAATTCAATCCACCAGCGCCAACCGCTCCTTTTTTACGCGCATTTTTGCCGGCGACAGCGGCCTGGACCTGTACACCCTGGCCGTCTCCGACGTGTATCAGGATTTGTTTGGCGAGGGGAGCTACGTGGGGAAAGGCATTTATCATATTGATGCGTTTGAACGCAGCCTGGCTGGCCGCATCCCGGAAAACACCCTGCTCAGCCATGATTTGTTTGAAGGGATTTATGGGCGGGCCGGTCTGGTAACCGACATCGTGCTGTATGAACAATATCCCGCCAATTATTTCACCAGCACGCGCCGCGCCCAACGATGGGTGCGCGGCGATTGGCAGCTATTGCCCTGGCTGATGCCCTGGGCGCCCAATGTGTCCTCGCCCAACGAGCAAAAAAAACCGTATGTCCGCAACGATTTGTCCACCATAGGGCGTTGGAAGATCGCCGACAATTTGCGGCGCAGTCTGTTGTCGCCGATGCTGCTCCTCCTGTTTGTCACCGGTTGGTTGTGGCTGCCTGGCTCGCCGTTGGTCTGGACTGTGTTGGCGCTGCTCACTTCGGCCGCTTCTCTGCTGACCAGCGTCGTTAGCACCGTTTGGCGCGCCATTGGCGGGGCTTCCTGGGCGGAACTAAGACGGCCGTTACGCGATGATACCATTCGCTGGCTGCTGTTTGTGGCTTTTTTGCCTTACGAAAGTCTGCTCACCGTCGCAGCGATTGGGGCCACCCTCTGGCGGCTGCTGATTTCCCGGCGCAACTTGCTGCAATGGACCACCGCCGCTTCCACTGAGCGTCGGTTTGGCCGCGGCGCAGGTCAAACGGCCGTCTCCCGCCAATTGTTCCCTTCTGTCCTGTTTGCTCTCATCTTAGCCGGGCTGATTTACTGGGTTAATCCAACGGCGCTGCCTATCGCCCTGCCGCTGTTGTTTATTTGGGCCATTGGCCCGCAAATTGCCCAATGGATCAGCCAGCCATACGGCCGTTCCGTCCCCCCCCTCCTGCCCGACCAACGCCAACAGCTCCACACCCTGGCCCGCCGCACCTGGCTCTTCTTTGAAGAATTTGTCGGCCCCGACGATAACTGGCTGCCGCCCGACCATTTCCAGGAATCGCCGCGTGGTGTGGTTGCCCACCGCACCTCACCCACCAACATCGGCTTGTACCTCCTATCCGTTTTGGGGGCCTACGACCTGGGTTATATCAGTCCCCTCACCCTCACCCTACGTCTCCGTTCCACCTTCGACACCCTGGACAGGTTAGACCGGTATCGCGGCCATTATCTCAACTGGATAGATACCCGCACCCTGGCGCCGCTGCCACCCAGTTATGTCTCCACCGTAGACAGCGGTAATCTGGCCGGTTGTTTGCTGACCCTCAAACAAGGCTGTCTGACATTGCCGCAGCAGCCCGCCTGGCGCTGGCAGCGGTGGCAGGGTTTGTTAGATACGCTGGCTGTTCTCAGCGAAGCGCTGGCTGACGAAGACATGGCCGCGGTCTGCCAGCAGCATCTTGCCCACATGCGCCAACAAGTTCTGGAGGTACAAAACCAACCAGAACAGTGGGGCAGATTGCTGCGCCATCTGCTGGACCATGAACAACCTACCCTATCCACTCACCTCATGGCCCTGGTTGAGGCCAGTGAGGCCATCGAGGCCCGTACAATCCACACCTGGCGCGTCTATGCCGAGCGCATCAGCCACCATTTACAAGGGATGCAGCGCGAGGTAAACAGCGTACTCCCCTGGGTGCTGCCCTTTAGCCAGCCGCCCTCTTTTGTCAGCCAGTCGGCCGACCCGGCCATTCAGGCCGCCTGGCAAAGCCTGCTGTCCGCCTTGCCGCCCACCCCTCGCCTCAATGAGATAGCCAATCTATGTACCGCCGGGCAAACCGCCCTGGCCGAACTACAGCATATGCTGCCCACCGATACGGCCGCCGCTGACCGCGACTGGTGCGACCAATTGACGGACGCCCTGTCGGCTGCCCGCCTGCTGATCAGCCCGCTGCTGACTAGCTGCGACGAGCTGGCTCGCCAGGCCAACAATCTCGTCACCGACATGGATTTTGCCTTTCTATTTAACAGCCAACGCCAAATTTTCCACATTGGCTACAACCTGGCGACTGGCCGCCTGGACCCCAACTATTACGACTTGTTGGCCTCCGAATCACGCATCGCCAGCCTGGTTGCCATTGCTCAGGGCCAGGTTCCGCAAAGCCATTGGCTGCATTTAGGTCGTCCATTGACCCAGGTGAAAGAGGGGTTGGCCCTGCTTTCCTGGAGCGGGACCATGTTTGAATACCTGATGCCGCCCCTGCTGATGCGCAGTTACGAAGGCACATTCCTCAACCAAAGTTACGGCCACATCGTAGCCCACCAGATCGCCTACGGTCAGGCCCATCAAGTGCCCTGGGGCATTTCTGAATCCGGTTTTTACACCTTTGACGCCGGTCAAAACTACCAATATCGGGCGTTTGGCGCGCCGGGTCTGGGTTTTAAGCGGGGGCTGGCGGATGATCTGGTGATTTCGCCTTACGCTTCGATCCTGGCGCTGCCATTTGCACCACAGGCGGTCAGCCAGAACGTGGCCCAACTGACGGAGTTGGGCATGATGGGGCGTTATGGCTTGTATGAAGCGCTCGATTTTTCCCCGGCGCGGCTGGAGTTGGGGCAGTCATCGGCGATTGTACGCTCCTATATGGCCCACCACCAGGGCATGATTTTGCTGGCGCTGATCAATTATCTGCATGACAACCCGATGGCGGCCCGTTTCCACGCCGACCCTCACATCCAAAGTGTGGAACTGCTGCTGCAAGAACAGGTTCCGCTGCGCTTGCCCGACGAACGGCCGTCGCAGCCGGAAGAGCGCGCCGGTAAGTTAAGGCAAACGGCCGTTTCCTACCCCCCCTGGGCTGTGCCCACCGACACGCCGATGCCATTGGCCCATTATTTGTCAAACGGCCGTTTCCACACCCTCATCACCAACGCCGGCGGTGGTTACAGCAGCCGCGAAGACCTGGCCCTCACCCGCTGGCGGCCCGACGCCACCCTGGACAACTGGGGGCAGTGGCTCTACGTGCAAGACCTGGACAACGGCGACCTCTGGTCGGCCGGTTTGCAGCCGACGGCCGCCCGTCCCGCGCATCAGGAACTCCTGTTCCACCCCCACATGGTCGAATTTCGCCGTCATGAACACCACATTGCCCTGCAAATGACCATCACCATCGCCCCTGAAGATGACGTGGAAATTCGCCACATCAACCTGACCAACGACAGCGAACGGCCGCGCCGCCTGCGCCTCACCAGTTACGCTGAAGTTGTCTTGGGACCGGCCGCCGCCGACCAGCGCCACCCGGCGTTTGCCAATCTCTTCGTCGAAAGCGAATACTTGCCCGGCCTGCACGCCCTGCTCTTCCGCCGCCGTCCTCGTTCGGCCAACGATGAGCCGCTCTTTTTGCTGCATATGCTGCTCGCCGACACAACCCTTGATGTAGGGGCCGGCCTTGTGCCTGCCCTGGCTCCTTTGCCTGCCCTGGGGCAACCACAAGGGTTGCCCCTACAGGGTCGCAGTTACGACAGCGACCGCGCTAAATTCCTGGGGCGCGGTCGCACCGCCCGCAATCCCATCGCTCTGACGGATGGTCCCAGCCAGACCACCGGCGCGACCCTGGACCCGGTTATGTCCCTCAGCCAGACCGTTGCCATTGCGCCCCACACCACCGTGCGACTGGCCTTCATCACCCTGGCGACCCCTTCGCGCCGTCAGGCGTTGGAGTGGGCTACTCGCTACCAGCAGTGGCTGATGCTGGAACGGGCGTTTGTCCGCGCCCGCAGCCTGGCCGAACAAGAACTGCGCCAACTCGATTTAACTGCGCCTCAGCTAGAGCAGATGCAGCGGGTATTGTCGCTGCTGTTGTATCCCCACCCGGCCCGCCGCGCCGACGCCGCGACTCTGGCCGCCAACAGCCAGGGTCAGCCCGGTTTGTGGGCCTTTGGCATTTCCGGCGACTACCCCATTTTGCTGCTGCAACTGCATCAGGAGGCGGATGGTGAACTGCTGCTCGACCTGCTGCGCGCCCACACGTACTGGCGGCGGCGCGATTTGCAGATTGACCTGGTCATCCTCAACCAACAAGAGTCAAACTATGGGCAGGAGATGCAGGGCTTCATCTACCACCTGATCCACCGCACCCAAAGCGAGCATTGGCTGAACCGGCGCGGTGGTCTGTTTGTGCTGCGCGAAGATCAGATGAGTCTGGCCGACCGGGTGCTGCTGAAAACAACGGCGCGGGTGGTGTTGGATGGTTCGCAGGGGACGATGGGGCAGCAGTTGGGGAATTTGCTTTACCAGCCCACGCCCCTGCCCCTGTTTACGGCGACACGGGACGAGACGGCCGTTTCCCCACCACCAACCCCACCTCTGCCTCGCCCCACCACCTGGCAGTTCGACAACGGCCTGGGTGGTTTTAGCGCCGACGGCCAGGAATACCAGATTTACCTGCCGCCGGGCGCAGTCACCCCCGCTCCCTGGGTCAACGTCATCGCCAATGAAAGCGTCGGCTTTCTGGTGTCGGAAACCGGCGGCGGTTACACCTGGGCGATAAACAGCGGCGAAAACCGGCTCACCTCCTGGCGCAACGACCCGGTCAGCGACATCCCGGCAGAGGCGTTGTACCTGCGCGACGAAGAGACGGCCGAACTCTGGTCGCCGATGCCCCAACCAGCGCCGGCCGACGCCCCTTATTTGGTGCGGCACGGAGCCGGTTACACCATTTTTCAGCATCACAGCCACGGCCTCAAACAGGAAACGCGCCTCTTTGTCAGCCCGACGGATCCGATCAAGGTGATCCAGGTGCGGCTGGAAAACGCCTGGGACCGGCCGCGCCGCCTCACCCTGACCCTGTACGCTGAATGGGTGTTGGGCACAAACCGCGAAAGCAGCCAGCCTTATCTCATCCCCAGCTACGACTGGGAACGGTTTGCCTTGCTGGCCCGCAACCCGTACAACAGCGAGTTTGGCGAGCGCGTCGCCTTTGTCGCCGCTTCCAGGCAGCCGCACGGCTTCACCGACGACCGGGCCGAATTTATCGGCCGTTTGGGTGACCTGCGTCGGCCAGCCGCGCTGGGGCGAATCGGCTTGAACAACCAGGTAGTGGCCGGGTTAGATAGCTGCGCCGTCATTCAGCTTCATCTCGACTTGCCGCCCGGCGGCAGCGAAACGGTTTGCTTTTTTGTGGGCCAGGCGGCGAACCAGGAAGACACTGTGTCGCTTATTCAACAGTTTCAGCAGGAGGGAAAGGTAACGGCCGTCTGGCAGTCCGTCCACGCCTTATGGGATGATCTGCTGGGGGCGGTAACGGTGGACACGCCCGACCCGGCGATGAACCTGCTGCTCAACCGCTGGCTGCTGTACCAGACGGTCGCCTGCCGCCTGTGGGGGCGGTCGGCGCTGTATCAATCCAGCGGCGCCTATGGGTTCCGCGACCAGCTTCAGGACGTGATGGCCCTGCTGTACACCCGGCCAGACCTGGCCCGCGACCATATTTTGCGCGCCGCCGGACATCAGTTTGCGGCGGGTGATGTGCTGCATTGGTGGCATCCTCCCAGCGGACGCGGCGTGCGCACGCGCATCAGCGATGATTTGCTTTGGCTGCCCTATGTCACCGCCCACTACGTTGCCACCACCGGCGATGAAACGATTTTGCAGCAAAAACGGCCGTTCCTGGTGGGCGAGCCTCTGGCGAAAGATGAAGAGGAGCGGTACGGCTGGTATGAGACGACGGCCGAGCGTTATTCACTGCTGGAACATTGCCGCCGCGCTTTGCAGAGGGGAACCACTGCCGGGCAGCATGGCCTGCCGCTGATGGGCGGCGGCGATTGGAACGATGGCATGAACCGGGTGGGCATTGCCGGGCGCGGCGAGAGTGTCTGGTTGGGTTGGTTCTTGTACAAGACGCTGCACGACTTTGCCGATTTGTGTGAACGGGTGGGGGAGGGAGAAACGGCCGTTTATCGTCAGCAAGCCGCCGCTTACCAGCGCGCTTTGGAAACACACGGCTGGGACGGCGACTGGTATCGCCGCGCCTACGACGACGACGGCGTGCCGCTTGGCTCGACGCAAAATCAGGAAGCGCAAATTGATGCCATCGCCCAATCTTGGGCCGTTCTTTCCGGCGCGGCCCAGCCGCAGCGGGCGCGGCAGGCGATGCAGGCGGCCTATGAGCGGTTGGTGTTACAGCAGGAGCGGCTCATTTTGCTGCTCGCGCCGCCGTTTGACAAAACGAGCCGCGACCCTGGCTATATCAAGGGCTACCTGCCCGGCATTCGTGAAAATGGGGGGCAGTACAGCCACGCGGCCGTGTGGACGATTTGGGCGTTCGCCCAACTGGGGGAGGGGGATGTGGCCCACGCCCTGTTTGATCTGATCAACCCCATCACCCACGCCGACACACCGCAGAAGGCGGGGCGCTACAAGGTGGAGCCGTATGTGCTGGCTGCCGACGTCTACGGCGTGCCGCCCAACCAGGGGCGCGGCGGCTGGACCTGGTACACAGGGTCGAGCGGTTGGCTTTACCGGCTGGGGGTGGAAGGGCTGTTGGGCTTGCGCAAAGTGGGACAAATGTTGGTGATTGAGCCGTGTATTCCGGCGAGTTGGGCGGAGTATGGGATGGTGTATCGGAACGGCCGTTCAACTTACCACATTCATGTCAAAAATCCGGCCGGCGTCCAGCAGGGCGTCGCTGAGGTCTGGCTGGATGGGGAGCGTTTGCCCAGCCCGGAAGTTCCACTGCAAGACGACGGCCAAAGCCATCAGGTGGTGGTTGTATTAGGCCCC
The DNA here is from genome assembly GCA_016716065.1 of Candidatus Leptovillus gracilis. NCBI lineage: Bacteria > Bacillati > Chloroflexota > Ardenticatenia > Promineifilales (SeqCode) > Promineifilaceae (SeqCode) > Candidatus Leptovillus > Candidatus Leptovillus gracilis. Next base: position 523,113 of record JADJXA010000003.1, on the reverse strand, counting down.
CAGGCAAATAGCTAGCAGGTTGTCGGAAAAGTAGAAATGGATACACGGATGACACGGATTTAACGGATTTACACCGATTTTCTGGTGATGTATCCGTAAAAATCCATCGAATCCGTTCAATCCGTGTACCTATCCTGAGTTCTCCGACAGGCTGCTAGATCGTTTTCTACTGTTACGTACCTCGAATTCCATTTGAAAATTACAATCCCTTCAAACTACTTAACCGCCTAATGCCATTTTGTACCTGCGGTGATGCAGGTTTCCAAAGCCTTTGTCGGTCGCCGATTAGAGAGCCATCCGAGGCATCGCGCTAGCATCATTGGCAGCACTGATTAGGCGGCTAAGAGTCTTTCTACTTTAAGCACTGTTTGATTCTGCCTGGCAAGCCACAGATCATACTGCATTTGCTGGTTGAGCCAGCTTTCAGCCGAAGTATCAAAAGCCAGAGAAAGCCGAATTGCCATCTCCGGGCTGATACCGGCGCGTCCATTCAGAATTGCCGATAATGTCTTGCGACTGACGCCAAGCGCCTCTGCCGCTCTTGTTACCGTTAGCCCCAACGGCTCTAAACACAGTTCTTTGATCACTTCTCCGGGATGGGGTGGATTATACATTTGCATCATTTCAATTACCTCAATGGTAGTCTTCATAACTGACAATAGCTGCATCTGGCCCATCAAAGCGAAATGTGACCCGCCAATTGCCACTTACTTTGACTGACCATGTGCCTTGCCTGTCACCTTTCAGTTCATGCAAGTACAAACCGGCAAGTTCATATCACGTGGACTGGTTGAAGCATTTAGCCTACCCAAAATAAGCCGCAGTTTGCCCGCATGAGCAGCCTGGATTCCTGCTTTGGAACCGGTCAAAAAGAACTTTTCGAGACCCTTATGCTTGAAATCCTGGATCACGATTCTGAGTGTAACCTATACCGTTACGGACGGAAAGTCACAAGGATATCCAGTTTCTCAGGGCAAGCGGAGGTGTACATTATGGCTTAATAGCGGCAAGACCGCATTGAACAACAACGGGCAAAAAGCTGCTTGAGTAACGGCCGTTTGCCGTTACCCCCTTCCACTATCCCATTCCCCAGAACTGGTGGGCGGTACGGCCGTTTCCCCATCCTTCTGCAAACCGTCCATTTTCTCTCTCCCCCAACTGGGGGAGACAAAAATCCACTGACCAGCCGATGCGCTTCAAGCGGATGGGCAGTACCATTCAAGGGCAAGGAGGGTCTACCTATGTGGACCCTGGTCTTTTGCAAAAATATGTTTAAGGAGAGCAGCATGTCAGCTAAAAAGCATTTTACGGCCGAACAAGCCTGCGAAATCGGGGAAAAGCTCGGCATCACCTGGGACCATTTCGATGTGGCGCAGTTCCAGATGGGTTTAGAGGTCGAGCTAGAACATGGGTTACACGATCCGGATACGGACGTGACGGGCAACGATCCCCTGTTGACCGGCAAAATAGCCCTCGCCCATCTCAACGAGTTTGCCGACTACTATACCCGCCTGGAAAAGATGGAGCGGGAAGCTAAAGAAGAACTCGGTTAGAACAAAATTTAATCATCTTACCACGCTGTGGCCGCATCTCAGTCCCGAAGGGCTGCTCTGGTGGCCACGCCACCCCACAATCATCGGGCAAAGATGCCCCATTTACAGAGGAAAAGATCATGAGTAAGGGTCAGGACAGCAAAAAACGCGACAAGAAAAAACCAGGCAAGACAACGAAGGAAAAACAACAAGCAAAAAAAGAAAAGAAAGAAAAAAAGGAAACCCCGCAAATTTTCAACCCGTAACTAACAGGCAAAGGAACGCTGCATGAAATCTGTAACCCAATTTAGGCGACAGCGTATGCCTGTGCGCAAGACCAAAGAAGATTTTTTACGTTGGTTAGGGGAACAAGACAGGGGTAATGGGCCGGCGGCCAAAGAACAAGCCGTTCTGGCTGATCATGCCACCTCACCGGCGCTGATGGTGTGGGCGGACGATGGCGGCGCAACCTGAGTGGACGTTCAGGCGGGTTGTCTGGGCTACGCTGGTCCTGGCGGCCGTTGGCCTGAGTTTCTGGCTGCTTTACCGCTTCAACCAGGTACTTTTCATCCTGTTTGTGGCTTTGGTGATCGGCACCGTACTCAGACCGGTCGTCGTCTGGCTGCATCGGTGGGGCATACCCCAGAAAGCAGGCGTAATTCTGGTTTATTTGCTGCTGCTGGCCTTGCTCATTGGCTTTGTGCTGTTGTTATTCCCGCTGATTGCCGCGCAAAGCGCTACCATTACGGCCGTTTTGCCGGATTATTACCAAAGCCTGCGTGGGTGGGCGCTGGACAACCCTAACCTGCTGTTCGGCAGCCTGAATGACCTTGTTCCTACAACCTGGTCATTCGCTGATCCAGTCCAACAGACAGTCCAGGAGATGTTGGATTCGGCCGGTCAGGCGGTTGGTTATATCGGCGTCGTGTCGCAGACTATTTTTACGGCCGTTATCATCTTCCTATTGGCCGCTTACTGGACGCTCGATGGGCCGCGCACCATCCGCTCCTTGCTGCTGCTGCTGCCGCAGGCGCGGCGCGAAAGCATTAGCGAGCTGATCACCGCCATGGAAACGAAGATGAGCGCCTTCGTGGCCGGGCAAGGCATCCTGATGCTGGCCGTAGGCAGCCTGTCCCTCGTCGCCTATTGGCTCATTGGTTTGCCTTATCTACTGGTGCTGGCCTTCGTGGCCGGGCTGATGGAGGCGGTGCCGCTTGTGGGGCCACTGCTGGGCGCTGTGCCGGCGCTGTTGGTCGCCCTGACTCTGGGGCCAGATAAATTGATCTGGGTCATTGTGGCGACGCTGGTCATTCAGCAGGTAGAAAACAGTTTTCTTGTGCCGCGCGTGATGCGTCAGGCGGTCGGCGTCAACCCGTTTGTCACGCTGTTGGCCCTTTTTGCTTTCAGCTCTTTGCTGGGTATCGCCGGCGCGTTGATGGCTATTCCGCTGGCAGCCATGATCCAAATTTTACTCAACCACTTTGTTTTCCGGCCGGGAGCGTTGGAGCCGGAGGTCACGGCCGGCCGAGACTATGCCAGCCGCCTGCGCCAGGAAGCGCAAGAGTTGGCCCAAGATTTGCGTCAGCAGGCGCGGCAAACACCGGGCGGTTCCGAAGAGCAGATCAAGCAGACGGAGCAGGTGATGGATGAGATCGAGACCCTGGCTGTCGAATTAGATAGACTGCTGGCCCAGGTTCACCCTGTGGGGGCCGAATGACCAAGCAAGTGGCGTGGGTGGGAACGGCAGTTATGACCACAATATTAGCGCTGCTCTTATTGTGGCAGTTCCGCCTGGTGGTCGTCTACGTCCTGCTGTCACTGGCTCTGGCTGCCGCCGCGCGTCCCCTATTCAAGCGGCCGGCCGGCCAGCCGCTTGTGGCCCGCCTGGGTCTGATCTTGCTTTACCTGATTACCCTGGGTGGTTTCCTATTCTTGCTGGCGGTCAGCGGTGGGGCCGCAGTTCGGGACATTCAGGAGTTGGCGCAGCAGGTGTCGGTGCAAGATAGCTGGCGACAGCCGGTTTGGCTGCCGGGCAGATCGCTGCAAGACTTGTTAGACACGCGGCTGCCCCAGCCCAGCCAACTCCTGGACGCACTGATTGGCGAACAGGGTGAGTCTGTACTACCGGCGGTGTTGGGGTTTACCCAGAGTGTTTTTAGCCTGCTGAGCGGCGCACTCGTCGTTCTCTTCATGAGTATCTATTGGGGAATGGACCAGAACCACTTTGAACGGCTCTGGCTTTCGCTGCTGCCACCGGGGCAGCGCAGCCAGGTACGCGACATCTGGCAGACAATGGAGGCGGACCTGGGGATTTACATTCGCCGCCAGGCTGGGCAGGCGTTCCTGGCCGGGCTGCTGCTGGCCTTGGGCTATTGGCTGTTAGGCTCCCCATATCCGGCGCTGTTGGCTTTGTCTGGTGCGGTGGCGCTGTTGATGCCTATCGTGGGGCCATTCCTGGCGCTGGTTCCGCCCCTGTTATTGGGGTTGTTGAGCGGTGTGGAGTTGAGTTTGCTAACGGCCGTTTACACCCTCATCGTCATCACTGCCCTGAAATGGCTGCTGGAATCACGCCTGCCCCTCCGCGCCCAGGTCAACCCCATCCTCACCATTGTCATCTTGCTGGCCCTGGCCGACGCTTATGGTCTGCTGGGCATCCTCTTTGCACCGCCGCTGTCGGCCGCCTGCCATATTTTGTGGAGCCGCCTGGTCAGCTTCCGCGCGGTTTCCGGGGCGACGCTCCAGGTGTCCGACCTCAAAGAGCGGCAGGCAGAGGTATGGCGCGCCATCCAGGTCTTGGATGAAGCGCCGTCGCCGCTGATCACCAGCAGCATGGACAAGCTGGCCGCCTTAATTGAAAAAGCAGAGCCAGTGCTGAACGTCGAATCATGATACGACCTGCTGGGGTTCGTAATCCGTAATCAGTTTTCAGTGACCAGTTTTCAGTCGGCGTGACCTCTGGAAACGCGCACTAAAAACTGAATACTGAACACTGAACACTGGTCACTAAATCGGCTCATCATTCTGCACTTTTCCCACCAGCCAAAGGGTTAGCTCTGATGGCCCGACACCCAGTTCACGTTCCAGCGCCGCCACAGCCTCTTGGTACGCTTTGAGCGCCAAAGTACGATGCCCTTGCCGGGCATAAGCGCGCATGAGCATCTGCCATGCTTTCTCCAGCCAGGGGGCCACCTGTAAGCCACGCCGCAGCCAGGTCTGGCTTTGCACCCATTGTCTGCGCGACAAATATGCTTCGGCGGCGCACAGGCAGCCCTCCAGGTACAAATCCTCCAACTGTTGGCGCGGTTCCAGCAGCCAATCGGCATAGGGCAGGTCGGGCAGTAGGGGGGCGTATCCCGCCAGGGCGTCGCTGAGCGCGTCCAGTCCGTCGTCGTCCAGATCGCCTGCGGCCAACGCCTGATCCACCTGCCGTGTAAACTGCGCCACATCGCTGCCGACGACGCTGTAGGGGTCGAAACGATAGACATCCCGCTCTACGACAATGTAGCGATTGGGGCCGCGCGGCCGCATGAATGGGTCCAGGGCGCTGCGTAGATGGCTGTTGATGGTGCGGAAGGACACGGCCGTTTTCTCCGGGTCACCGTCTGGCCACAAATCTTCCAAAATCTGGTCGCGGGGGATGGGCTGCCCGGCATGGAGGGCGAAGTATTGCAGCAGCCGGGCAACGATGGGGCGGTGAAAATCCTCTGCGCGCAAGGCGTCCTCACCCCGTTGGGCGCGAAAATCGCCCATTAAACAAAGGTGCAGCGGCGGCGGCGGCAGGGATTCGAGCCTGGTCAGCGCCGTGTGGAGTCCCTTTTTGATCTCTTTGTTTGTTTCGGCGGCAACGGCCGTTGCCAAAGCCGGCATCGCCTCTTCCTGACCGATTTGCGCCAGAAGTGTGGCCGCGCGTCCGCGGACAAACCCATCTTGGTATCGCAGTAGGGGCAGCAGCGAGCTGCTCTGCCCAATCTGCCGCAGGGCGGCGTCAGTTCTGGCTGGTTCCAGCCCTTCGACCAGCAAGATTTTCCAGAACGCGGCTGCCAGCTCCGGGTCGCGGGTGGTGAGGAGTTGGCCGTATAACGGCCGTTCCCCCTCCACCAATACACGCCGCGCCAATCGCCGCCAACGGGGATTGCTCTGTCGCCAACAGATGATCGCCAACATCATTCGCAGCCGCACCAGCTCGGCGCGGGCGCGCATGGGGATGAGGGCGCGGGTTTGTGGCGTTAGTTGGAAGCCTTCCAGATCACCATCAGCCAGAGCGGACAGCAGGGCGGCGATGTCTCGTTCCAGCGCCAGCCGCCCTTCGTAATAGGGAAACTCCGTTCTGACCGCCAGGAGTTTATCTGCCAGTTGGATGGCGCTTTGATATTGCCCCTGTCGTCGGTGTAACCAGACCATCGCCGCCCCGAACAAAGTCCGCAGCAGCGGCGATTCCTGCACTTCAGGCGACTCCCTTCCGGCGGTGAACAGGGCGGCGGCTGCGGCAAAACGGCCGTCGCCCACCGCCAACAGGCCGCGATCATGCTGCAAACTCCACTGGATCCGCTCATCAACCAGTTCCGCCTGCGCGACAATGGCCTCCAGCGCCGTCAGGTTCTCGCGCTGGCCGGCCCAATCCCCCTGGTCCAGCAGCAAATGGCCCAGATTACGCCGAATCAGCAGCAAATCTTGGAAGTTGTTTTGGGCGGCCACTTCATGCAGGGCGGTGGTGAGCATGGCGTGGGCCGACGCCCGCTGTCCCCGCGCCGCCAGGACCAGCGATGCAAAGTTGACCTGCTCGATCAGCCCGCGGTGTGGCTGTGTCCCGGCGGTTAGCGTCTGAACTTCCAGATAACAGCGCTGCGCCTGGTCGAACTGCGCCAGGAAGGCGTGCAGGGAAATCATATCTTGCAGGGCGGCGATTTTCTGAACTGCGTCTAGATCGGGCATCGCAATCAGCCGTTGATAGAGCGTTAGCGCCTGCTGGTTGTGACCTTCGTCGCCGTGAAAAAAGGCCATGTAGCGCAGCCCCAGCCGGTAATCGGCGGTGCGGCTGCCCGCTTCCGCCAGGGCCACGCCGCGGTGTAGAAACTCCCACGCTTCGCGGCGGCGGGCGCGCAGGTGGAAGAGGGCCGCCCCGTTGCGCAGCAGCAGCAACGGCCGTTCGGCCACAATTTCCGGCGGCAAGGCGCTGATCCAACGGTGGTGGGTGAGGAAACGGCCGTTGACCCGTATCTCCACAAACGCTTCGGGCGCAGCCAACAGCGCCGCCGCTTTCTCTGGCAGGCCCCCATTCAAGGCGTGTTCGATGGCGGCGCTGAACTGCTTGTTTTCGCATAGCCAATTAATAACCATCAACAAAAACGTGGTGAACTCCGTCGAGGTTAGCTGCTGGCGCAAAAAGGCGCGAATCAGGTCGTGATAACGGTAGCTGCCAGTTTGTATATCGTGGTAAAGGAAAAGATTGCGGGTCAGCAGGGATTGCACGGCCGCGTCGGGATCGCTGTCTGGCAGTAAGGTGGCGGCCAGGGTGGGGGTGAAGGTGAGGGGGACGGCCGTTACCGTCATAAACCGCTGCAAATCCGGCGGCAGCGCGGCAAACATCTGCTCCGTCAGGTACTCAAACAACTGCTTTTCGGCGATGGGCTGCGGGTCAGCGGCGTCGCCCAGGTTTTTTAACAGAGCCAAACCCAACGGCCAGCCTTCTAGCTGCTGCTGCCAGGTGGCCCGGTCTGGCCGCCGGTCGCCTAACCACGCCCGCGTTTCCCGGTCGTCAAACGCCATCTCGGCCAGACCCAGTTGGTTGATTTTGCCGTACAGGGCCAGGTCGGTGGCCGGGAACAACGGCTGCCGCCCGGCCAACACCCAGCGCGGCTGCGCCTGACGCATCTGCTGTTTCAGCCAGGTTATGGTGGCATCGGCTTCCAGCAGGTGGTGGACGTCGTCGAGCAGCAGGGTATTTTCCGCTTGCCGCAGTGGTTCCAGCCGTTCGCGGAGAGCGGCCGGATCGCTGTCGGCCGGGCTGAGGGGGATGAAGTAGGTGTACGGCCGTTCCGTTTGCAGGCTTTGCAGCAGCAGCGTTTTGCCGTAGCCGGCCGGGGCGTTGATGAAAAGATGCCCTTCGCCGAGCAGCGCGGCCATTTGCTCCAGCAGCCGGGGGCGGCGAATCGTGTTGGACATTAATGGATTACCTCGCGTTAACAGGGTTGTTCATTCGTTGTCAACAATAACAATATACGCTTGCGGCATGGATTACCAGGCTTTCATTGTGCGTATTAAGCAAGGCGCGGACGGGCAGCCGCATGGGTTTGTCAGCGATCCGCGCACGGGGGAGAAACGGCCGTTTATCACCGCCGCCGAGTTATTGGGGCTGTTGCAAGAACGGCCGTTTTCACCCCCGCCCACCCACAAGGAGAAAAACAATGATTTCTGAACGCTTTCCGGCCCAAGTTCGCCGCGCCGGCCTCCTCTTTTGTCTGGCGCTGGCGGCGCTGTTGGCCGGGCTGACGCCCAACCCGGCGCAGGCCGCCTTCATAGACCCCGGCTTCAACCCCGGCGCGAGCGGCACAGTTTACGCCATTGTCGTGCAGCCGGATGGCAAGATTTTGGTCGGCGGCGGATTTGGCAACCTGGGCGGAGCCTATCGTCCGGGTATCGGTCGGCTGAACGCGGATGGCAGCCTGGACAGCCCCTTTAATCCCGGCAACGCCAGCGTGGTTATTCGGGCCATCGCCCTGCAAAACGACGGCAAGATTCTGACCGGCGGCGGGTTCTCTAGTCTGGCCGGCCAGCCGCGCAGCTCTTTGGGGCGGCTGAACGCCGACGGCAGCCTGGATACCGCTTTCCTTGACCCTGGCGTGCGCTTTAATGCCAATTTCGGAACCATTGAGGCCATCGCCATTCAGTCCGACGGCAAAGTGGTCATTGGCGGTTGGTTCACAGAAGTGGCTGGTCAGCCGCGCCAGAATATCGCCCGGTTGAATGCCAACGGCAGCCTGGACGCCGCCTTTAACCCTGGGGCCAATGGCCGCGTAAACGATCTGGCGATTCAACCCGACGGCAAAATCCTGGTTGGCGGCGAGATGACCCTATTGGCCGGGGAGGCGCGCAGCTACCTGGGGCGGCTGAACGCCAACGGCGCTCTGGACGATTCGTATACAATCAATCCCGGTCAGGTAACTGACAGAGTCTATGCGATGGCCCTTCAGCCGGATGGCAAATTGATTATCGGCGGTTCCCTAGGCGGCCATGTGCGGCGGATGAACAGCGATGGCAGCATGGATTTCAGCTTTGTCGGCACGGCCGGCGCGGTCGTTTACGCCGTTGCGCTGCAAACAGATGGCAAAATCCTCATCGGTGGCTCGTTCGGCACAGTCAATGGGCGCGAGCGGCGGGCTATCGCCCGGCTAGGTCCCGACGGTATCCCTGACGCCTCCTTCAACCCCGGAGCCGATTTGACTGTTCTCGCCGTGGCCGCCCAGGCGGACGGCCGTGTATTGGCCGGAGGATTATTTAGCCAGATGGGCGGCGTAAACCGCAGTCGTCTCGGCCGGACCAACCCGACGACGCCCACGCCTGTCCCCGATCCCGCCTTTAACCCAACCGTCAATAACCAGATCAACACGGTGGACCTGCAAGCGGACGGCAAAATTGTCCTGGGCGGCACGTTTACGGAAATTGATGGACAGCCGCGCGGTCGCGTCGCCCGCCTCCATTCTGATGGCAGCCTGGACGGCGGTTTTACAACTGGCGAAAGCAATGGCACAGTCTACGCCGTAGCCGCGCAGACGGACGGCAAAGTCATAGTCGGCGGCAACTTCACTTTGCTGGATGGCGCGGCGCGGGCGGGCATCGGGCGGTTGAATGCCGATGGCAGCCTGGATACCGATTTTAACCCTGGGACGCTTCAGGGCAGCTTTGGCGGCACGGTCAGGGCGCTTGCTGTCCAGGCCGACGGCAAAATCCTGGTCGGCGGCACATTCACCTCCCTGGGTGGACAGCCTCGCTTTAATATCGGCCGTCTGAACAGTGATGGCACTGTAGACGCGGACTTTAACCCAGGGGCCAGCAGCATTGTCCTCGCGTTTCTGGAGCAGCCTGATGGCAAAATCCTGGTCGGCGGCGCTTTCATCACCCTGGCCGGAGAGACGCAGCCTTATTTCGGCCGACTGAACCCGGATGGCAGTCTGGACAGTTCCGTCAGCCCGGCGCTCAACAACCGGGTGGAGGCGATTGCCTACCAACCGGACGGTAAAATTTTGCTGGGCGGGTGGTTTTCCTGTCCTGGCTCTTCTGGGAATCTCGTCCTGCGACTGCACGCCAACGGCGCGCCCGATAACGACTTTTTCTCCTGCGCGGACAACCCGACTCATTGGACCAATGGGCAAATTACCTCCCTGGCGGCGCTGCCGGATGGCAAGATTTTGCTTGGCGGCTTCTTCACCCGCATTGCGGATAAGCCTTATGAGACGATTGGGCGGCTGAACAGCGATGGCAGCCTGGACGGCAGCTTCAATCCGGGGACGAACGGTTTTGTCTACGCCATCTTACCCCTGCCGGACGACAATATCCTGGTCGGGGGAACGTTCAGCGAAATCGGCGGACAGCCGCAGCCTTATATTGCTCGCCTGTTCAATACGGCCCCTATACCAACGCTAGAACTGTATCTGCCGCTGGTCACGCGCTAAGGAATGAAAGTTAAATAACACACGGAAGATTGGACAAATCTCAGGAGATTTGTCCAATCGGTCCAGGCTGAGTCCGGCGGTGCGGGGGTCTTTGGCGTGGCCTTCGAGACGGCCGTCTCGCTTCGAGATACTTGATAACTCCCGCGTCACCTGGGCATAGGGATCGAAACAATCAAACATGTCCTTAGCGGCGGCGAACAAATCCAAAAGGGAAAGACTTTGTTGATGGATGATTTGCCGGTCGTCACGCCGACGAAGTAAAAGGTGGGTACTTCGCATCATTCGGCGGCGTTGACCATTGATTTTGATGAACCCGGCGCGTACCAGCTCTGGACTGTCTTTTATTTCGCGTAGCGAATATAACAGCTCTTCAACAAACAAATCAGCAGCCGTCTCGGCGCGCATCTGCCAGAAGGGGGCGTTGGGTGGGTAGTAGATCTGTGTCATGCACGGTGTTGGCATTGAGCCGGATGAACGGGTCGTCGGCCGTTGCTCTCCGCCAACACCACCTCCCGTAAATTTTCGTGGATCGGGTCTACCACACGGCATAACTTTCCACCTGCTCGCCCAGAGCGACAATTTCGCCCATGGCCGGGAATGCGCACCGCGCGCGGCGAGTAATGGCGATGCCCACCCTTGTAGATGCGCAAATCGGTGCCGCAAATGTTGGCGTTCAGCACCTTCACCGTCTAGCACTTCTTCCAGCAAAACGGGGCGGCCTTCGAGCATGGATTTGGTTCCAGCCAGGACGGTGGCGACTGCCCAACGGCCGTCTTCGCCTCCCACGCGCGCCACAAAGTGCTGCATCTCGTGGATGTAGGCCCAGGCGAAGCGCTCCGGCCAGCGCCGGTAGATAGGCGTGATGAGGCCCTGGTCGCGGTTGATGCACACCACCACGTCCATGCCCTGCATCGAGCCAGTTTGCATGATTCCTTGCTTGCCGACGATTTCTACCCGCGCATCGTAGGGCTGGCAAAGGGTGTGGCGCTGCTAAAACAGGCCAACATCTTTGAGCAGCCGGGGGAAATGTTTTGGGCGTGATCTGTCATCTAAGCGCGGACTGGGCGGCGTGGAAGCCGCACATGCCATGGACGCCGCCGCCGGGTGGCGTGGCTGAGGAGCAGAGGAACACGTTGGGCAGTGGCGTGGAATAGGGGTTCAGCCGGGGCACAGGGCGGGTGAACAACTGACGCCAGTTTTGCACGCCGCCGTTGATGTCGCCGCCGATGTAATTGGCGTTGTACGTCTGGAAATCCTGGGTGGTCATGGTGTGGCGGGCCAGAATGGTGTCGCGGAAGCCGGGGGCGAAGCGTTCGATCTGGCTTTCAATGGTGGCGGTCATATCCAGGGTAGACCCGTGGGGCACGTGGCAGTAAGCCCAGCCGGTGTGTTGGCTGGCGGGAGCGCGGCTGTCATCAAACAGGCTTTGTTGGGTGACGAGGGTATACGGCCGTTCCGCCACCTTTCCACGCCAGACCAACCGTTCACTGTGAGCAATCTCCGCCGCTGTGGGACCCAGATGTACTGTACCCGCCCGGCGGCAGGCGGCGGCTGTCCAGGGAATCGGCTCGTTCAAGGCCCAATCCACTTTAAAAACGCCGGGGCCGTATTGATACCGCTGTAACTGGCGGCGATAGCCGGGCGGCAGTGCGTCACCGGCAATTTGCAGCAGTTGGCGCGGCGTTACGTCGAGCAGCACAGCCCGCGCTGGGGGTAGTGCTGCCAGTGACTTTACCTCGTGGTCGGTGACTATTTCGCCGCCTAAATCGGTGAAGAAGGCGGCCAGGGCGTTGGCGATGGCCTGGGAGCCACCGCGAGGCAGCGGCCAGCCCACACGGTGCGCGAGCGTGCCCAACATCAGGCCGAAAGCGGCCGTCAGCGGCCATTCCAGGGGCATGATGGCGTGGGCGGCAAAGCCGGCAAAGAGGGCGCGGGCCGGTTCCGTGCGGAACAGAGCGCGGGCCAGGCTGTCGGCGGGCCACAGGGCACGCAGGCCAAACCCGGCCATCGCCAGCGGGTGGCGCGGCGGGCGCAGCGGCCCCAAAAATTCGCGGGCGATTTTGTCCCAATCGGCGACCAGGGGCGCCAGCAAACGGCCGTAAACAGCGCCATCTACGCCTAACTGAACGGCCGTTTCCGCTAACGATTGGTGGACGGCAACGGCCGTGCCGTCATCAAACGGGTGCGCCAGCGGCAAATCGGGCTGAATCCAGCGTAAGCCGTAATCCGCCAGGGGCAGGCTCTTGAAGAAAGGCGACCCCATGCCCAACGGGTGAATGGCGGAGCAGATGTCGTGGTGGAAGCCGGGCAAGGTGAGTTCGGCGGTGCGCATCCCGCCGCCAATGGTCGGTTTGGCCTCCAGCAGCAGCACGCGCCAGCCCTGCCGCGCCAGGGTAATGGCCGCCGCCAGCCCATTAGGGCCAGACCCTACAATAATTGCGTCGTAATCAGCCATAGAAATTATGAATTATGAAGGATGAATTATGAATTCAAGAACGCGGCTTGCTCATCCCTCATCCCTCATCCCTCATCCTTTTTGAAAAGCCGTTTAGTCAGGTGGATGGGCAGGTAGACGGCTGAACGAATAGCGGCATTATGCCAGATATTGCCTGCTTCTGCCCACTGCACCTTTTTGTCTATGCAAACGGCCGTTAACGTCGGCTGGCGGTTGGGCGAGCCAAAGTGAGCGGCCAGATTGCCCAGCGTGTCGAACCAGAACTTGTCTTCGGCTTTGTGACCGAAGCCGAGGCGGAAGGTGGTTTCGTACATGGGGTCGCTGGCGCGGATGAGCGCTTGAATCTGGATGACCGTCACGCCGTCGACAGTGAAGGCGCTGAAAGTGATCATGCCGGCGAACATGTGGCCTTGCGGTGTCATGAAGGAGAAGGATTCGTCGTCGGCGTAGATGACGCGCACGCCGGTGGAGAGCTTCATGCCACCGGGGGCGTTCAGGTTGAGTACGGCCACTTCGCCCGGTTTGACGCCTTGCAGCGGGCCATAAAAGTTGTTGCCTTTGGGCCAGAAGTCGGGGAAATGGGCTTTCCAGTCGTGGATAACGGCCGTTGGCGCCACATCTACACCTTCCAGCCGGATATGGTACGTTTTCTGCCACATCTGGCCGAAGCCTTGCAGCGGACTCATCGGGCGGCGGCCCTGAACGTTGAGGTTCATGGCGTTAGTTGGGATGTCGTGGACGTCCATGGTATCCACCGGCTGCGCCCAGTTTGCTTCACGGGATTGTTTATTTTCGCTCATCGGTATTCCTCCGGGTTAGGGGCTGACGGCTGGCAGGTTGAAGCCAGACAACCGCCAGACGGTTCTCTTTACAGCTTGTATGCGGTTACCTAAATTTGGGAATCAGGCAGGGGTGGTAACAGCCGTTAATGCCGCCTGTTCACTGTCAAAAATGGCGATGGCTTCATTCAGCCGGGTCAGCTCAAAAATCTGCTGGTAATGGGCGCTCAGGCCATAGGCCAGCAGGCGCTGTTTTTGCCGCTGCACCCGGATGAGCAGGGTGACGAGCAGGCCGATGCCGGAACTGTTCATGTATTCCAGGTTGGAAAAGTTGAGGATGATGGTCTGGGAACGGCCGTTACTGGCGGCGGCATAGGCCTCCATCAGCGCTTCTTCCCCGTAGCCATTCAACTCGCCGGAAATATCAATCACGGCCGTGCTGTCGGACACCTTACGAACATGGGTAATCAGGTTATTGGACATGGATGACCTCCTAGAATAGTAGCAAGAGCTAGAGCGAGAGCTAGAGCTAGAGAAGGAGCAAGCCTCTAGCTCTCGCTCTTGCTATCACTGAATCTCGATAAAATCGGACAGGCGGGTGATGGTGAAGATTTCGCGGTAATGGTCGCTGAGGCCAACGGCCGTTAGCGGAATATGCGCCGCCCGTGACTTGGCCAGCAGCCCGACAATCAGGGCAATGCCGGTGCTGTTGATGTAATCCACCCCGCCAAAATCCAGGGTGATGGCGGTCGGCTGCACCTGGGCGGCGGCTGCATAAACGGCCGTCAGCGCGGCGTCGGCATCCTGGTTGATTTCGCCGTGCATGAGGATAACGGCCGTTTCTTCTTCCAATTTCGTTTCCGCCGTAAAAGCGGCTTTCTTCTCTGCCATCTTTATGCTCCCTTCTGGTTTGCCAGATGCATGACCAGTTCAATCGTGTAGTGTTGGTCGTCTTGATGCACATGCATTTCGTCTACCATCGCCTGGATGAGGAACAACCCCCAGCCGCGCGGCGACTGTGCGCCGGCCAGTTTGGCTGCCAGGTCAGGTGCGACGGCGGCTGGCGACGGCTGGCCGCCGCCCTGGTCGGTGATGGTGACGCGCACTGAGCCTGTCGAAGTGGGCGCTTCTTCTACAAACACCTTTAACCGCGCCGGTTTGTCCGGGTCGTATTGGTTGCCGTGTTCCATGGCATTCATGGTGGCTTCGGCAACGGCCGTTTTCAATTTCTCCAACCGCGCCGCCGGCAGCAAATCACCCACCACCTCCGCCACCCATTCCATCGCTGTCCGCTCATTGCCCGGCGCGGACGGAATCTCAAATTCAACGGGTTGACTGTTAATTGTTAACTGTTGACTATTGATTGGCTCCTCCCTTTGTATCGTCACTAACGTTACATCATCCTCCTGCTCCCAACCGGGGCCGGTGAAGGCGGCCAGTTCCGCCAGCAGAAACTCGTGGAGCGTGGCGCCGTCGGCGTGGGTGGCGAGCAAGGCTTGCAGGTGTGGGAAACCAAACATGCCGCGGGCCGGATTGTGGGCTTCCACCAGGCCGTCGCTGTAGAGCAGCACATAGTCGCCGGGGGCCAGCGTCGTCTCTTTTTCATCGTAGCCCATGCCCGGCATCAGTCCCAGGGGCATCCCGGTGGCCCGCAGTTCGACGACGCCCTGGGCGGTATAGTGATAGGGCACATCGTGACCGGCGTTGGCGTAACGCAAATGGCCGGTGGCTGGGTCCAGCAGGGCGTAAAAGCAGGTGACAAACATTTTGGGTGGGATTTCCTGCACCAGCACATCGTTGGTGCGGGCCAGGACAGCGCCGGGCGCTTCCAGCCGTTCGGCGGCAGCGCGCAGCAGGGTGCGGGTGGTGGCCATCACCAGCGCCGCCGGTACGCCTTTGTCGGTCACATCCGCCACGATAAAGCCCACTTTGCCATCGGGAAAATAGAGGAAGTCGTAAAAGTCGCCGCCGACAGCGCGGGCGGGCTGATAGTAGGCGGAAACACCCCAACCGGCCAGCGCCGGCAGTTCCTGCGGCAGCAAAGTTTGTTGGATGAGGCGGGCGACGCGCAGTTCCTGGGCGATGCGCTCCCGTTCGATGGCTTCCAGTTTTTGCTGCTGCACCAGTTGGGCAATGCGCAGCGCCGGAGCGGCCTGGGTCGCCAGGTCGCTCATCAACCTGTGATCGTCGCTGGAGTATTCCTGGTCGCTCATGCGCTGGCCCAGGTTGATCAGGCCAATCAGTTCACCCTGGCTGACCAGCGGCACCACCAGCCGGACGCCAGCCTCGCGCATGGCCGTCACGGCCAGGGAGTCGAGCTTGAGCTGCGCCACGTCGAAAACGACGGGGTTGTGCTGGATGTAGGCCAGGAGCGGGTCGTTGGGGGCGATGTCCAGGTCTATGGGTGTGAGGGCAGGGGGTGCGGTAACGGCCGTTTCCGCTGTGTTCAGTGTGGGCGAAACGGCCGTTCCTGGTTCCACTTTTGTTTTATTGCGCCAAAATCCTCTTAAAGTTGTCATGATGGCCTTATCATAGCAGGGTATCGTCTGCTAAACGTTACGAAATGGGAAGGATGATGCCGATTTTTCGGAATGCGAATTGTAAGACGAGTTTGAAAATTGGCCTCTATGATACAATAAGGCCGGAGGTATCTGAAAATGAACACCTTAATGTTAGAGCTTACGCCTGATCTGTACTCCCGTTTGCGGCAAGAAGCGGAGCGGATAGGCAAACCCCTGGAAAAAACAGCCCAGGAACTCCTGGCGCAGCGCCTGGAATCCGCGCCGCCCGGAGAAAAGAGTGAACGTGAGCGTGTGCGGGAAGCATTACAGGCGGCCGGGCTGCTGACAGAACTTGGACCGGAGATGAAAAAACGCGCCCAACAGGCGACAATGACTCTGGAAGAAGTTCGTGCGGCACTGGATCAATCTGAGGGAGAGCCACTCAGTGAACTGATTTTGGAAATGCGTGGACCAAAGGAATGAGCAATTATTTTCTTGATTCCAGCGCGTTGGCTAAGCGGTATCTGACTGAAGCAGGCAGAGGTTGGATTCATGATATCACCAGCCTCAACACAGGCAACACGGTAATAATCGCCGAAATCACATTGGTTGAAGTGGCTGCGGCTCTGGCTGCTAATCAAAGCCTTCTCCAGGCAGGCTGTCTCCCTTGACTTTTGTTGCCGCTGATCGTGATTTGCTCCTGGCTGCACAACAAGAAGGATTGACAGCCGATAATCCTGCCGACCATTTGTCTTAACTCGACTTTATTTCTCCACCGGTTTCATCCACACAAAAACACTCTCCGGCTGCATCGTTTCCTGTACGACGCGGATTAATTCGGCCGTCAGCGCCTCCATCTCCGTTTCATCCCGCGCCACCTGGGCAAACTGGGCCAGCACCTGTTGGGCATCGTACTTTTGGCGGTAGAAACGACGGTCAACGGCCGTTTGCACCCGCTTTCTCAATGGCGCAAACAAAGCCGCAATCAGCAGCGTAGACACCACAATCACCAGCGGCGATTGGGCGTCCGTGGCCCGGCCAACCACCGTTTGCAGCAGCACCACGCTGCCAAAATAAACCAGCGCCAGCAAAGCCGACAGCACACCATATTGCACCGTCTTGCGGATGATCAGGTCAATGTCATACAGCCGGTAGCGCAGAATGGCGACGGCAATCGCAATGGGCAGCAGCGTCATCGACTGGTTGCGCAGCGCCACCACAAACTCGTTAATTGGCCCACCCAGCGAGTTGGTGAACAGGCCGATGAGGTAAACACCGGCAAACAGGGCAGCCGCGAATAGCAGCCACCTCATTTGCTCTCGCTCAACCGCTCCGGCACGGCGATAGCGCACGACGAGCGAGACGACGCTCAGCACGATGAAAACGAGCAAGCCGGGAAACCAGAATTGATAGGGAAACGAATCGAGCGGCAGAAAGCCGATTGGATTGGGCGCTGGAGTCGGCCAGTTGTTGTTTACGGGGACAAACTCCTGAGAAAAAGATGCGAAAAACAGAAAAAGTGCGCAGAGACCCAGGCCAAGTCCCACCACCCAGCGCCAGCGGGCGGAAAGCAGTCTGCCCGTGGGGAAGAACAAGGGGATAAACAGCACCGGGAAGATATACCACAGCCACGCCCAGCCGTAGATCCAAAGGCCAATCAGGGTCAGCCACGAGGGGTCGGTTGGCGCTTGAATCAGGCTGTCAAAATAGTCACCTATCGGAGCAACGAAGGTGATCGTTGCTTCTAATAGCAGCAGCCAGCCAACTGTGTTGCGCGGCCGGTTCGAAACGATCAATGCGCCGGTGATGGCGAAGGCAGCACTCCAGGCCAATCCTAACAGGGCTTCGCCCACGCCAAAAATGGTGGGTTCGGCCGCAATGCCTGAAATAGCGATGGCAACGGCCGTAGTAATGACCAACACACATACGATCCAGGCAAAGCGGGCAGCGGTTCTGTTGCTCATCGGCGGGCCTGCCTGTACCAGATTGTGATCTGCTCCGGTTGGAGAGTTTCCAGGATGACATGCTGGAGTTCGGCCGTTAGTGCGTCCATATCCGTCTCGTCGCGGCACGTCTGCGCGAATTGGGCCAGCACCTGCTGGGCGTC
Organism: Candidatus Leptovillus gracilis; assembly: GCA_016716065.1. NCBI lineage: Bacteria > Bacillati > Chloroflexota > Ardenticatenia > Promineifilales (SeqCode) > Promineifilaceae (SeqCode) > Candidatus Leptovillus > Candidatus Leptovillus gracilis. The sequence goes on along the minus strand of JADJXA010000003.1, from coordinate 505,070 downwards.
ATACTTTTTGCGGTAGAAACGGCGGTCAATCACATTCTGGACGCGACGGCGCAGCGGGGCAAACAAGGCGGCAATGACCAGCGTAGAAATGACAATGGCAAAAGGAGATTGTTGGCCGCTGACCGAGTTGAACACGCTTTGCAGCAGGATAACCATGCCAAAATAGACCAGCGCCAGCAAAGTCGACAGCACTGCATATTGCAATGTCCTGCGAATGATCAGGTCAATGTCATACAGCCGGTAGCGCAGCACCGCCACCGCCAGCCCCGCGCCAATCACCACAGAACTGAGGCTGGAGAGAATGGAAAAGATATTGATCCAAAACAGATTTGTTACCCAACCAAAGGCGGGCGGAAAATTCAGCCCAAACAGCAACAGCCCCGCCACAAAACCGGTAATTGCCCAACGCAGCTGCGCCCGGCTCACCGCATCCTGCTGTGTCACACCCGCATGAGCCAGGCTCGCAATCGTCAGGATCATCATGCCCAACGTACTCACCCAGCCCACTTCAGCGCGGCCTCCCAGCAGGAGGAAAACCAAGAGCAGTAAACCATAGGCAAAGGGCAAAAACGCCAGCCAGGGATGACGTTGAATGATCCGCTTGGGACGGGGAAACAGCAGCGCAAAAGCCAGCAGGGAGGGGGCTAACAGCACCCCAAAAATGACATAGCTGAAAAAACCCGTTAAATAAAAGGCAGCCTGATCGAACTGTACGGAGAGACCATCCGGCACACTGCTGCTGATGGTGGTTGCACCTGAGGCGACGCCAAACATGAGCAGGGCGCGGGCACTGGGAATGTCAGGGCGGCGCAGAAAGGTGAACCAGCAGATAATGAGCAGCAAAACGGCGCCCAACAGAGTCCCAGCTTTCCCCGGTGTGGCGGTGTGGTAGCGCCAAACGGCCGTTCCCGTCCACGCTACCACCGGCACAGCCACCTCCAGCTCCACCCCATCCCGTAACATCAGCATCGTCACCGTCTGGCCAATCTGCCAGTTATCGGGAGCCGGGACATAGGCATTTGACGCGCTGCCCGAGACGGAACGGCCGTCTACCGCCAGCACCTCATCCCACCGCTGTAAATCCGACTCTGCACCCACCAAATTCTCATAAAAAATCCAGTTTGCGCCTTCAATCTCTTCCGTGAGTACACCCCAGCCATCCGTGGGCAGTGTCAAACGATAGGCAACCTGTGCCATACTTAGCAGCAGCACCAACACCGCCGCCAGCAATACCAGCCACCCATTCCTATCCAACCGCTGAACTGTTTTTTGCTCTGTCATGAGATCATTGTATCGTCAAATCGTCTGCTCAACGTTACGGGAACGGCCGTTCACCCTTTGCCAACTTTAACCAGACCGAAACCTGCTCAGGCTGCATGGTTTCCTGCACCACGCGCACCAATTCGGCCGTTAGCGCCTCAATATCCGTCTCATCCCGCGCCACCTGGGCAAATTGGGCCAACACCTGTTGGGCATTGTATTTTTGGCGGTAGAAGCGACGATCAACGGCCGTTTGTACGTGACGGCGCAGGGGGTTGAAGAGGGCGGCGATGAGCAGGGTAGAGAGGACGATGGCGAGGGGCGATTGGGCATCCGTGGCCCGGCCAACAACCGTTTGCAGCAGCACCACGCTGCAAAAATAAACCAGCGCCAGCAAAGCCGACAGCACCCCATACTGCACCGTTTTGCGAATGATCAGGTCAATGTCAAACAGCCGGTAGCGCAGCACCGCCACCGCCAGCCCCGCGCCAATCACCACAGGGCTGAGGCTGGAGAGAATTGTGAAGATATTGATCCAAAACAGATCTGTTACCCAGTTAAAAGCGAGCGGAAAATTCAGCCCAAACAGCAATATTCCCGCCACAAAACTAGTAATCGCCCAACGCAGCTGCGCCCGGCTCGCCGCATCCCGCTGCGTCACACCCGCATGAGCCAGGCTCACAATCGCCAGGATAAGCATACCCATCGTACTCACCCAGCCCACTTCGCCACGACCACCTGACAGGGGGAATATCAAGAGCAGCAACCCATAGACAAAGGGCAAAAACGCCAGCCAGGGATGACGTTGAATGACCTGTTTGGGACGGGGGAATAGCAGCGTAAAGGTCAACAGTGAGGGGGCTAACAGCGCACCAAAAATGACATAGCTAAAAAGCAGCGTCAAATAGAAAGCAGACTGATCGAACTGTACGGAGAGACCATCCGGCACAATCCCGCTGATGTTGACTGCACCCGAGGCAACGCCGAACATGAGCAGGGCGCGGGCACTGGGAATATCAGGGCGGCTCAGGAAGGTGAACCAGCAGATGATGAGAAGTAAAACTGCACCAAGCCGATACATGGCTTCCCCTGGTGTGGCTGTATTGTGTTGCCAAACGGCCGTTCCCGTCCACGCCACCACCGGCACAGACACCTCCATCTCCGCCCCATCCCGCAACATCAGCATCGTCACCGTCTGGCCAATCTGCCAGTTTTCCGGGGCCGGGACATAGGCATTTGACGCGCTGCCCGAGACGGAACGGCCGTCTACCGCCAGCGCCTCATCCCACACCTGCAAATCCGACTCTGCTCCCACCAAATTCTCATAAAAAATCCAATTTGCGCCTTCAATCTCTCCCGTGAGTACGCCCCAGCCATCCGTGGGCAGTGTCAAGCGATAGGCAACCTGTGCCATACTTAGCAGCAGCACCAACACCGCCGCCAGCAGCACCAACCACCCACTCCCATTCAACCGCCGAGTTATTTTTTGCTCTGTCATGAGATCATCGTATCGTCAAATCGTCTGCTAAACGTTACGGGAACGGCCGTTCACCCTTTGCCGACTTTAACCAGACCGAAACCTGCTCAGGCTGCATGGTTTCCTGCACCACGCGCACCAATTCGGCCGTTAGCGCCTCCATATCCGTCTCATCCCGCGCCACCTGGGCAAATTGGGCCAGCACCTGCTGGGCATCGTACTTTTGGCGGTAGAAGCGGCGGTCAACGGCCGTTTGCACACGGCGGCGCAGGGGGTTGAAGAGGGCGGCGATGAGCAAGGTGGTAATGACAATAGCAAAAGGAGATTGTTGGCCGCTGACCGAATTGAACACGTTTTGCAGAAGCACCACCATGCCAAAATAAACCAGCGCCAGCAAGGCCGTTACCACCCCATACTGCACTGTCTTGCGGATGATCAGGTCAATGTCAAACAGCCGGTAGCGCAAAATGGCAATGCCAATGGATACCGGAATGAGGGGCATCACGATCATCCAGAGGTTGCTCCAGATGGCGGTGTCTGGCCCAAAAGCGAAATCTGTGAACAGAAAGACCGGGATATAGGCCGCTGCGAAAACGGCCGTTGCCACAAGCAGCCACTTCATCTGTTGGCGTTCCACCCGCCCGGCGCGCCGGTAACGCACCACCAGCGACGCCATGCACAGCACCACCCACAGCGGCATCATCGCGAAGAAAAAAGAAAATACAGCGCTCTCATTGAGTCCGTTGTTTTGAATCAAGCCAATCGGATTGGGGTAGCTCCAGTCGGCGCTGCCGCCGCCGGCGGGCTGCATGGGCGTCACAAACGTCGCCAGCAGCAGCAAAAACAGCAGCAGGACAACGCCTACCCACACCAGGCCGCCCCAGCGGCGGCTAATCGGCCGTCCGGTGGGGAACAGCAGCATCAACCACGGCAAGGGGAAGATGAGCAGCGCCCAATTCCAGTCACCGTACCACAGCGCCAGCCACAGTACAGGGGTCAGCTGGGGCGGCAGCGTCGCGAGGCCAGTGTTAAACGACCGGAAATAGGCGTCCACCAACACAAACGCCGATATGCCCGGCAGCAGCAGCAGCCAGCCCACGCGGTTGCCAGGCTGACGCGCCAGGATCAGCGCCCCTACCAGCGCAAACACCGGCCCCACCAGGTAGGGGATCCAGGGCTGGGGTGGGCCGCCCTGCCGCGCAACGGCCGTATCGAGCAGCGCCGCCCAAACCGAGATGAGGATGATCAGGCCAAAAAGTGCCCAGGCTGCCAACGTTGTCCGTTTCATTTCCCTTTCCTTTCAGATGATCGCCGTCCACGAGCGTGAATTGGGTTCTGCTTTGGCGGTTCAACGGCCGTTACAGATTCAGGGCGTAAATCAAAAACGACCCCATCTCATCTTCGGCTTCCCGTTCCAAAGACATCCCAATTTTCTGAGCCACGCCGATAGAGGCGGTGTTGTCCGGGTAAATCATGCAAATCAGGCGCGTCAGCCCCAATTGCCCAAAGCCGTAATCCCGGATCGCCAGCGCCGCTTCTGCGCCCAATCCCTGCCGCCAATGTGTTTTGGCAATGAGATAAGCCACTTCGACTTCGTCCTGCCCATCAATGGTCCATGGGAGCAGCCCGCACCGGCCAACAAACTGCCCGGTCTCTTTATGAATTGTCGCCCACAAGCCCAGTTCCGGGTGTTCGGGGTGGCCGTTGAGAAACCATTCCAGCTCTTCTTTGGTTTCCTCATAGGTCAACGTGCCATCCGGGAAGTAGCGCCGTATTTCCGGATCGCGGTACAGAGCGTACAGGTCGTCCAGATCGCCGGGTTCCAAATGGCGCAATAGCAGTCGGTTGGTTTCCAAAATTTTCATGCGTACCTCCAGGTGACAGTCACTTCAAAAGTGACTGTCACCTATAACAACGATCACGAATTATCGGGCAAAGCGGGCAGCGATTGCAAATAGGTCCAAATCGCCTGCAATTCGGTGTCGCTCATCTGGCTGAAGATCGTCCAGGGCATTTGTTCGGCGTCGAGGGAACGGCCGTCCGGGGTTTGCCCCGTGCGCATAGCCGCCATGAAATCCGCCTCCGTCCAGCTTACCAGATCGCCGCTGGGGGTCAGGTTAGGGCCGGGCGGCGGGTCGTCTTCACCTACAATGCCCGCCAAATTTGCCGCATGGCATTCACCACACATGGCAATGCTCACCATATACGCGCCATATTCGGCTGTTGCCCCCTCTGTGGGGCTGTTGGCGCCCACGTTGGCGTGGTCAATGCCGTTGATCCGGGTGAAGTCGTTAAAGCCAATCGTGCCGCCCAACACCGAGCCGGGGAAGCCGATGCGCCGTTCGCCCAGATCGTTGTCCACCGGCGGCGCGGCTTTCAGGTAGGCGATCATCGCCCCCAGGTCGGCGTCGCTGAGATGCTGGTAAAAGTTGGACGGCATGATCACCAGGACACGGCCGTCGCCGCCCACGCCATGCCGGATGGCCCGTTCCCAATCGGCGTCGCTAAACGTGGTTCCTACGCCGCCCGCGCCCGCCGTCAGGTTGGCGGCAAAAACGTAGCTGCCCACTTCGCCGTCAAAGAAGACCTGCCCGCCTAGATTTTCGCCATGACACATGCCGCACGAGCTGACCACGTTCACCAGATGCTCGCCCCGCGCCAGCGCTGCCGCATCGGTGGGCGCCGCCACCGGTTTCGTCGCTACCTCTGGCGCGTTGTTCAGCCGTGAGAGGCCGACAAAGTGCAGGATAACGGCCGTTACCAACAAAAAGCCCACCAATCCACCCAAAATAATACCAATCCACTTGAATACCCGTTTCATCGAGACCTCCTATTGATTTTTACCAAACCAAAAACCGAGTACCAAACCATAAATCAGGTGCGCCAGCGCAAATTGCCCGGGGGAAATTTGCGCTAAGGGTGCGCCAACGGCCGTTAACACCACCCCCAGCCCCAACAGCCACAGCAGCAGCCCATACCCCAACCCCATCAGCCAGCCCCAACGCACCAGCGACGGCCGTATCCGCCCCACCATCCCCAGCAGCAATCCAAACACCACCCCATAAATCGCCGACACCGCCAGATGCGCCAGCAGGCCCGTCAGCCAACTGCCCGCCTGCGCCGGGTCAAAATAAGCCAACGTGATCTGTGGCGGCGTGCCCGTTAGCCAACCGGCCGTCAGCAAAAAGAGGGCCATCACCCCCCCGCCCACCAAACCAGCTAACAGACCGTCTACGGCCGTATCGCCTATCGTTTTTTCCCGCCAGACCAGATGCGTCTTAGTCATCCGTTTCACTCCTTGTGTAATCCATATTCCGTATTCCGTGTTCCGTTTACGGCTCACGGCTTACGGTTTACGCTATAGGCCCACCATAACAAACGGCCGTCTCCCAAACGTTACGAAACCACCAACCTGTCGCATTTCAGGACGTTTTTGGCTAAAATGGCCCCATGAAACCGTTGCGCCTGCTGCTGCTTGGCCCACCCCGCATCGAACGAGACGACCAGATTCTGGAACCGGACACTCGCAAAGCGACGGCTCTGCTGGCCTACCTGGCGCTGAGCGGCGAACGGCCGTCCCGCGACTGGTTGGCTGCTTTCCTCTGGCCCGACTTCGACGAGAGCCGGGCCAAAGCCGCCCTGCGCCGCACCCTCTCCGCCCTGAAAACGGCCGTTGGCCCCAATGCCCTCTCCGCCACCCGCGAACAAATCGGGTTGAATCTGGACCAGGTGTGGTGCGACGTGTCCGTTTTTCAGCGCTGCCTGGCGCAGGATGATCTGGCAACGGCCGTTTCCCTCTATCGCGACGATTTCCTGACCGGCTTTAGCCTGCGCGACAGCCTGCCCTTTGACGATTGGCAGCGGATGCAGCAGGAAACCTTGCGCCGCGACCTGGCCCAGGCGTTAGCCCGACTCACCCAACGATCCGGCGGCGAAACGGCCGTGGCCCATGCCCGCCGCTGGTGCCAACTAGACCCGCTGCACGAAGACGCCCACCGCCAACTGATGCAGGCCCTCGCCGCCAACGGCCGTCACGCCGACGCCCTGCAACAGTACCGCGATTGCGTGCGCATCCTCGATGAGGAATTAGGCGTGCCCCCCCTGCCCGAAACCACCGCCCTCTACCACGCCATCCAGAATGAACGGGTGACAAAGCAGCCGGGTGAGGAGGTGACAAGGTGGCCGGGTGACGAGGTGACAGCGAATGGTCCTGTCACCCCTTCACCCCTTCACCCCTTCACCTCTTCGCCGCTGCCGCTGGTAGGGCGTGGGGCAGAACTGGCCCGTATGCAGCAGGTCTATGGCGATGTAGGACCAGACGGCCGTTTATTGGCAATTATCGGTGAAGTGGGCATCGGCAAAACCCGGTTAGCCGAAGATTTTGTCGCCTGGGCGCAAAGCCACGGCGCATTGACTCTGACCGCCCGTTGTTATGAAGGCGAAAACAACCTGGCCTATGCCCCCATTGTCCAATCCCTGCGCGACGCCTTGTCCCAACCGGGGGGGACGGAACGATTGGCGATGACGCCGCCTTACCATTTGGCCGAAGCCGCCCGGCTGTTACCAGAACTGACCTCGCCTCTGGCTGCGCCGTTGGCCGCCGTGCCAGAGACGCCGGGCGCGCAAAATCGCTTCTACGATGGCCTCGGACAGACGATAGCGGCGCTGCTGCACGGTTCTGCCCCTGGCGTTTTCTGGCTGGATGATGTTCACTGGCTTGATTCTGCCTCCTTAGAACTGCTGCTTTACCTGCTGCGGCGCTGGAAAGAACGGCCCATCCTCATCTTGCTTTGCTGGCGCAGCGAAGAGCTGCCGGGCAGCCACTCCCTGGCGCAAATGGCCGCCGCTCTGCACCGGGCTGCCGTCGCTGAACGCACCCAGCTTGCCCGCCTCACGCTGCCGCAAGTAGCCGAACTGGTAACGGCCGTTTCTCTGCCCGCCAACCTGCCGCAGCGGCTGTACCAGGAAACAAACGGGCTGCCCTATTTTGTGGTGGAATATCTCCGCGCCCTGGCGGCGGCCGACGCCGACCAACCCTGGCCCATTCCCAGCGCAGTACGCGAGCTGCTTCTGAGCCGTCTGGCGCAGGTAGATGAAACCGGGCGGCAGCTTCTGCAGACGGCCGCCGCCATCGGCCACGCCTTTGCCTCTGAATTGGCGCAAACGGCCAGCGGACGCAGCGAAGAAGAAACGGTAGCCGCCCTGGAAAATCTGGTGGCGCGGGGAATTCTGGTGGAACAAACGACCCCGGCAGCCTCCATGCAGGCCGTCTACGATTTCAGCCACGAAAAGCTGCGCGCCCTGGCCTATGAGGCGATGGGGTTGGCGCGGCGGCGGCTGCTGCACCGGCGGCTGGCAGAGACTCTGGCCGAATCAGCCCGGCGGCAGCCCGCGAACACGCTGCTGCCGCCCCAAATTGCCGCCCATTACCGGCTGGCGGGTAAGGATGAAGAAGCGGCGGCCTATTTTGTGCAGGCCGGCGACCAGGCGCGCGCCCTCTTTGCCCATCAAGACGCCATCCACTACTACCGTTCGGCGCTGGCGCTGGGAGCAGAAAATGCCTGGCGGCTGCACGCGGCCTGCGGCGAATTGTCCATGCGCCTGGGAGCTTACCCTGACGCCCTGTCCAGCTTTGAAACGGCCGCTGCTCTGGCGCCAACGGCCGTTCTGAGCAGCCTGGAACAGCAGTTGGCGCAGGTGTATCAGCGGCAGGGAGAATGGTCGTTGGCCGCTCTTACGCTGACGCAGGCCCAATCCCATCTGGACGAGACCAGCGATCCGGCGGGCGCGGCGCGTCTGCTCATTGACCGCAGTCTGGTAGCCCACCGCCAGAAGCAGCCACAAGCGGCGCTGGCCTGGGCGCAGCAGGCGCGGACCCTGGCCGAAACCGCCAACAACACGCCGGCGTTGGCCCTGGCCGACAATATCTTGGGGGTGCTGGCGCGCAGCCGGGGAGAATTGGAAACGGCCGTGACCCTGCTGGAACAAAGCCGCCGATTGGCTGAAGAGAACGGCCGTTTAGACATTCAGATCGCCGCCGGCAATAACCTGGCGCTGACGCTGATGGCCGCCGGGCAGTTGACCGCCGCCCGGGAAAACCTGGAACAGGCGCTGATCCTCTGCCAGCGCCTCGGCGACCGCCACCACGAGGCAGCGTTACGCAGCAATCTGGCCGACGTGCTGCATCAGGCCGGCGACGAAGCCGCCGCCCAGGCGCAAATCCGCCAGTCAGCCATTATTTATGCCGACATCGGGCGCGAACAGGAGATGTGGCGGGCGGAAATCTGGCAGTTGATGGAGTGGTGAGACTTTTTGCCTGGACCAATCTGGCCGCCGTAAACCGAAATCCGTATCCCGTCTTCCGTCGGCATTTGCCAGAGCTAACGCCCTACGGAATACAGGATACGGATTCTACGGGTTACTGAATACGGATTACCGAATACAGATACCACGCCATCGGTCCAATCAAAAAAATCCGGCTATGGTCAGGCGGGGCGTTGTTGGAACGCCATGATGCTCTGAGAGATGCCGCCAACCACGGCGAAAATGGCCGCCGCCCAGACCAGCGACAAGATGAGCGTTGGTGAGGTGTAGTTGAAAATGAGGATCAGGCCAAACACGATGCTCAGGCCGCTGAAGATGGCGGCTCCCCAACCACCACCGCGCAGGGCCAGGATCAGGCCGATGATGCCCACGACAAGGCTCTGAATCCCCAGGAACAGTATCAGGATAACCGGGATGATCAGAACATTGATCAACGGGTAACGCAGGATAATGATACCAGCGGCGATACTGAGCAGGCTGCTGAACAACTTCCAGCCCCAGGCCGTTGTGTCCAGAAACATCGCCACCAGGCCGAGGATGCCGGTGAAGAGCCAGTAATAGCCCAAAGCCAGGACCAGCACAAAGACGGTCTTGACCGGCGAGGTCAACAACAACACCCCAACAATAATATTCAACACACCGCCAATCAGAATGAGCCACCAGGGCGACTGATTGGTTTTAAACGACATTGCACTTGTAGACATGTTTTCTCTCCTAAAATGATGGTCTTCAGGAATTCAGGGGTTTGATGTTGCCCGTAAACCAAAACCTGACACAAACTCCAGGAAGCCAACCTGATTATACAGATATACGGGCTGCATATCGAATTTGCAAAGGAGACATCATGAGTGGGCTGCACCCACCACCACGAATGAAAACCCTGGGAGCGCAGGCGTCTCGCCTGCCGGGGCGGACGGGACGTCCGCGCTCCCATTTTCACAGGAGACATCATGAGTGGGCTGCACCCACCACCACGAATGAAAACCCTGGGAGCGCAGGCGTCTCGCCTGCCGGGGCGGACGGGACGTCCGCGCTCCCATTTTCAAGGGAGTATTCACGTGAGCGTCCAGACCTGACAGGCTTGCCACTCGTTCAAAATGGAGTGTTATGGTATGAAAACCTGTCAGGTCTCTGGTGAGCCTGAACGATTACTAATTTCACTACGGTACGTTTTGAATGTGATCCCAAAGGCATCTGAAAAGATACCGGAATAGACAGAGTCTTCAGTCCCTAATCTGCCACCGTCTAATCATGCGCCATCATATCAACAGCTACGGTAACTGCCAGGATCACAATATCATTTTGCCCCGGTTCAATCTGAACGCCATACGTGTCGGCGATACGGAACCACTTTCTGGAGATTTCGGCGATCTTGTTCCCGCCCTCGCCAATGGTGTATTCAAGGCTTAGGATATTGCCCTGCACGTTCAGGTCTGGGCCATCACCAATTTTCACCACCCAACGGTGACGCAAAGGGGAGATCAGCGCTTTTCTGACGGTTGCCAGTCGCTCGTCGTTTGGCCCTTCAATCGTCATTGTATCCTTGATCCGCAGCAGTTTTTCCTGAATTTTGCAGAGGGTCTGCCCTTGCATATCTTCAAAGAAGAGGGTGTCGCGCACACGCAGCATTTTGCCGTCTACCTTAAAAACGCGCTGGCCGCCCTCATTTTCGATCCAGAAATCATCGCCAAAAGCGACCAATTTCTGCCGCATCCGGTAGCGAGTCGCTGTCCCCCTCCGGCCAAAGACTGCTCGTTCTTCCTGGCGTTGTTCTCGTCGTGCTCTACCTGGCATAGTTTTACCTCCACTCTGTTTAAGAGTTCGCCCGTATTTAGGGTATCGGATTGATATCCCTAATACAGGTCATAGCTAATACTTGGGCGGCAGTAACGGCCGTTACCCGCCGAAATCTTCCATCAGCGATATGTCATTCTGAGCTGAGTCTGCGGAGCGAAGAATCCCCATGCTCTGGTCACTAAAACTGAACGGGATGCTTCGATAGGCTCAACATGGCATAAAGCAAGATAATCGCGTTGAAGAACCTGCTCAATACCAAAACTATAAATGCGCCCTGAAAGGGATGCGATAGACGGCCGTTTCGGTCATCGTCAATTTATGCTGAACCATAACTGAATCATAATGAAGACCGGCCTCGGTTGGAAGGGTAGAAAGAAGTAGATTGGGAGTATTTACGGAAGGAGGTTCAGCGTTTTCGCTTTGGCGATGGCCTGGTGACGGCCGTTTACACCCAGCTTTTGGTAAATATGGCGGTTGTGCTTCTTCACCGTCAGCACCGATAGGACCAGTCGTTCGGCGATCTCTTTGTCGGACAAACCTTGGGGCAACAGGGCTAAAATTTCCAGTTCTCGCCCGGTCAGCGCCTCTGGTTCCGGCAGTTGGTTGGCGCGGAAAACGGTCAGAATATGGCCGATGTAAGCGGGAGCAACGCCGCGCTTTGCCACCTGCGCCAGCAAAGCGGCCATCTCTGCCCCCAATTCCACAAATAGGCGCAAGTAGCCGCCGGGTTCAGCCAATTGTACGGCGCGTTCTGTGGCTGTCAGAGCCTCTTCTGATTGTCCCTGCGCCTGCGCCAGCAGCGCCCGCAGCGCCCAAATCTGGATGAGCAGCCAGACGTTGGCCGTCTCCTCGGCATAGTGCTGGCAGGTGGTTAACAAATGGGCGGCTTCCTGGTGGGTAACGGCCGTTCCCTGAGTCATCAGCACCTTCACGCGGGTCAGCTCATTGGCTTCCCAAAACCAGAGCGGCATCCGCGCCGGCTGCGCGCCGGTCTGCGCCCAATGTACGGCCGTGCCCACATCACCGCGCAGCAGCGCCAGGCGGGCGCGGAACGCTTCCACCTCCGGCGCAAATTGAACCTGGTTCATCTCCAGCAGCACCTGCGTCAGCGTATCCAACGTCTGCCGCGCCTGCGCCTCAGCGCCCTGCGTGTGGTGCAGCAGGGCGAGGCCCAGCATCGCTTCGTGGTAGACGCGGAAATTGGCCTGATAACGCAATTCTGGCACGACCAACCAGTGGGCATACGCTTCATCCAGGCGGTTCCAATGGTAATAAGCATGGCCTAAGAAATGACTCGCCCAGGTGACGCTGAGCGGTTTCTCTTCGGCCAGCCCCAACGTCAACAAGAACTGGCCCACTTGCTCCAAACGTTTCAAATCGCCGACCGAACCATAAATGCCTCCCGCCGCTACCAACAGCAAAAAGCGAAACGTGTGATGCTGCAATTGCTCATCATCCAGCCAGGCGTTCAACTGGCGTAGGGCCAATTCCGTCATTCCCAGGCTGTGCTGTGTCATCAACTGGAACAAAGTAGCCAGACCACGGGCATAAAAGTAATGGCGCGGCAGGCGGTCTAGCGCGGATTGGGTGTAAGCCAGGCTGTGATCAAACGCATTTTGGAGGAAGGTCATTTCGCCGCGCAAGGCGTCTCGTTCGCCGCGCAAAATGTCGGGATGGATGCTCCCGCCGCCGCCGCTATCCATTTCTTGAGCCAACAAGGCTTCTGCCTGTTGCAGCAAAGTGGGAATCGCCTGAAATTTGGCCTGCCAGCGCAGCATCCATGCTTTAAGCTGCAACAAGGCTGGTCGCCGTGCCACCACCTCCTCCGGCAGCAGTCCCAGCCACCGATTCAGACGGTGCATTTCCCCCTGATTGAGCATGTTATGCCGCTGGTCTTCGATGAGGGTAACGGCCGTTGCCATATCGCCCGCCGTCAGCAAATGGCGCAGCGCCTCTTCGGTAAACCCCTGTGCGGCCAGCCACGCACCAGCCCGGCCATGCAGCGCGGCAATCTCCGCTGGCTCCCATTCCTGAGCCAGCCGTCGCAGCAACAGATCGCGAAAAAGGTGATGGTAGCGATACCATTTCTCCTGCTCATCCAACGAAACCAGGCAGAGATCGCTGCGGATTAGATGAGGCAGCAGTGATTCCGCGCCGGCCGGTCTCTGCCCAATCACCGCGTCGCACAATGAAACGCAAAACCGTTCGAGAACGGCCGTTTTTAACAAAAATTCCCACACAGCGCGCGGCTGATGGGCCACCACCTCATCAAACAGAAAGTCCATGATGAGGCGACGGTGGCGCTCTTGAAAAGCGCGGGCGAAGGCCGCCGGGTCTGGCTGCTCGCGCAAGGAAAGCCCGGCCATTTGCAGGCCGATAATCCAACCTTCGGTTTGCTCGTCCAGCAAAACGGCCGTGGCCTCATCCACCTCAGCGCCGGTTGTCTGGCTGAGAATGGCCCGCGTCTCGGCCAAAGCAAAACGCAAATCGGCGGCGCGAACTTCCAACAGATGCTGCTGCGCCCGGCGGCGCGCCAGTAGGGGCAGCGCCGGGTCTATCCTGGTGATCAGCAGCAGTTGCAGCGCGTCTGGCAGATGCCGGAGCAGCGCCGCCATCACCTGTTGAATGGCCGGATGGGTGATCAGATGATAATCGTCCAGAATCAAGAGCAGGGGGTGGGGCAGGTGGGCCAGGTCGTTGATCAGGGTAGTGGCGATGGTTTCCAGCGGCGGTGGTTGAAGGGCGTTGAGCAATGTTTGGGTGTTGGCGCACGGCCGTTGCTGGGGGAATGTGTGGTGAACGGCCGTTGTCAGATATCGTAGAAACAGATCCAGGTCATTGTCGGATTCATCCAGAGAGAGCCAGGCTGTGGTTAGTAACGGCCGTTGGGTCAGCCAATCCACCGCCAGCGATGTTTTGCCATACCCGGCCGGCGCCGAGATGAGGATAAGACCCGACCCCAAACCGCGATCCAACTGCGCCAACAGGCGCGGGCGGGTCACATGCCCTTCGCGCAAGCGTGGCGCTCGCAGTTTGGTATCAAGCAGCAGACCCATATAGTTAGCCATATTCTTTATCTGAGACAAGGCAGCAGACTTAAGCGATGATTACAAGAAAGTTTAACACGTCTGGGACTTGTACGCTCCAAAAACAGAGAAGTTTGATTGCAGAGAGATAATTCAAAAAAAATGTGTACAATCTGTCAACATACGAGATTGCCAACTTCTTCTTTGGACAAACCTCATGAGACAAAGGTATGACATTTTGGGGCAAAATCGTGCTGACTAACAATCGCCAGAAGAGAGACTTGCATGAATTCTGATGGACAGAAAATACCCACTATAGAACAGAAAAAAACGCTTTGGCAGGCCGCCATGATTGCTGCCTTCTTTGTCCTGATTTTGGCGGCGGTAGTTGTTGGCTACGGGCTGCTGCGGGCGATGAGCTTGCTTTCCAGTGTATTGGTTCCCCTGGGCGTAGCCGGAATCATCTCTATTTTATTGAAGCCAGTCATTGAGTTGGCTTCAACCCACCTGCCGCTTCATCGCAACCGCGCGACTATTCTTGTGCTGGCGATTTTCTTTGGCCTGGGGGCGGTGCTCTTTTTTTTGACGGCCAGATCGCTGCTCTCTTTTGCGACGAATTTGCCGGAGCTGGTCAGGCAATTTAACCTGTTGGTTCAGGCGCAGTTCCGGCAAAACCCCGCATTGGTGGATGTGCTTATTGAGGCTGCGGAGCGGATGAGAGTGGTTTTGCCCACAGTAACAACGGCCGTTGTTTCATTTTTCTTGTCAACCGTCAACAGCGCCATCGCCATCTTCGCCTACGTCGCTGGCTTCATTTTTGTGCCTTTATACACCTATTATTTTCTGCTAAACAGTGAAACCATCGTCAAGCAGTGGCAGGAGTATATCCCGCTGCGCCAATCAAAATTTCGGGACGAACTGGCCTTTATGGTCGGGGAAATCAGCCGCTACATCGTCACCTACTTTCGGGGTCAGATCACAATCGGCTTCACCATCGGTGGCATTATCGCGCTGGGTCTCATCATCCTCAACCTGCAATACGCTCTCCTCATCGGTCTGTTTGCCGGTTTTGTCGGTTTGATCCCTTATTTGGGCGCAATCATGGCGATTGTCCCCGGCGTTACCCTGGCCTATTTACAATCCAACGGAGATTGGGGATATGTGCTGCTGGTAGCCCTGGTTTTTGCTCTTGCCAGCCAGGCGGAGAGCCTGTACATCGGCCCCAAAATCATGGGAAATCGTACGGGCTTGCACCCGGTAACGGTCATTCTTTCCCTGTTTTTCTGGTCGGCCATTATTGGCGGCGTATTGGGGCTGATGTTGGCCGTCCCCCTGACAGCAACCGTGCGTGTGCTGTTGCAGCGGTATGTCTGGCAGCGGGAAAGTGCTGAGTTACCCCCAGGAGACCCGCCGCCTGCCTGATTCAATGATCTTTCGGCGCTGACGGTTGTAGAATATGTGTTGACCACCCCCCAACTCCCTCCGCTCGCTCGCAAGAACAACCGCGCACACTCCCTGTTATAGACGCCTCCTGTCTCTCTATGATGTACCTGATTTTTTGGAGAGCGATTGCCCCCTTAGTCATCGTCTAAGAATAACTTCCTGTTTTTTAGATTGGACCAATCTTGGAGATTGGTCCAATCTGGACCATGTAATTTCTAGATGATCGCTTAGTTTAAGCCATTAAAAAAACTTGCAGCTCCTTGGCGGCCAACCGGTGGAGCGATAAAACAATTCGCCAGCAATATACTTTCATGTGAACAGGTGTCCAAAAATCGCACAGAATCCCCAGCGTCTGGTGCACGCTATGTTAGCCTGCCGTGTTCATAGATGGCTTTGCGGGATATTAAAAGAGTATCCCATTCCATTCAACACAGAACAAACCTTCCGAGCGCAATTCTGAGACAATGCAAGATGTATAGTCAATCCCATGTAATCTGACAGTTTCCTCATCAACATTTCTTAATATGAGAGGTAACATTAACCGATATATTCCTCCATGCGAGACACACAAAATCTTTGTTTCAGTGCCTCCAAGCTGGCTAATTAACTTGTCAATGAATGGCACAAAACGGTTCCGGATAGCTAAGAAAGTTTCGCCACCTTCAATACATTTTTCCCACTGTTTATGAACCGTCCAGCTATCAAATAACTCGCGCCATCGTTGCCAACTAACTTCATCAGAATGCCCTTCCAAGAACCCACAATCGTATTCCCGCAAGGCGTCTACTATCTCATAATCTAAGTTTAGCTGGTTAGCAAGGATGATACTGGTTTCAATAGCACGCAAAATGGGACTGGAATAAATGTGCGTGATAACTTGATTCCTCAGACTCTGCGCTAGCGTATTTGCTTGTTCACGCCCCTTGAGCGTCAGTCCGTATTGAAGTCCACGATTAGAAATCTCATGTCGAAGATTAGCTTGGCTTTCTCCGTGTCGGGCAAAATAGATTCTCATAGTAACGATTTTCTCTAATTCTTAACTCGAGTGTTGGGAATTTAAATTTGACAAATTGTAAAGTGACCCCCCATTAATCATCAGGACATGGCATCTTGATTGTTGGTGGGTTGATCTGCCGGTTGCCACGTAAAATATTCCTGGATTGCCTGGTGGATAAAGATGTAGCCGCCGCCAACACGGTGCAAAAAGACACGGTTTACGCAAAATTCCAGAAACCCTGTCAAATCGCCGGGCAGATCGGTGGTCAGCCATAACAAAAAGCGCAAAAAGAAGTGGTTGGCGACATCGCCGCCGCCAAACATGAAGAGGGACACAAGCGCCGATAATACTCCGGCGACCAGTCCCAGGGTGAGATTTTGCCACAAAACGGCCGTCACCACCGTCATTGCCAGGCCTAAAATGCCCCCGGCGATCAGCGCGTTGGTGGCCGATAGCCGAATACCCTGATTGGGTTTGCTGGTAGCCGTTACCCGGTGGCCACGCAAACCGCCAAGCAGCAGAAACACCAGCCCCAACGACAAAAAAGTATGTAGGATTTGTGTGGAGCCATATAACAGGAATTCCACCAGTTCTACGGCCGTCGCCAGTCCCAGACCGATAAGCAAACCCACCGCCATGCCCGACCAGGACCAATCGAGAGCGGCCACGGTGCGAATGTCGTCACGCAAATTATTGCCATTAACAAAATAGGTAATCAGACCAAAATTAACGCCAGCCACGACGCCAAACGAAAGCGCCAGAAAGAGGATGTCATAAATTGCCACGAAGAGCGTTGTTAAAAAACAGACGACCGTCACCGTAACGGCCGTGCGCCAGTACCGTCGTTTTTGGTTGTCTAGGATCGGGTAGCCCTGGTCTGAAATGTGTTTGTAGTAGATGCTGTCCAGCACGGCCGTTACCAGCCCCATGCTCAATCCTAAAAACAGCATCAGCCATAAATCGGTCTCGGCTGCCAGACCCGGGACCACCTGCCCAATTTGCTGCGACCAGACCGTGCTGAATTGGGAGATGTTGATGTGTACCATAAGCCAAAACAGCCACATGAGCACACTGGAAACCAACCCCGCAAACAGTCGCGACCCTGCCATGTAGGTAAACTGCCACCACTGAGTATTCAGCCAACTTGGCTGCAACCCCTCAATCAAAAAAACCGCCTGATTGTGTGTGCCCATTTGCTGCGCCAACCAGCTTAATCTATGCACGACGCCTGCCTGAGAATAGCCTGTGTTATTGCCGCGCCTGGTAAACATGGCCCGGACATAAGCATCGAACAGGTCTGTTATGCCAATTCTTTCGTCGTCTCCCGAAACCAGTTTCGTTTGCCAGTAGGCCACGCTGAGGACGTGGAGCATGAGCGGTGTCTGGGCCATTTTTGCCAGGGCGGGGTCGTGGTGAACGGCCGTTTTCAAGCCGCCCAATCGTTCACCGGCCGCCGTCAGGTAGGCGTCGATCTGGGCGGTCGTGAGCGGCTGCAAGAGGTACGCACTGCCCAGGTGTAGGCGTGTTTCCAGCGCCTCATAGGCTTTGCGGCGGCTGCTGATCACGATGCCTGTCAATCCATGCTGCTGGCGGAACTGGTTGAGCGCGGTCACGCAGGCGGCGCGGTGGTTTGCCGGCGTTTCGTCCAGACCATCTAAAAGCAAAATCAGGGCGTCGTCATTCAGCCATTCACAGCCCAGCGTTTGGGGAATCTGGTATTTGGCGGTTAATTCTTCGACGACCCATTCGCTGATGGGCTGCCGCTTTTCGGCCCACGAGACGAGATTGAAAATGACGGGAATCGGCTGCTCCGGGTCTCTTTCGGCCTGGGCGATGAGTTCCTGAGCCAGGTTGATGAGCGTCGTGGTTTTGCCGGAGCCGGGTTCACCCAAAATGAGCAGCGCCCGGTCGGATTGGTGGAACAGGGCCGAGAGGGTGGGTGGGGCAACGGCCGTTTCTTCCCCATCCGGCAGCGGCGGCACAGTCCCGATGACGTACTGCCAGGGCTGGTCTATGGCTTCATCGTAGGCACGGCCGTGCAGATGCAGCAGCAGCGCCCCTTTCACCGATTTTTCCAAAACGCCTTCCACCCAAAAATGTTTCACTTTTTCTAACAAAACGAGCTGCTTGCGTCGTTCCGGCGTGAGTGGCGCAGCGGGTGGAGGGGCTGTTGTTGCCAGGATGGGCGCGGGCGCAGGGTTTGTCTGGGGAAATATCCGGCGTTGTTCCTGCTCGTTCAGGGCGCGGTAGTTGCCGGTGCGCAGGAATTGGTTGGCTTCAGCCAGCGTCGGCAGGCCGCCGCAGCGATGCAGCACAGCCACCAGGCTCACCAACACCAGCCGGTCGTCGGCGTGGATTTTGCTCCGGTCTCGTTCCCAATCGGAAACGGCCGCGCCTGAGTAACCGGTGTTGCCCAGTTCATCGCCCAGCAGTTCGCCCAGGCGCACCTGCGTCAATGTACCGCCGCGAAGCGAGTCCTGGCACTGTTTGCGGTATGCGCGCACCTGCTGGCCAAAGGTGGTCATGACTTCCTCCCCATCTTTCTGTAGAAATCCGATGGCTGTGTCAGATCAACGTTTTTCTGACATCGCCGCTTTAAAACCTGCTAAAAATCGGTTTAACACTTACTTAAATTCGTAGAGCCGTTTGCCGAAATTGGTTCATGATGGCCTGAATTTGTTGTCCTTTTAGTCGAGAATAAAAGGCATGAAGCTGATTTAAGCAGCACCCTCTGTAACTCAAGCGTCAATTTTTCTACACTGAAACCATGAACCGATCGGGAACAGCTTGCAAGAGGAAATGGAATGGAAAACGGCCGTTGAGCATCTCATGAGCGGATAAAACAACCTTTTGTCCGGGCGCGCCGTCCTCAATGAGCCTCTCTTACACAAAAGTGAGGTGTCGAAATGCTCGAGGTCCGAAAAACACAAGTTAAGCGTCGAATTGTTCATCTGTGGTCTGTTACAACGGTCTTTGCCATCTGTTTTGGTCTGCCCACACTCCTCCATTTGATGGCCGAGTGCGCCAGCACAGGGTCTGGCTGTGGGTGCGCAGGCTAATCCTGGAATATGTTTAGCCGCAGATTGCGCGGAATTTTGGTCTCATGCGTGATGCGTGACAAGAGTAACTCACGCATCACGCATCAAAGCATTGTCTTCACCCACTCCCCGCGTCTGCTTCAGGGCGTTCTCAGCCTCCTTGAAACCTTTTTGTAGTTTTTGTCCCCAGGCATCATCGGGAAAACCGGCCAATAAGGCCAGCGCCTGTGAATAAAACTGCTGCGCCTCATCAAAATGATTTTGCGCCGTTTTGACCTCCGCCAACCCGCCCAATGTGTTGGCATAATGAACCGGATCAGCACAACCTTTCCACAATACCAGGCTGCTGTGGAAAAATTGCTCTGCTTCCGCCAATCGCCCTTGGGCCAGGTAGACGGCGCCTAAATTATTGGCCACCACCGCCCGATCAAATAGATTCCCCGATTGCCACAAAAAAGAAGCGTTCGCCTCCAAAAAGAGGCGCTCTGCTTCAGAATGATTGGCCCGTTTCAGGTGCAGCGAACCCAATTCATTCAGCACCCTGGTTTTGTCTAAATGATTTGCGGTGTGGGCCAGGCAATCCAGGGCTTCATGATAGGCGGCTAAGGCGGCGTCTGTTTTGTCTTGCGCGGCCAAAACCTCCCCCAACAATTTGAGACAGTTAGCCAGATAAACAGGATCGCCCACTTCACGCCACAGGGATACTGAATAACTGAGATATTCCTCAGCCAGCGCCCATTGCCCTTTGTCTTTGGTCAGCAATCCCAGTTCAAGCAGCACAAACGCATGTTTGATGAGCGGGACGTGGATGACTTGAAACGCTTTTTGCGCCTGGTGGATGTAGGTTTCTGCTTCAGTAAAGCGCCGCATCTGACGGCAAACCGCCCCCAGGTTGATGCAGGCATGGGCCTCGCGCCATTTGTCCTCAAGCATCAAGCCGATCTGCAATTCATCCAGGTGGGCGGCAAATGCTTTTTCCAACTGCCGGTTATGGCGGTAAAAAAGCCCCAAATGGTCAAGAATTCGGCCACGCAGCGCCGGGTTGTCATCTGGGCAGCTTTCGAGCGCTTGTTCCAGCATCGGAATCCACTCGCCCCAGTAGCCTCGCCGCTCAACGAAGACAAAGGTTTGCAAAAGCAGTTCGGTCGTGCTGTGCCAGGCGTCCGGCACATGCAAGCCAAATTTGGCGGCGCGGTAGAGGTTTTGCCGCTCCTGGTCTAGGGCGGGAAGCGTGTCGTCGGTGAGGTCCTGGGTTCGCTGCTGCCAGTACTTGATGTTGGCGGCCACGCTTTGGGTGAATTGGGTGGAGGGTTGGGTCATCATGGTTCTATCAGGTTGGGCCAGCCGATAATTTCTGTTTGTAAGAAGGTGTCTGTGAGGCGGTGGATGCCGTAGCGCCGTTCCTGGATGGTTCCCTGCACTTCCAGCAGGGAGCGGGCGGTCAATTCGCGCACGGCCGTCCAAAATTCATTTTCATCCAGACCGCTAAAGGCCAGCATTTGCTCCGGTTGGGCGCCGGAAGCGGCCGCCAGAGGCATGGCCAGCAGCAGCGTTTGCGCTGCGGGTGTTAACGTTTGCCAGGTTTCCCAGTAAATGTGGCGGTATAAATCTTCAATCGGACCGGCCCGGTTTTTGTTGAGATCGGCCAGGATTTGGGGCAGGGGCAAAACGGCCGTCAGGCTGACCACCAATTTCAGGGCCAACGGATTGCCGCCAGTGACCTGGTAGATGGCTTGCATGGTGTCCTGGCCGGCGGCGGCCAGTTCTGGCAGACCGGTGATTTGGGCATGGTGGCGCAAGAGCGCTTCGGCGTCGGGGAAGGGCAGTTCGTGTAAGGAGTGGGTGTAAACGGCCGTTCCGCCGGACGGTCGGGCGCGGCTGGTCAGTAAAAAGCGGGTTGGTTCCACAAAAGCCAGAAGCTTGCCGGCGAAATAATCAACGTGGGCGATTGTTTCCAGATTGTCAATGATGATCAAAAGGGGTTCGGCTTTCAGTTTTTGGCTTAAGCGCGTTTCCAGGTGGGCATCCGGTTGACCCTGAGCCATGCCGGGCCACAAAGCGGCGGCAAGTGCAGCTAATAGGGCCTGATAGGCGCGTTCAGGCGGCAGCGCCGCGCCGCTGAACTGCTGCTGCTCGACACGCAGCCAGCAGATTTGTTTGAAGGCCAGACTGGGCAGCACCTGCCGCACCACCGAGTCCGCCAGACTTGTCTTGCCAATGCCGCCGATGCCCGTCAGGGCAATGATCCAGGGCGCCGTTTCCTGCACGAGCTGGGCCGCAACGATTTGCCGAATCTGGCTAAAACCAAAAAATTGGCTGTAAGAGGCGGGGGGCAGGCTGCTTTCCAGGGCCTGGATTAATTCTGTGCGGAGCTTTGTTTCCTGATGGTAGAGAAGCTGGGTCAAGGACTCGATGGCGGCGCGCTGCCAGCGATTGACCTGGTCAACGCTGGCGTACATTTCCTGAGCAACCTGTCGGGTGATTTTGCCATCCAGGAACCGGCTGCGCAGCACCATTGCGCCGGCTTCGTCTTGTTCGGTCAGGAGTTCGATGCTGTCCAGAAGGACACGGTCAACGGCATACCGCCGCCCAAATGGCAGGGCGCTTTGAATTGAGGCCAGCTGATTTTGGACGAGCAGTAGTGTAGAAAGCGGTAACGTCTGATTTTCTGCCGGTTTGCCCCATTGCACCAGGGCCGCATGAACGGCCGTTTGCAGTTCCGCCTGAGTGATGGCTGTCATAGGAGCATTGTACCTGAAAAACGGCCGTTTTGTTCATTCGATATGGCCTGACTGCGCACAAAATCGCAGACAACTCACACAGTTTCGCACACTGAAAATGGTATCTATTTAACAAGGATAAATATCAGGAGGCAGGACCAATTCCGGGAGGCAAATGATGATACTCATTGTTGGTGGAACCGGGGCGCTAGGCAGCGCCACAACCGAAAAATTACTGGCCCAAAAAACGGCCGTGCGCGTGATGACCCGCACTCCACTCAAGGCGCAAGCCCTGCAAGCCCTGGGCGCGGAAGTGGTTCAAGGTGATTTACGCGACCAGGATTCTCTAATCCGAGCCTGCCAGGGCGTTGATGTCGTGTTGGCCTCCGCCCATTCGATTATGGGCAGTGGGTCAGAAACCTCGAAATACATTGATGATCAAGGGCATCGCTGGCTCATCGACGCGGCTAAAGCCGCCGGTGTCAATCATTTTGTCTACGTCTCTGCGTTGGGCGCAGCGCCAGACCATCCAGCCAACTTTTTCCGCATCAAATACAAAATTGAACAATATTTGCGGAACAGCGGCTTACCATGCACGATTTTGCGCCCCACGGCCTTCATGGAATCCCATGCTTACCAACTTATCGGCCAGCCCATCTTGGAAACTGGCAAAGTGACTTTGTTTGGCAAGGGTGAAAATCCACGCAATTTTGTTGCCGCTGCTGACGTGGCTCATTTTGCCGTCCTCATGCTGCTTAACCCAGACCCATCTGGAGAGATGTTAGCAATCGGTGGGACAGAGAATCTTACCAATATGCAGGTCGTGGTCATGTATGAAGAACTCGCCGGACGTAAGGCAAAAGTGTCTCATGTGCCGCTGGGTATGCTGCGGATCATGGCGCCAGTGGTCAGCCCCTTCAATCCCGGTCTCAGCCAGGTCATACAAACCAGCATCTGGCATGACACGACAGACCAAACCTTCGATCCAAGCACCTTACTGCAGCGGTATCCCATGACATTAACAAGGTTGGAGGATTGGACGCGAAGTCACATCCCGTCTGATCGGCTCGTTGCCGCCGGCAGTGTTTAAGGTATCCGGGTTGTTTCTGTCCTCTGGGGGGACGGCCGTTCTCCTATAGAGAACGGCCTTTTTTCAATTCCCCTCGACGTTCAATAGTTTTTCACACTAGAAATCATGAGAGGGCTGTACTGGCTACAGGATACTTGCTGACCAGGATGCTGGGTCGATCAAACCAGCAAAATGAGTTGAGTGGACACTTTTTTTGCAGGGTAACGGCCGTTTTTGCTCATGCAGTGCAGGGTTTGAGAGAAATGAAAACAATCAGTAAGTTTTTATACAGACGGATGCCAAAAATAAGACAAACGCTCACCCGAACGACCTATGAATATGTGTCTTCAATCGATAAACAAAACCAAGTTCTTTTTATGAATTACGGATACGCCAATTTGAATCAAGACCTAAAACCGATCCAGTTACCTCTTCAAGAAGAAAAATTTCGCTACGAGATCCAACTCTACCATCATTTAGCATCCTTCATTAATTGGCATGGACTAGAGGCTTTGGAAGTCAGTTCAGGACGTGGTGGTGGTGCAAACTACATTAAACAGCAATTCAAACCAAAATCACTTATAGGTGTAGATTTTTCAAGCAAAGCAGTTGATTTTTGCAATCGGTACTATGCACATGTGGCTGGCCTATCATTCATCAGAGGTAATGCTGAATCTCTCGAATTTGCTGACAATTCGTTCGATGTTGTCATCAACGTGGAAGCATCATTTTATTATCCAAAAATAGAACGTTTTTTCGACCATGTTGTAAGAATCCTCAAGCCAAACGGCCACTTTTTATATACAGATATGCGCTATTCAACAGAGTTGAATACATGGCATAAACAATTAGAAGCCACAGGTTTGGCCTTGTTGCAAGAAACGGACATTTCCTACAATGTGATTGCGGCCTTAGAACTCGATAAAGAACGACGCATTCAACTCATACAAGAGAATGTGCCCAAAATACTGTTTACCCCCTTCTCTCAATTAATTGGTGTAACCGGCGGTGGACTCATCCCCCATCCATCCAGGATTGGCGAGCGCGTTTACAAGAGCTTCGTTTTTAAGAAAAGTGGTTAATGAGAAGATTGACATATGGCAAATCAAACCTATCTCGTAACCGGCGGCTGCGGCTTTTTGGGGCAATACATCGTCCAGGCCATTCACACCCATGATCCCCAGGCCGAAATTCGCGTGCTGGACCTCAAACCACGCAGCACCTTGCTCAATATCGAATCCATCCCACAAGTTAAACTGATCTCTGGCGATTTAAGGCAGCCCGAATCATTTGCCTCTGCTTTGGCTGGCGTGGACACAGTTGTCCACAGCGCTGGGTTGATTTCCTTCAAACAGGGAGACAGCGACGCCTTGCGCCACTCAAACATCGTTGGCATGGAAAATCTATTGCAAACCGCATTAGCACATCAGTGCCAAACTTTCCTGTTTATCAGCTCCATCTCCGCAGTTGGACGGCAGCCCAACCAACTTTCAACCGAAACCATGTTCCCAGAGCCGGAAGAGAAGCGACTTACAGATCCCTATGGCTACAGCAAGCTTTGTGGGGAACATCTTTTGCAAGCCAGCGCAGATAATATTCGCGGCCTTATCCTCAATCCCAGCCTCATTTTAGGGCCAGGCTCACACCGCATCGCCAAGACGATTCACTATTTACGTTGGATTCCTTTCTGCCCTATGATCACCACGCTCAACAGTTTTGTGGATGTGCGCGATGTGGCCGCCGCCGTTGTGCTGGCGCTGGAGAAGGGGCGCAGCGGCGAGCGTTACCTCATCACCACAGAAAATATGGGCATGGTACCCTTTATGAAAATGCTGCTTACAGGCATGGGTAAAAAAGCGCCGGTATTTCCTGTGCCAACTTTCCTGCTCAACCTGTACGATTTCTTCGTTTGGTTACTGGACCTGCTGCACATCAATCCTTGCTTTAAAAAATCTAAGGGGTTTCATGTGGATAAAGCGTACAGCACCCAGAAAATAACGCGCGAACTGGGCTGGCGACCAACCTATTCAATCGAACATTCCCTGCATGACACAATATCGTTCTGCACTGGAGAAAAGAACAAAGATGAATTTGTACGGCAAGACAGTATTGCTTACCGGCGCATCTAAAGGGCTGGGACGAGTCTTAGCCAGCCAACTCGATGCCAAAGGCGGCCGTCTGTTGTTGGTTGCGCGTGATACCGCCCGGTTAGACAGCCTGCAACAAACGTTGCAAACATCTGGCTCTCGGCTGTTTCCCTGCGATTTGGGTGATGGGAACGGCCGTTCCCGATTGGTCGAACAAATTTTTGCGACTGAGACCAGAATTGATCTAATGATCCACTGCGCCGGAATAGGCAGCCATTCCAAATTGAACCAACTCTCGCCTGAAGAAATACGGCCGCTGTTGGCGGTCAATACGATTGCCCCACTGGAACTTACGGCCGCCCTGCTGCCCTTGCTACCATCCAACCAACCGGCCGGCATTGTCACCATCGGATCGGTGGCGGGGGAGTTGACGCTGCCTGGCATGAGCCTATACAGCGCCAGTAAAGCCGCCTTGCATAGTTTCAGCCGGGCTGCTGGCATGGAGTTGGTGCATCAAGGTCATTTCAGCCTGCTTGTTGTCTTGGGGGCGCTGCGTGACACTCAGTTTGGCGAGTCAATTCGCCATCCTGCAAATAAGCAGCCGGGTTTGTATCGGCGGCTGGATGTCTATCCGGCCCAAGCTGCCGCCCAAATTATCAAGGCTGTCGAACAACAGCGTTCTTTATTAGTGATTCCTGGATGGCAGCGAATTCTGCTGGCTTTTAACAGGGTATTGTTCCCGTTGACACAACCGGCAACCCGGCATTTGTACCGCCGATTTCGCTAAAACCATGACTGTGTTGGCACATTTAAGCAGCATTTTTGCCAATTTTGCCGTTTTTAACGTTCAACCACGGTTTACTGTGGTGATACCGTTGCGTACGCGAGTGACATTTTTCAATGACCTACTTGCATTGTGTCGCTAGCCTATTTTTCCTGACTGGGAATCGCTCTGGCTGTTTATGGTCAAATCGCTTGAGAAAGATGACGTCCCATCTGACATCGCCGCTTTAATTCTAAATTGAGAACAGCGGCACCAACGCACCGCCACCTTGACAAATAAAAAGAGTCATGATAATTTTCTCTTTAAGGATTGCCTGCAGTAAAAAATAGATTAACTTGCGTGAACTTTTTTTTGACTCAAAGTGAAACGTTTCACTAAGCTAACAAGGCTCGTAGATACCCAAATAGAGGCTTTGTAACCCCATTCATCACAGGGAGGCACAGAGTAAGACTTTTGCCCTCAGTGGTCCAATGTCAGAGGGACTATATAGATAAAAGGCGTTGGCAAAGATCGATGCTCGCTGCGCAGCCATGAACAAGAAATTTGAAAGTACTTATGGATATTTTGCCGACGATGGCAAAGAGTACGTCATCACCACGCCCTATACGCCACGGCCGTGGGGCAACATCATCAGCAATGGCGATTATAGTCTGCTGATTTCGCAGAATGGTTCCGGTTATAGTTGGCGCGGCAATGCTGGGCAAAATCGTATCACCCGCTCATTTCAAGACCTGATCAAGGACAATTGGGGCAAATATTTCTACATCCGTGACCGGCAGCGGGGGGTGTTTTGGTCGGCTACCTACAAACCGGTGATGCGGCCGTATCAATCTTTTGCCGTCGCGCATGGCATTGGCTATTCCCGATTTAGCCAGGAAGTTGAAGAGATTGCCAGCGAATTGACAGTGTTTGTGACGGCCGTTGACCCGGTGGAAGTGTGGCGGCTGCAACTGACCAATCACAGCGCCGAAACGCGCGAGTTGGACATCACCTCCTACGCGGAATGGGCGTTGGGCTTTGCGCCCGACGAACACCGCGAGTTTCATAAGCTGTTCATCGAAACATGGGCCGACGAGTCGGCCGGGGCTGTCTATGCCCGCAAGTGCCTCTGGGGTTTCCCCGATGACAAGGGGCGGCACAACAACGTGGATTGGCCCTACACCGCGTTTATGGCCGTCAGCGAACCGTTGCAGTCGTTTGATTGTGATAAGGAGTCGTTTATCGGCCTGTACAGCAACGATGACAAACCGCAGGCGATGGTTAACGGCCGTCTCGCCGGCCGCAGCGGCCGATTCACCGATGCCATTGCCGCCTTGCAGGTTGCTGTCAGCCTGGAACCGGGGGCGAGCAAAACCATCGTGTTCACGTTGGGGGTAGCGGAAGATGGGCGCGAGGCTGTGGCGGAGCTGCACGGCCGTTACACCACCGTCGAAAAAAGCGCCCACGCCTTGCAAGAAGTCCACGCCCTCTGGTCACGCTTTTTGGATGGCGAAAAGGTGACAACCCCCGACGAAGCCCTCAACTTCATGACCAACTACTGGCTGAAATACCAGTCTATCTCCTGCCGCTTATGGGGGAAATCGGCGCTCTACCAGGTTTCCGCCGGCTATGGTTTTCGCGACCAATTGCAGGACAGCCAAATTTTCCTGGTTGGTGAACCAGACTATGCCCGCCAGCAGCTATTGCGCCATGCCGCCCAGCAATTTATCGAAGGGGATGTGCTGCACTGGTGGTTTTCCATTCGCGGCGGCGGCCCGCGCACCAACTGCTCCGACGATTTGTTGTGGCTGCCCTTTATCCTCGACGCCTATCTGAAAGAGACCGCCGATTTCGCTATCCTGGATGAAGCAGTGCCTTATCTGAACGGGCCGGCCGAACCTCTGTACGACCATTGCAAGCGCGCCATCGAACGCTCTTTCGCCCGCTTTTCGCCACGCGGCATTCCGTTGATGGGCGACCACGATTGGAATGATGGTCTGAGCGCCGTCGGCACGCTGCTGAAAGGCGAGAGCTTCTGGGTAGCCGAATTCCTCTACATGATCCTGGGCAGTTTCGCCCCGGTGGCGCGAAAGCGAGGCGACGAACGCTTTGCCCAGAAGTGCGAAGTCGTCCGTGATAACCTCCAACTGGCCCTCAATACGCACGGCTGGGATGGCGAGTGGTATTTGCAGGCCACAACCGACGAGGGGCTGCTGTTGGGATCAAAAGAGAATGACGAGGGACAGATATTTTTGATGCCCAACAACTGGGCCGTCATCAGCGGCATTGCTGACGCGGATCGCGCTCAGACGGCGATGGCCTCGGTGACGAAGTATTTGCTGTGGGAGCATGGCACGCTGCTCAACTATCCCGCTTTTACCAAACCCCGGCCAGATGTAGGCTACGTAACGCGCTATGCGCCGGGTTTACGGGAGAATGGCGGCGTTTATACCCACGCCGCCACCTGGTCTGTATGGGCCTATACGCTGATTGGGCAGCCCGACCTGGCCTACGAAGCGTATCGCCGCATCTGCCCGCCGAATCGCAGCGCCGACATTGAGACGTACAAGGCCGAACCCTATGTCACGCCGGGTAATATTGATGGGCCGCTTTCTGAGTATTACGGCCGTGGTGGTTGGACATGGTACACCGGTTCGTCCCAATGGCTGCATCGCATGGCCACGCATTGGATTTTGGGTATCCGGCCGCAAGCGGATGGGTTGCTGGTCGAGCCGTCTATCCCTGCCCACTGGCCCGGCTACCAGGTCAGCCGCAAATTTCGCGGGGCCTGGTATCAGATTGAAGTCCACAACCCGGAACAGATAAGCCGAGGTATTCGCTCTATCCTGGTTGATGGGCAGCCCCAGACCAACAATCTCATCCCCGTTTTTGGCGATGGGCAAACCCATCACGTCGCAATCATTATGGGTCGGGCAAAAGAAACGGAGTAACTGCTTACCACGGAGACACAAAGGCTTGTCCTGAGTACAACCGAAGGAACATAGAGATTAAACTGATACCATCTCCGTGTTCTCCGTGCCTCCGTGGTGAAATCCTAAAAAGGAGGCGTCTATCGAAAGAGGGTGAAACGCAACGCATTTTATTAACAAGTCAATGAACAATCTTGAGGAGATTAAGACATGAAGAGTATGACCATTCGCTTTTTATTGCTTGTTTTATTGCTGGCGGCCCTGGCGGCCTGTGGCGGCACCGCCACCACTACCACTACCGAAGAACCGATGGCTGACGCGCCGGCGCAAGAAGAAGTTGTCGCAGAACCGGCGGCGGAAGAACCTGCGCCCACGGAAGAACCTGCCGCTGAAGAACCCGCGCCGACTGAAGAACCGGCGGCTGAAGAACCCGCCACCGCCGAGATGGAACCGGTGACGCTGCGGTACGCCAACTGGAACCTGGGCACGGAAGAAGAAAACAACATCCAGCGCCAGATGGTGCAGGCTTACAGTGAGGCCAATCCCCACGTCACGGTGGAGTTTGTGGATATGTCGGCCGAAGGTGGTTGGGACGCTGTGCTGACCTCTTACGCCGCCAAAGGGGAGCTGCCAGACGTGTTTATGGCGAACAATGTGCCTCTGTATGTGCAAAATGGCTGGCTGGCCGACCTGACTCCCTTTGTAGAAAACGACGCCGATTGGGCCAACGTGCCGCAGGTGTTAAAGGACGCCTTCACCTACTCCGGGCAGGTGCTTGGCTTGCCGGCCGCCCAATTTGTGATGGGGTACTTTGTCAACAACGACTTGTACGAAGCGGCCAACCTGGATGCCCCGGCGTATGGCTTCTCGGTGGAAGAGTTTGAAACGGCCGTTACCTCCCTCAGCAACATCCCTCAGGGCGTACTCGGCCTGGACGAGATGGAATTTGTGATGGGTTGGTACGCCAACACCCAGGACCCCAACCTGAAATGGTTCAGCTTTGACGGCGAAAAGATGAATTACAACTCGGCTGCCTTCAAAGAGGCCGTCGCCAAAGCGGGCGAAATGCAGCAATACACCTGGCAAGGGCTGTCTGAAGAGCAGCTAACCAACTTCACAGCCACAGGCCCATGGGAACTGTTCCTGAACCAGGAAGTAGGGATGCGTTGGGACGCCTCCTGGTCTGTACCCAACTACGTGCAAAACGCCACCTTCGACTGGGACTTCATCGGCATTCCCGGCGGCAACCAGGCGTTGGTCGCCGACGTGATTGTAGTCTCCCAGACGGCCGCCAATCTGGAAGAAGCGTACAACTTTGCCAAATGGATGACCTTTTCTTCCGCCGCCTACGCCAAAGAAGCGGAACTGGCCGCAGCCATGGATTCCGCGCCCAAGATGCCAGTGGCCCTGGACGACGCCTCCCTGGAACTGTACAAGCAGTTTGTGGACAAACCGGGCATTCTGGCGGCCCTGGACAACCTGGACAACAGCATGATCGAATCACTGGCAAAGATTGTGCCAGGTTACATCAATGCACGCTTTGAAGGCAAGCCCGGCATTGACGTCGGCGAAGACCTGGATGTGAATATATGGTTTATGTTCAACTTTGCCAACGACGGCCGTTACAAATTCGAGGACTACTCCGCGCAACTGGAAGAGTTCGCCAATCAAATTCTGGCCGACGCCGCGGCGGAAATGAATCAGTAAGTTAGTCAGGCAGGTTGTTCGTTGCTGAAAAGCAACGAACAACCTGCCTTCTTCCGCCCATGTTTCCAATGTTTGCCCGAATTGTCCGGCTGGCTGGTCTGGTGGTGGTGTTGCTGTTGGCGGGCGCGCCCGCTTCGGCGCAGGCTGCCGGGCGTCCGGCGCACCCGGCGTCCGTGTTGCCCCGCCAGATCCCATCCGGGATGGTGGCGATTCAGGCCGACGCTTTTGGCCGGCCCCTCAGCGACCATCCATTGGCGCGGGCATATGGCCAGCCGACCGTGCAGTTGGCCGCCGGTGATGTGGTGACGTTTACGGCCGTTATCCCCACCGACAGCCTCTACACCATCAGCTTCGACACAGCCGCACTTGATTCCTTCATCAACCCGCCCGAAGGCCAACTGCGGGTAGATGGGCAGTTCCCCTCCCCGGAAGCGCAGCGCATTGTTTTCCCCATTTTCTACACCAACACCGCCGATGAGTTTCCACTGGACCGCTATGGCAACCAGGCGCTCATCCGGCAAGAACGATTGCTGCGCTGGACGGCAACGGCCGTGCGCGACGCCAATTTCCGCCAGCCCTACCCGCTGCAATTTCCCCTGACGGCCGGAGAACGCCAATTTGAATTTACCCTGACGGCCGAGACGATGCTGCTGGGCAGCATCGTCTTGGAACCGTTTGCCCCCTACCCCACCTACAGCCAGTACCAACAGGCCAACCCCGCCGCCGCTTCGTCGGGCGTGCTGCTGGAATTGGAAGCGGAATTCCCGACCTACAAAAACAGCACGGCCGTGCGCCCCACTAACAACCGCAGCCTGGCCGTAACCCCTTACGACACCTACCAACTGCTGCTCAACACGCTGGGCGGCGAAAGTTGGAAGCAAAGCGGCACGGCCGTTTATTACGAATTTGCCGTGCCCGAAGATGGCTTGTATCACATCACCCTGCGGGCGCTGCAAAACAGCAAAAACAACTTCACCACCTTCCGGCGCATCACCCTCAACGACGAGGTACTGTTCGACGAGTTAAACGCCGTCCCCTTCCCCTACAGCGCCGATTGGCATAACGTCACCCTGGGCGGCGAGACGCCTTACGCCATCTATCTGCGCCAGGGGGTCAACGTCTTGGGCATCGAAGCGACGCAAGCCCCCTACGGCGCGGCCATCGAAAAAATTCAGAAGGTGCTGCTAGACATCAACACCCTGTCGTTGGAGATTAAAAAGCTGACCGGCAATCAGGCCGATCCGTTCAAGGAATGGGTCATTGCCGATTACATCCCGGACATCGAGGCGCAGCTAAACGCCATTGCCGATGATCTGGCGGTGGACCTGGCAGGGTTAACGGCCGTTTACCCCGCCGGCGGCTCCCCCGAAATCCTGGCCTACCAGATGGCGATAGACAACATCCGCTTCCTGGCCCAGGAACCCGACAAAATCCCCATGCGCCTGAACCGCTTCTCCGAAGGTACAGGCTCGGCCGCCCAACTGCTGGGCAGCCTGCTGCCCGCCCTGCAAAGCCAACCCCTGGCGCTGGACAAACTCTACATCCACTCCCCCGATACCCCGCCGCCGCCGGTGGAGACATCGCTCCTGGATGCCTTTGTCGAAGGGGTCAAACGCTTTGCTTCCTCCTTCCGCCCCAACCCATATCAATCCATCGGCGCGGCCGAAGACGAGCTGGAGGTTTGGGTTAACCGGCCGCGCCAATATGTGGATTTGATGCAGCTCATCACCGACGAAACCTTCACCGCCGAAACGGGCATTCGGGTGAAATTCTCCATCATGCCCGATGAATCCAAGCTGGTGCTGGCTAACGCCGCCGGCATCCAGCCCGACGTGGCCCTGGGCGTCAGTACCAACGTGCCTTACGAACTCGCCATTCGCAACGCCCTGCAAGATTTACGCGCCTTCGACGACTTCGATGAATTCATCGGCATCTACGCCCCTGGCGCGCTTCTGAGCTACGTCATCAACGATTCTGTTTACGCCATCCCGGAAACGCAAGATTTTTGGGTGACATTTTACCGGCGCGACATCATGGAGTCGTTGGGGCTGCCGGTTCCGCAAACCTGGGATGAGGTGATTGCCATTTTGCCGGAGTTGCAGCGCTATGGCCTGAACTACAACACGCCGCTTTCGGCCGGCAGCGGCAGTAAACCGTACCTGATGACCGCCCCCTACCTGTTTAATCACGGGGCAAATCTGTACAGCGCCGACGGCTTTGCCACCGGTCTGGAAAGCGAAGAGGCCATCGCGGCTATCAGATTCATGGCCGAGAGCTTCACCATTTATGGGATGCCGCTGACCACATCTAGCTTTTACGACAGTTTCCGCTATGGCAGCCTGCCGATTGGCGTGTCTAACTTTGTAGACTATCTCAAGCTGCTCACGGCCGCGCCGGAAATCGCCAGTTTGTGGGAGATAGATCTCTACCCGGCCACCGTGCTGGCCGATGGGCGCCAGTACCGCTATGCCACCGGCTCGGCGCAGTCGGGCATTATGTTCGCCAGCACCGACCGGCCGGATGAGGCGTGGGAATTTATGAAGTGGTGGATGTCTACGCCGACGCAGGTAGATTTTCAGCAGCAGTTGATTTTGAATTATGGGCTGGAATATCTGTGGAATTCGGCCAATCTGGCGGCGTTTGCCTATTCGCCCATCCCGGAGGCGCACAAAGAGGTGATTTTGGCGCAGTGGGAATGGCTGCAAGAGCCGGTGAAGCTGCCGGGCAGCTATATGCAGGAGCGGGAATTGAGCAACGCCTGGAACCGCATTGTTTTTGATGGCGTGAATCCGCGCGTGGCGGTAGACAGTTCCGTGACGTTGATCAACCGGGAAATCAGCCGCAAAATGGAGGAGTTTGGTTATCTGGAAAATGGGGTGGTGGTGCGCGAGTTCAAAATTCCGACGGTGGAGACGATAGAGCAATGGATGGGGCGATAATACACGACGAGGTGGAAGAACGGCCGTCTAAAATCCGGCGTTGGGCGAGCAGAGAAGGCAACGCCTATGCCTTTGTGCTGCCCTATGCGCTCATGTTCACCATCTTCATCGTTGTGCCGGTGTTGGTGGCGTTTGGGTTGTCGTTTACCTTTTTCGACACCATCCAGCCGCCGACGTTTAACGGCCTGCGCAATTACATCACGCTGCTGACGCAGGATGATGTGTTTATGCGCTACGTGCTGCCCAACACCATCCGGTTTGCCGTGATTGTGGGGCCGGGTGGCTATGTGATGGCTTTTATGCTGGCCTGGATGTTGGCGCAACTGCCGCAAGCGCCGCGCACCATCCTGGCGCTGATTTTGTACTCGCCCTCGATGACAACGGCCGTTGCCATGGCCGTCGTCTGGAAAACCCTGTTCAGCGGCGATCAAAACGGCTACCTGAACAGCTACCTGTTGCAGTCAGGTCTCATTCAGGAACCGGTCCAATGGCTGCAATCGCCGCAATACCTGATGACCATCATGATTTTTGTTACCCTGTGGAGCAGCATGGGCGTCGGTTTTCTGGCGATGCTGGCCGGTATTCTGGAGATTAGCCCGGAATTGTACGAGGCGGGCAGCCTGGATGGCATCAGTAACCGCTTTCAGGAGATCATTCACATCACCATCCCTTCGATGAAGCCGCAGATGTTGTTTGGCGCGGTGATGGCGATTGTGGGCACATTTCAGGCCGGGGCGATTGGCGTCACGCTGTCGGGGGTCAACCCAACGCCGCAGTACGCCGGGCAGTTGATTGTGAACCACATTGAGGATTTTGGCTTTTTGCGCTATGAGATGGGCTATGCAGCGGCCGTTTCCGTGGTGCTGCTGCTGATGGTCTTGTTCTTCTCCCGCTTCGCCAACCGCCTGTTCGGCAGCAATGATTGACGGGAGCGCGGGCGTCCCGCCCGCGCTCCCAGGTAGTACGAATGAAACGCAAACGACGAACCAGCAGCCGGTATTCCGGCATCTACAACAGCGGGATTAACCCCAAAGGCTTTCACACCAGCCAGATCAAGTTTTACGTGATCCTGACGCCGCTGGTGCTGTTTATGCTGCTGCCCATTGTCTTTGTCTTTTCCCACGCCTTCAAGCCGCCGGATGAACTATTCGCCTATCCACCTCGCTTCCTGGTGACCAATCCCACCACCAAAAATTTCAGCGACCTGTTCGCCCGCATGTCTGTCGCGGGCGTGCCGGTGAGCCGGTATCTGTTCAACAGCATCCTGATCACCCTCATCACCATCGCTGCTTCGATTGCCGTCTCCACGACGGCCGCTTACGCCCTGTCCAAAAAGAAATTCAAGCTCAAAAAAATCCTGTTCGCCATCAATACCGTCGCCCTAATGTTTGTGCCTATCGCCGTCACCATCCCGCGTTTTCTCATCATCGAACGACTCAACCTGATAGACACTTTTTGGGTCCACATTTTGCCCGCCTTAGCCATTCCGGTGGGGCTGTTTCTCATCAAGCAGTTCATTGATGGCATCCCCGACGAGGTGGTGGAGGCGGCGCAAATTGATGGCGCGTCGGACGTGGCGATTTACTGGCGCATCATTTTACCGATGATCAAACCGGCCATCGCCACTATCGCCATTCTGACTTTCCAGGCGACGTGGAACAATGCCGAAATTTCCACCCTGTACGTCAACAGCGAAAGCCTGAAAACCTTCGCTTTCTACCTGAATACTCTGACAACGACAGCGGCCGGGGCCAATGCCGTCGCCGGGCAGGGCATGGCCGCCGCCGCCACGCTGATTATGTTTGTGCCCAATCTGATCATCTTTCTCATCCTGCAAAACCAGGTGATGAGTACCATGTCGCATTCAGGGTTGAAATGATGAAGCGGTTGGTTCTGCTCCTGTGCCTCATCGCGCTGCTGGCGCTAACGGCCGTGCCCACCCAGGCGCAAGCCCAAACCCCCTACACCACCTGGGCCTGGGGGCCAAACGGCTGGCTGGTGATGACCCAAGACGCCTACACCCCGCTGGCGGAGATTGATCTGCCCATCTCCGGCGCGGAAGACATGTTCATCACGCCGGAGGGGGTGATCTACGTGGCCGATACGGGCAACGGCCGTATCCTCCGCCTGGATTCCCAATTCAACATCGCCGCCGTTCTGGGTGAAGCGGTGCTGCAAAAGCCCACCGGCCTGTTTGTAGACGCCGACGGCGTGGTCTACGTGACCGACGCCGGGCAGGACGCCATTGTCATTTTCGACGCTGAGGGCAACGTCCTAAAGCAGTTTGGCCGGCCGTCTGAACCCCTGTTTGGCCGCAATCGCCAGTTTTTGCCGCGCAAAATCGCCGTAGACGCCCGGCAAAATCTGTATATCGTCAGCGAAGGCTCGGTGAATGGGCTGGTACAGATGAACACCAACGGCGCCTTCATTGGCTACTTTGGCCCCAACGCGGCCAGCATGTCGCTGAAGATGATTTTGCAGCGCCTCTTTCTGACCGAGGAGCAGCTTGATCAGTTCATCAAAAACGAGGCCGCTTCGCCGTCTAACCTGGCGATTGACCACCAGGGTTTGATTTTCACCATCACCGCCGGCGCCGAAAGGTGGCAGAGCATCCGCCGCTTCGCCATCTCCGGCAAGAACATCTTCCCGGAGACGTTTGACTCCACCGCTTTCCGCGATATTCACGTGAGCGAGACGGGGCTGATAACGGCCGTTGCCGCCGACGGCGTTATCTTTGAATACGACCTGAATGGCACGCTGCTCTTCCTCTTTGGCGCCAAAGATAGCGGCGACCAACGGCTGGGCACACTGCGTAATCCAACGGCCGTTGCCCGCCACAACGACGTCATCTACATCCTGGACAAAGACAAAAACGCCCTCATCGTCTACCAGACCACCGCCTTCGCTCGGCGCGTCCACGAAGGCGTGCGCCTCTACGTGGATGGCTTCTACAGCGAGGCCAAACCCTACTTTGAAGAGGTCCTCACCCACAACGGCTCCTTCATCATGGCCTACCAGGCTATCGCCGACGCCTACTACAAAGAACGCGCCTACGCCGACGCCCTGACCATCTACCGCTACGCCGAAGACCGCAGCGGTTACTCCGAGGCGTTTTGGGAACTGCGCAACGAGGTGCTGCAACAATATCTCTCCCCGGCCCTCATGGGGCTGCTGGCGCTGGGGATTGTTTATCAGACTGTCAACCATCTGGAGCGCCGCCGCCGCTGGTTTGATCCGGCGCGCGCCTGGCTGCGGGGCTTGCGCCGCTTCCGGCTGGTGGATGATTTTGTCTTTCTGTTCCGCTTCATCCGGCAGCCGGCCGACAGCTTTTACTACATCAAACATGATTTGCGCGGCAGCCTGCCCTTTGCCCTGCTGTTGTACGCCTGGGTGATTGGGGCGCGGGTGCTGGCGGCCTATGTCACCGCCTTTGTCTTTAATCCTTACAGCAACCTGGCGGATATTCGCGTGGCGGATGTGATTGCGTATACGGCCGTGCTGCTGTTTTTGTGGAATGCGGCCAATTACCTGGTCTCCACCATCAGCGATGGCGAAGGGCGCGTGCGCGATGTGGTCATCGGCACGGCGTACAGCCTGTTCCCCTATGCGCTGTTCATGCTGCCCATCGCCCTGCTCACCAACATCCTCACCCTGAACGAGATTTTTCTCTACACCTTTTCGCTGAATCTGATGTGGCTGTGGGTGGGGATCATGCTGTTTATCATGGTCAAGGAAGTTCACAACTACACCTTTTCCGAGACGGTGCGCAACGTGCTGCTGACGCTGTTCACCATGGCCCTGTTTGTGCTGACAGGCTACATTTTGTCTGTGCTGTTTACGCAACTGTTCGATTTTGTTACGGCCGTTGCCCAGGAGTTAAGGTTACGTGGCTAAACAACGCCTCATCCTCGCCCTTGGCCTGCTGCTGCTATTGCTGCTGCTGCCCGCCACCCTCAGCGCCCAGCCTCTAGCTTACAGCCCACGGCTCACGGCCGTCCAACCCATGCCCGGCGCGTTTGAACTGGTGGCCGAAAACGAGACCTTCCAGCTTTACGCCAACCGGGAAACCCTGGCCTTCAACGTGGTAGACCGGCGCAGCGGCTACGTCTGGCACTCCAACCTGGTGGAAAAGCAAGAAGAGGACCGGCTCAACCGGACCTGGACCGCCTTCGCCCAAAGCGGTATCAGCATCGATTACCTGGATGAAAAAGCGGTCAGCGAACGCGCCTCCATCAGCAACGCCGACCACACCCTGGACTTTCGCCTCATTGACCAGGGCTTCGCGGCGACGGTGACGTTCACCGGGCCGGGCATCAGCCTGGAGGTGATGGTACAGTTGGCGGCTGATGGGGTGACGGTAGAACTGCCGTTTACCGGGGTGGTGGAGGCCGACCCGGCGTTTAAGTTGGGGCTGGTGTATGTCTATCCCTTTTTTGGGGCTACGCGCAGCGACCAGACGCCCGGTTATATGTTCCTTCCCGACGGCGTGGGCAGCCTGATCGCCTTCACCGCCGAGACGAAAGCGCAGAATATGTTTTACGGCCGTTACTACGGCCCCGACCTGGGCATGATTACCTACCTGCCCTACGACCCGGCCATCAATCGCCCCTACAAGCTCTCCATCCCGGTTATCGGCATGATTCACGGCGAAAAAGAGCATGGCTACCTGGCGATTGTGGAAAAAGGGGCCGCTTATGGCGAAGCCCACGCCCACCCATCGGGCATCATCACCGACTTTAACTTTTTATACAACGCCTTCGTCTACAACCAGAGCTACTTCCAGGCGACCAATCGCTCTGGCGCGGGCGTAACTGCCTTGCAGCCGCAAACCAACGCCTTCGACGTAAAAATCCGCTACCGCTTCCTGACAGGCGACGAGAGCGATTACGTGGGCATGGCGCGGAGCTACCAGGCGTATCTGGTGGAACGGGGGGTGTTACGGCCGTATGCTTCCCCCAACAACGCCATCGGCATCCGCCTGGAATTTCTGGGCGCGGAAAAGGAAAAGGTCTTGTTCTGGCAGCGGGCCATCCCCATGACCACGGTGGCGCAGATGCGCGACATCCTGGCGCAGCTAGACGTGCAAAACCCGGCGGTGGTTTATTACGGCTGGCAGCCGTTGGGCGCGGCGAACATGCCGCCGCGCACGCTGAAACTGGAGCGCAAACTGGGCAATCTGGCGGAGTTAGAAGCGGTGGTAGAGGAGATAACGGCCGTTAACGGCCACTTCTACCTCTATCTCGACCCCCAAGCCGCCCTGCGCGACGAACGTGGTTACTCGGAACGGCGCGATCTGGCAATGTCTATCACCAATTTCAACCTGATCGGCTTCAACCGCAACAAAGTCAACTACTACCTCAACCACGACGCCCTCAGCGACCGCTACGCCAGTCTTAGCGCCGACGTGCTGGCGGAACTACCGGCCGGCCTGGCCCTGGATGGCATTGGCGG
The DNA here is from genome assembly GCA_016716065.1 of Candidatus Leptovillus gracilis. NCBI lineage: Bacteria > Bacillati > Chloroflexota > Ardenticatenia > Promineifilales (SeqCode) > Promineifilaceae (SeqCode) > Candidatus Leptovillus > Candidatus Leptovillus gracilis. The sequence goes on along the minus strand of JADJXA010000003.1, from coordinate 466,042 downwards.
CACGCTCTACAGCGATTTCAAAAGCGGCCAGCGCCTCAACCGTGAAGAAGCCATCGCCCATTACCAGGCGCTGCTGGGCGAAAGCGGCCTGCCCCTGGCCTTTTACCTGCCCAACGATTACCTGTTTGGCCTGATGCAGGCGTATTACGACATGCCCCTGAATAACAGCGGCTACATTTACACCACAACGGCCGTGCCCTTTTTGCCTATTGTGTTGTCCGGTTATGTGCCCTATTACGGCGTCGCCCTCAACTTTTCCGCCAACAGCCGCGCCGACCTGCTGCGCCACGCCGATTATGGCGTTTACCCTTCCTACTTCCTCAGCCACGAGGCGACCGCCAGAATCCTCAACACCAGTTCCAACTGGATTTATAGCTCGTCGTTTGCGCAGTGGGGCGAGGAGATTGAGGCGAATTACGCCTGGCTGAACGCGCTGCTGGGGCCGGTGGCCGGGGCGCACATTGTCGCCCGGCAGCCGTTGGCCGAGGGGGTGTGGGCGACCAGTTATAGCAACGGTCGTCAGATCATCGTCAATTACAACGCCGCTCCCTTTAGCCAGGGCGACTTGGTGGTGGCGGGGGAAGATGCGATTGTGCGGGAGGTGGCGCGGTGAACGGCCGTTTACCCTTCCGCCGCCGCGAACTAAGCCACCGCGCCAGAGAAGCGCTGCACGGCTACGCCTTTGTGTTGGTCTGGATTGTCGGCTTTACCATTTTTACCCTGCTGCCGCTGCTGCAAACCCTCTTCTACAGCTTCAACCAGGTTACGGTCTCCGCCACCGGCATCAATCTGCAATTTATCCGCTGGCAAAATTACACCAGAGCCTTGTTCACCGACCCCACCTTTGTGCAGTTGCTCATCGAATACGCGATCGAAACGCTCGTTTCCCTGCCCATCATCCTCATTTTTTCCCTGATCATCGCCCTGTTTCTCAATCTCAAATTCCGCTTCAAGGGCGTTTTCCGCACGATCTTCTTTTTGCCGGTGGTCATCACCAGTGGACCAGTTATTCAGGAGTTGGTAGCCCAGGGCGCAACCTCCGTGCCGGGGTTGGCAATTTCCGGCACGGTCGCGGCGTTCATCGCCGACATGCCTCGCTATCTGCGTAACCCGATAGAATATCTGCTCACCTCGTTCATCCTCATCCTCTGGTTTTCCGGCGTGCAAATCCTCATCTACCTTTCCAGCTTGCAGCGCATAGACCAGAGCATTTACGAGGCGGCGGCCATTGATGGCGCGTCGGCCTGGGAATCTTTTTGGAAGATCACCCTCCCAGCGCTTTCCACCACCACCGTCATCATCGCCATTTACACCATCATCACCCTGTCCCACTTTTCCGAGAATAAGGTGATCAAATACATCTATGGGCAAACCTATGCCGTCGGCGGTGGCATAGGCTACGCCAGTGCGATGTCGTTTTTGTACTTTTTTATACTTGTTTTGCTGCTGGCCGTCATTTTTTTGCTCCTGAACTACCGGGCGCGGAAGCAGTATGGGTAACATTCATGAATAAAGCAACACAAGACCGCTGGCGTAGTTTTTTTCTGGGCAACCGCACCCAATATGGGTTGTTGTTTAGCATTGTGCTGTACATGCTGCTGATTGCCATTGGTTTTGTCTATCTCTATCCGCTGTTGTTCATGTTTGTCACCAGTCTGAAAAGCCCCGCCGACTTGCTCAACCCGATGGTGCAGTGGATTCCAACAGAGTTTTACACCGGCAATTACGTCAAGGCTTATCGCGTGTTGGATTATCCCCATACGCTGGCCTCATCGCTGCTCATCAGCGTGGTTCCGTCGGTGATTCAGGCGGCCGTGGCTTCGCTGGTGGGGTATGGGTTGGCGCGATATCGCTTTCCGGGCAAAAACTTCATCTTTTTCCTCATTCTGGCGACGTTTATTATCCCGGCACAAAACACGGTGATCCCGCAAATGCTTACTTACCGGGAGTTTGGGCTGTTAGGCAATTTGTGGGCGCTTATTTTGCCGGCGCTGCTGGGGCAAGGCTATAAAAGCGCCATCTTCATCCTGATTTTTTACCAGACGTTTCTCTCGCTGCCGAAGGTGTTGGAGGAGGCCGCACGGCTAGATGGGGCGGCGGATTGGAAGATATTTGTGCAAATTGCCTTGCCAACGGCCGTGCCCGCCTATATCATCGCCATCATTTTCTCCACCGTCTGGTATTGGAACGAAACCTATCTCACCGTCATCTTTCTGGAGGGGGGCATCCAGTCGCTGCCCATGCAGTTAGCCAAATTTGTCCAGGCGTATGAAAATCTCTACCCGCCCGGTGTGGTGAACATTTTCGACCGGCTAAATGAAGCGGTTAAACTCAGCGGCACATTCCTGAATATTTTGCCCCTGCTGCTCATGTATTTTGTGCTGCAAAAATGGTTTGTTGAATCTATCGAAAGGACAGGTATTACCGGTGAATAAATCTATTGTTTCGCTCCTGCTCATTGCCCTCATGCTGACTGGATGCACTATCGCTGCGGAAACGGCCGTACTGCCAACGGCCGTGCCGACCACGCCTCCCCAACCCCCACCCACTATGATGACAACGCCCACAATCACCCCGACCCCCATTCAGACAGCCTGGGATTCCATCATCGCCCAGGAAATGCAAGCCTCCTTCGACTTCTTCTGGGAACAGGCCAACACCGACCCCGCCAGCCCCGGCTTCGGCCTCATCCGCGACCGGTATCCCGGCTCCGCGGGCGTCGCCAGCATCGCCGCCGTCGGCTTCGGCCTCTCCGCCTACCCCATTGGCGTCGAAAAAGGCTACATCACCTTCCAGGAAGGATACGACCGGGCCAACGGCACGCTGGACACCCTGCTGGCGCTGGAGCGCACCGAAGGTTTCTACTACCATTTCCTGGATATGACCAGCGGCCAACGCGCCTGGCAAAGCGAAGTCTCCACCATAGACACCGCCATCCTGCTCATGGGCGTCCTCACCGCCGGGGAATACTTCGGCGACGAGGTGAACGACAAAGCGCAAGAGATTTATGACGGGGTGAACTGGCCCTGGTTTGTTGATGAATCACGCGATATGTTCCACATGGCCTATCGTCCGGAAAAAGGGTTTGAGGGGCATTGGGATTTTTACGCCGAGCAGTTGATGTTGTACGTGCTGGCCGCTGGTTCCCCCACCTTCCCCACCGACGACACCCCCTATTACACCTTCACCCGTCACCAGGCCGCCTATGGCAGCGGCCAACCCTTCATCCACTCCTGGTTTGGGTCGCTGTTCACCCACCAATACAGCCACGCCTGGCTGGACTTTCGCGGCTACACCGACCAGGATGGAGTGAACTGGTTTGATAATTCGGTGCTGGCTTCGCAGGCACAGGTGGATTTTGCTACGGCCGTTGCCGACCAATACCGAACCATTGGCCCCCACGCCTGGGGCCTCACCGCCTGCGATGGACCAGACGGCTACAACGGCCTCTACGGCGCGCCCCCCTCCGGCTTCGACAACCGCGCCCACTTCATAGACGACACCGTGCCCCCATCCGGGGCCATCGGTTCCATCATCTTCCTGCCGGAGCAGGCGCAGCAGGCCATGCTGCATTACGCCGCCGCAGAAGGGCTAACCGGGCGCTACGGCTTTCTGGACGCCTACAATCTCAGCGAAGAATGGATCGCCAGCGACGTGATCGGCATCAATAAAGGCATTACCCTGCTCATGCTCGCCAACCACGAAAACGACCTGATCCACACAATCGTGATGCAAAACGAACACATCCTAAACGGGCTAAATCGTTTGCACATCACCCCCGACGAATCATGATTGGTCAAACGCCCTTTACTCAGCCATTCTCTGCGTCTCTGCGCCTCGGCGTTCAGTTCTCTTCAAAGGTATCGGCATGACAACCATCAAAGACGTGGCGAAACACGCCGGGGTCAGCGTCACCTCCGCCTCCTACGCCCTGAATGGAACCGGCACGATCGGCGACGACACGCGCAAGCGCGTGCTGCAAGCGGCCGAGGAGCTAAACTACCACCCCAATGCCTTCGCCCGCAATCTTAAAAAGAACAAAACCCACACCATCGGCGTCTTTATCTCCCGCTTCGGTGGCTCATTTTACGAAGAGATTTTGGAAGGCATCCATGACACGATTCTAAGCACTGACTACGAGCTAATCGTCTGTCCGGAAACCCACGCCATGTCCAAACTGCTGACGCAGCGGCAGGTTGATGGGGCCATCGTCTTCGACTCTAAAATCAAAAGCGACGTTATCCTCAAACTGGCCTCCAAACGCTTCCCCATCATCATTCTCGACCGCTACTTAGAGAAGGATAATCTCTTGCCCCTGCTGCTAGACAACCGACTGGGAACCCGCGAGGCGTTTTATCACCTGTACGAACAAGGGGCGCGGCGCATCGGCTTTGTCTCCGGCGCGGCCGATTCGTTTGATAATGGCGAGCGAATGCGCGCCTTCATCGGCGAAGCGGAGAAAAACCAGGTGGCGGTGCGGCGCTACAGCGGCAACTTTACCGAAAAGTCCGGCTACGACGCCGCCCGGCTGATGATTGAAAACCGCAACATACCGGAAGCCGTTTTTTGCGCCAACGACCAGATGGCGATTGGCCTGCTGAAAGCCATGAAAGAACACGGCCTGCAAGCGCCGGATGACATTGCCGTGGTGGGTTTTGATGACATTCAGATTGCCCGCTACATGCAGCCCAGCCTGTCTACCATTGGCGCATCGCGGCTGGCCTGGGGCGCCGCGGCCGCTGCCCGACTGATCGCTTTTTTGGAGACGGAATACACCTTCCCGAAGCCCTATCGCATCCAAACCCGACTCATTCCGCGCGAATCGTCTGTTAAAAGGTAAGGTATCTGTTCACCACAGAGGCACGGAGGGCACAGAGATTAAACCTGTAAAACCTCCGTACTCCTTCGGTTTTGCTCAGGACACGCCTCTGTGTCTCCGCGGTGCAATCCCAGAGAGACTGTATAGTTGCTAAGGAAAATAGAATGAATCAATTTTATGTGGCCGGGGGACAGTTTTGGCTAGACGGCCGTCCCCAACTCATTCAGGCCGGTGAATTTCATTACTTCCGCACCCCGCCGGACCAGTGGGCGCACCGCCTGGGTTTGCTAAAGACGGCCGGGTTCAACAGCGTCGCCACCTACATCCCCTGGTTATGGCATCAGGCAGAAGAAGGTCTGCCTGATTTTGACGGCCGTTCCCACCCCATGTGCAACCTGGCCGACTTCCTCGACCTGGCCGCCGACATGGGCCTGTGGATCATCGCCCGCCCCGGCCCCTACATCATGGCCGAAACCATCAATGAAGGCATTCCCCCCTGGGTGTTCGCCACCTATCCCCAGGCAGCCTTCATCAACCAGCGAGAGCAGGTCGAAAATATCGCCAGCTATCTCCAGCCGGATTTTCTGGCTTGTGTCAGAAAGTGGTACACGGCCGTTTTCGCCATTCTCACCCCGCGCCAGTTCACCCGCAACGGCCGTATCATCATGGTCCAGTTAGACAACGAAATGGGCATGCCCCACTGGGTACGCAACATCTTCGATACCAACCCGGACACCCTGGCCCGCTTCGCCGCCTATCTACGCGCCACCTATGCCGACCGCCTGCCCGAAATCTATCCGGCTGACCAATTACCTGACTGGTTGGGCGAGCAAATCATACGCCCCACAGAACCCCACGCCGCCCGCGTCGTCGCCGATTACCGCCGCTTCTACCGCGACTATTTGCGCGAATACGCCGCCTTCCTGCTGGCCGAAGCGCAGGCCAACGGGCTGGAAGTCCCGCCCATCATCAACGTTCATGGCTTCATGAACGGCGGCAAAACCTTTCCCATCGGCCTGTCACAATTGGTGCAGGCTATGGAACTGCCGGGTATGATCAGCGCCACCGACGTTTACCCCATTTTCATCGGCGAAGGCAACTTCCACCAACTGCTGCTGGTAAACGAAACGACCAAAGCGCTGCAAAACCCCGACCAACCCCTCTTTTCGGTGGAGTTCCAGGCCGGGGGGCACAACGATTTCAGCGGCAGCCAGTCGTCGTTGTATGATCTGCACGGCCGTCTCTGTCTTTCCACCGGGATGCGCGCCATCAACCACTACCTCTTCTTCGATGGCGAAAACCACCCGCTGCTCAGCCCTGTCAAACGGCACGATTGGGGCCACCCGGTGCGCAAGGATGGCACACTGCGCCGTCACTACCACCGCTACCCGCAGCTTTCCCGCGTCCTGCACGCTTATGGCGACGATTTGATCCTGGCCCGACCGCAAACGGTTACGGCCGTTGGCTTTTTGCTCGACCAGTTCATGACCGAAGTCAACAACGCCTTCACCCAGGAAGCCACCAACACCCTCACCCATCAGCGGGAAGTGATTTTGTGCGATTTTATCGCCCGCGGGCTGGCTCTGACCCATCGGCCATTTACCGCCCTGGAACTCAGCCGCGCTCCGTTGGACCCCACCCAGACCCCAACCTGTTGGGTGATGATGGAACAGCAATGCCCGATGGCTGTGCAGCAAAAACTGATAGACTACGCCCGGCAAGGTGGCAAACTCGTGCTCATCGGCCGACTGTGCGTCGAAGATTTCGACTACATCCCCTGCGCCCTCCTGCAAGATGCCCTGGGTGTGACCCACATCGCCAGCGACCCGCCATTTAGCCCGGCGACCATCAACGCCTTTCACCATGAGGATGTGCCCGTTTCTTTCGCGCAAAGCTACACCGGCCAGTTTAGCGAGGTGATCGCTACCCGGCCCAATGGGGCAGTGGTAGGTTTCCGCCAGACCGTCGGCCAGGGACAGGTCTTGCTGCTGGGCGCGGCGCTGACCACCAACACCCTGGCCGATTTAGACGTTTTTGAGCAAATCGCCCGGCTGGTGGCTTGCCCGCCGCTCTTGCAGCTAAGCGAATGGGCCGATACGCGGCTCAGCGCAGGGGAGAACGGCCGTTTCCTCTACCTCAACAATTACCAGGAAGAGGCGGTGACAACGGCCGTCGCCTACCAAAACGCCCCCCTTTTCGACGGCCAACCCCTCACCATCCCACCCCGGCGTGGCCTGATTTTGCCACTGGAATGGCGGCTTAACCCCAATGTACTCATCCACTACCTTACCAGCGAACTCACGGCCGTTAACGACGAAGGCGACACGCTCACCCTGCACACTGCCCAACCCACCTTCACCGCCGAACTCACCCTCACCGGCTACACCTGCGACCAGGCTACCATCCGCCAGCAGACAGCCCACACCCAACGCATTCACCTGAGCCACACCAACAACGATACCATTGTGTTACGCAGATGAGTTACTTGATTGGTCAGCCAATCAACTAACAAACAAAGCAACAGGAACATCAACCCCATGATCGAAACACCCCCCGGTTCCTACAACCACCTCGACCCCGCCACCGAAGCCCGCGTCGCCGCCTTGCTCGCCCAAATGACCCTGCCGGAGAAAGTCGGCCAGCTTGTACAGATCAGCCCCTTCGCCCCGTTCGATTTCGACGACTACCTGGCGCAAAAGCAAGCCGCCGAGGCCGCGGGCGAACCATTCGACTATCCACCCCGGCTGCACCCCGATATAGATGAGATGATCCGCAACGGCCGTGTTGGTTCTTTCCTCAACATTATGCTTCCGCACCTGATCAACCACTGCCAACGCATCGCCGTCGAAGAATCCCGCCTGGGCATTCCCCTCCTCGTCGGCAGCGATGTCATTCACGGCTTCCGCACCATCTTCCCCATCCCTCTGGCCGAAGCCTGCACCTGGAACCCAGCCCTGCTGGAACGCGCTTCTCGCGTTGCCGCCGAAGAAGCCTCCGCCTCCGGCGTGGATTGGATTTTTGCCCCGATGGTAGACATTGCCCGCGACCCGCGCTGGGGGCGCATCGCCGAAGGGGCCGGCGAAGACCCATTCCTGGGCGCAGCCATGGCCCGCGCCCGCGTGCGCGGCTTCCAGGCCACCGACCTGACCAGCGGCCGACGCATTGCCGCCTGCCCCAAACATTACGTCGGCTATGGGGCCGCCGAAGCCGGCCGCGACTACAACACCACCGATTTCTCCGAACGCACCCTGCGCGATGTCTACCTGCCCCCCTTCAAAGCCGCCTTCGATGCGGGCGCGGGGACGGTGATGAGCGCCTTCAACGAACTCAGCGGCGTACCGGCCACCGCCAACTCCCTGCTGCTGCGCACCATCTTGCGCGATGAATGGGGCTGGCCCGGCGTCGTCCTCAGCGACTACGACGCCGTGCGCGAACTCATCGCCCACGGTATCGCCGCCGATCTGGCGGACGCCGCCCGCCTCAGCCTGCTGGCCGGGCTGGACATCGAGATGGTCAGCGATGGCTACGCCACTCACCTGGCCGATCTCGTAAAAGCGGGGGATGTGCCATTAACGGCCGTAGACGAAGCCGTCCGCCGTGTATTACGCCTCAAATTCCGCCTGGGTCTGTTTGAAAACCCCTACACCAATGAAAGCCTGGCCGACACACTCATTCTGCGCCCCGATTTCCGCGAATTGGCGCTGCAAGTGGCTCAGGAATCTATGGTGCTGCTGAAGAACGAGGATGACATTTTACCCCTATCGCCGCAGACGCGGCTGGCTGTCATCGGCCCGCTGGCCGACAGTCACCACGACATGCTCGGCTGCTGGTCGCTGCACAACCACCCCGAAGACGTGGAGACGCTGCTGCATGGTCTGGCCGCCTACCTGCCCGCCGACGGCTGGACCTATGTGACCGGCTGCCCCATCCGCGACGACGCGCCCACCGATTTCGCAACGGCCGTCGCCGCTGCGCAAGCCGCCGACGTGGTGCTGCTGGTGGTGGGCGAAAGCGCCGACATGAGCGGCGAAGGGCATTCGCGCACCCACCTGGGGCTGCCCGGCCGCCAGCAAGAATTAGCTGATGCGTTAGCGGCCACCGGCAAGCCGATGGTGTGCGTGTTGATGAACGGCCGTCCCCTGGTCATTCCCCGGCTGGCGGAACAGGCGCAGGCGCTGCTGGTGGCCTGGCATGGCGGCATCCGTGCCGGTCGCGCCGCCGCCGACATCCTCTTGGGCGCGGTCAACCCATCGGGCAAACTCACTGCCAGTTGGCCCCGCGCCGAAGGACAAATTCCCGTCCATTACGCCCACAAAAGCACCGGCCGGCCGGCGGCCGCCGCCGGCACACGCCAATTCGCCGAAGCCTTCAAATCCGTTTACATAGACAAACCTAACTCCCCGCTGTTCCCGTTTGGCTTTGGCCTTAGTTACACCCGGTTCACCTATACCGATTTACACATTGCCCAACCCGTACTCACCTTAGACGACACCCTGGTTGTTTCCGCAGCAGTGACAAACAGCGGCGGCCGACCGGGCGCGGAAGTAGCGCAGTTGTACGTGCGCGATCTGGTGGGCAGCGTCACCCGACCAGTGCGGGAGCTGAAGGGTTTCCAAAAGATTTTCCTGCAACCGGGCGAGAAGCGCACCGTATGTTTTTCGCTGCCTGTTTGCGAGTTGGGCTTTACGGACCTGGCGATGAGGTACGTGGTAGAACCAGGGGAATTCAGGGTATGGTTGGGGCCAGACACCGCCAGCGGGTTAGAGGGCGTGTTTTATGTTAGATGATGAAGGCAGCGAGCATGCAAGAAAACACCGCGGAATGTGTCACAGTTTTGAGATACTAAAACCAACAGATTTGAGAGCAACGCCACGCGCATCAACCTCTACGACGGCTGCGCGTCATGCTCCTGCCGGGGTAGGTTAAGCCAGACGGCCGTAGATACCTGCGACGCCATAGGCCGCCCCTTCACGAACCGCTCTGGATGTTTCTCATAAGTCGTGCCCAGTTACGGCCATCATGCAAACCGCTAAAATTGTAGAGGACCGCTTCCAGACTGGGGTGAACCGTGCATAATTCCATCAGTAAATTTATTTGAAATGTGCCTGGCTCAGTAACGCCTGATGCCAGGGAATGTTGTGGTAATAGGCGTGGCGCAGTTCCTGGCTCTGAATGTGGGCCATGTGGGTTTGCAATTGCGTTACGGCCGTATGCCAAATCACATCACATCGGGCATCCCCATTGGCGGCCAAAATCTGGACGCAGTGCCAGTAGTTGAGAAAGTCGTACTCGGTTCCGGCAAAGCTGCCCCCGGCGGCCAGATAGGTTAGCACCTCCTCCAGAATCGCCAGCGCCCGATCCGGCGCGCCCTGAGCCAGGTTAAGCGCCGCCAACGTCGTCAAGGATTCCATGAGCAGGTTGGCATTGTTCAGTTGCCGCCGCCGGGCAACGGCCGTTCCCAACACTTCCTCCGCCCGCGCCAACTCTCCCGCACCCAGCAACGCCAATCCCAACCCCGTCAGCGCCACCGCCTCGCCAATGCGGTCGCCAATGCGCTGCGCGATTTGCAAGCTCTGTTCGTGATGGGCGGTCGCCGCCGCGTATTGCCCTTGCATATACGCCACGGCCCCCAGGTTGTTCAGCGTTTTGCCTTGCCCCTCCTGGTCATTCAACGCCCGCCGAATGGTCAGACTTTGCCCGTAATAGGCCAACGCCTGCTCATACTGCCCCAAATTGGCCGCCACCAGCCCCAAATTATTCAGCGTGCGCCCCTTGCCCAGTTCGTCGCCCACTTCTTCCAGAATCGCCAGACTTTGTAGGTGCCATTGCCGCGCCTGCTCGTACTGTCCCTGAGTGCGGGACATAATGCCCAAATTGCCCAGCATGATGCCCATTTGCAGCCGGTCGCCAATTTGCTCCTTGATGCGCAGACTTTGCTGGTAATAGGCGGCCGATTGTTCATAGCGCCCTTGCCCCCAGGCCAGCAGCCCCAAATTATTCAGCGTGTCGCTGGCCCCCGCCTGATCGCCAATGTCCTGGTAAATGGCGAGGCTTTGTTGATAGGCGTCGGCCGCCTGCTCATAGTCGCCTAAAAACCAGGCCACGACGCCTAAATTTTTCAGAATCTCCGCCTCTGTGGGGCGGTCGCCGGTGTCGCGCACGCTGTCCAGGCCGGCTTGTAAATATTCGCTGGCACGGCCGTAAGCGCCATGCCGCCATTCAATAATGCCCAAATCCTTCAGCAAGCGGCCTTCATGGGGGCGGCTGCCAATTTGCCGCGCCAGCGTCAGCGACGCCTGGTAGTGAGTGCGGGCGGCGGCATAATCGCCGTGAATGGTGGCAATCTGCCCCAAATAGCGCAGCGATTGCGCCTGCTCCAGGGGCAAGATGTCGTGCTGGCGGGCCAGGGCCAACGCCAACTGGCTGTGCTTTTCGCTTTCGCCAATCTGCCCCTCGCCAAAGCGGATGGCCGCCAGACGCACATGGCCGATCACTTGCAGGGGGGCATTGTGGAGTTCTTCGCCAATGGTAACGGCCGTTTGCGCCAACTGCACCGCTTCGTTCAGATTCACCACCCGCTGCACGAAGTAGGATTGGGCGGCCGACAACTGCCCCAACAGCAGCCGGGCCTCGACCGTGGGCGGCGAGGTTGCCAACTGGCGCAGGGTTTGACCCAATAAGGTGTGGGCTTCGCGGAAGGAGCCGGTGAGGCGATAGAAGCTGGTCAAACCGGGGAGCGCCTGACGCACTATCTCTAGCTGGTTGGTGGTGGTAGCCCATTGCCAGGCGGTGCGGATGTTGCTCATCTCGGCCTGGATTTCGCGCAAAACGGCCGTTTCGTTTTCCAGTTGGTGCGCTCGTTGCTCGATAAACAGGGCATAGTAGCGGGCATGGTTGGTGCGCACGGCGTCCCTGTCTATCTGTAAAGCGGCCAGCTTGTCGGCGGCAAAATGGCGGATGAGTTCGTGCATGTCGAAACGGCCGTTGCCCACCGCCCGCAGCAGCGACTTTTGCGTCAGCGCCAGCAGCAAGGCCATCGGCACACGAGCAACGGCCGTTGCCGCCGCCGCCATAAAACCACCCTGAAACAGCGAACATTGCGCCAGCGCCAGCCCCTCCTCCGGCGACAACCGCTGCCACGAATAATCAAACACCGCCTGCAAACTCTGATGCCGCGACGGCAAATCATCCTGTCCCAGCGCCGTCAGCGCCTGGTAATTGGCCGTCAGCGCCGCCCGGATCGCCGCTGGCGATTGGTACGCCGTCAGCGCCGCCGCCATTTCAATTGCCAGCGGCAGCCCCTCCACCAACTGGCAAATCCGCACCACATCGGCCAGATTGTGGTCATCCAAAATGAAATCTGGCGCAATGCGGCTGGCCCGCTCGGTGAAGAGCTGCAAACTGCTCATGGTAATCAGGTTGGGCATCTGGATTGGTTGGGTGTCGTCGGGCACTGGCAGCCCATGCAGGCGCACCACCATCTCCGCCTGCACATTCAGCCGCTCCCGCGAGGTAATCAACAGCGACAGATGGGGGCAGTTGGTCAGCAGATCCAGCAGCAGCTTTTTTCCCGCCGACAGGTGTTCCACATTATCCAGCACCAGCAGCAGGCGTTGGTCGCCGATCATCTGGTACAGGTTGGCGGCGGTGGCTGGCTGCGGGTTGGCAACGGCCGTTCCCAACACATCCTCCAGCGCCCCCACCAACTGCTCCACAGCCATCTGCGGGTCTGGCGCATGGGGCAAATGTGCCAGCGGCACAAACCAGACGCCACCGGCAAAATCGGCGGCCACTTTTTGGGCGGCGGCAATAGCCAGCCGGGTTTTGCCAATGCCCCCTTCGCCCATAATGGTCACCAACGGATACCGGTTGCTGCGCAGATGATTGGTAACGGCCGTTAACTCCTCCTGGCGACCAAAAAAGGGGGTGAGCGGGCGCGGCAAGTGGGGTTGGCGGCGCAGTTCGGCAGGCGCAGTGGGCTGCGCCGCCGGGCCAACTTCCCCGGCCACAATTTGGGCATACAACGCCTCGGTCTGACTGGTTGGCGCAATGCCAAATTCGGCGGCCAATGTCTGGCGGCACAACGCATACTGGGCAACGGCCGTTTCCCGCTGCCCCATATAGGCCAACAACAACATCCGCTGCCGGTGCGCCGATTCCCGCCACGGCTCCAGTTCCAGCAGCCGCTGCGTTAGCTCCAGCCCCATGCGCCACTTTCCCGGATGCTGTGCCGCCTGCTCCACCAGGCCATCCATTTGCGTTAGCGCCAGCTCATGCAGCCGCTCCCGCCACAACATCTGCCACTCCGCAAACGGTTCGGCCTGCGGCACATAAAAGCCCGCCAAAAACTCCCCTTGATACAAATTCAATGTCTCATACCGCTGCTCATCGCTGAGAGCGGCCAACTGCAACTGCTGCTGAAACTGCTCCACGTCCAGGTAATACGGCTGCTCCCGGTCAAACGCCAACGTCTGGCGCGTAATCAGCAAATGTTCAGGGAACTGCTGGCGCAGCAAGGGCAAAATATCGCGCAAATTCTTCAGCGCCCGGCTCTCTTCCACATCCGGCCACAACAAAGAGGCCAGCCACAAGCGGGTTTGCGGCTGACCGGTCACGACCAGATAAATGAGAATGGCCTGGGCTTTGATAGACAGATCATGGGTGATGTTGATCTGATTGCGGACAATTTGCGGCTGCCCAAACAGGTGTAATGACAAATTGCTCATAAGGTCTAACCAGACCTGACAGGTTTTTGCCATCGTGATCGCCTGTCAAATATGCCTCGAAAACCTGTCAGGTCTTTTCGTTTCTCCGTATCACGCTCCGTTTTCTATCGGCGTTTTACCGGCGTTCCATCGGCGTCCGTTTGTTATTGTACTGCATGAAGGTAAACAAAGGTGAACAAGTGACATCAGCAGACCACGCTTACCGCGTATTTATTGTGCGTTGTTGGGATGATGGGGAAGCGCCAGTAGGCAATGCTTCCCGTTTTGTGCTGGAAATTCCCCGCACCAATGAACGCTATGGCTTTACCAGTCCGGAAAATTTACTCAAAGCATTGCAATACCAATTGAATTCCCCCGGCGTACCAGCCGCATCCAGCCTCAACCCCGATGAAAAATAGGAGCGAAGAATTGAGAGGAAACCGTATGCAACAACGTCTATGGCTCATTTTAGTGACACTCTTGGCGACAATGGGTCTTATTTCGGCCGCTTTTGCCCTCAACGAAACAACCACCACCCGGCAGCCCATCGCCACCGCTCCCGATGACATCTCGCTCGTTACCAGCGATAACCCCACCAAACAAGCAGCGCGGGATTTACCCCAGCCCCACACCTACATCATTGTGCTGGCCGATGCGCCGCTGGCCAGTTATGCGGACGGCAAGTTGGGTTTTGCCGCTACCAGCCCCGCCGCCACCGGCGACCAACGGCTGGATATGACCAGCGTCAACGGCCGTAGCTACCACGCCTACCTGACGGCCGTACAAAACAACCTCCTGCACACCCTCAGCGTCGCCTACGGCCATACCCTCACCCCCTTCTACCAATTCACCGTTGCCCTCAATGGCATCACTGTACAGTTGAGTGCTGAAGAAGCCGAAGCCGCCGCCAAAATGCCTGGTGTAACGGCCGTTATCCGCGACGAATGGCACTTCCCCACCACCGACGCCACCCCCGCCTTCATTGGCGCTACCGCCCTGTGGGACGGCAGCGCCACCGGCGGCCTGCCCGGAACCAAAGGCGACGGCGTCATCGTTGGCGTCATAGACACCGGCATCTGGCCGGAACACCCCTCCTTCACCGACGACGGCAGCTACCCGCCGCCCCCGGATTTCTGGGGCGGTTACTGTCAGCCCCCCGCCGACGGGCAAAACTACTATTTCTGCAACGACAAACTGATTGGCGCTCAATTCTTTCTGGAAGCCTACGTGGCTGCCATGGGCGGAACCTACAACGGCGATTTTCACTCCGCCCGCGACGACAACGGACACGGCACGCATACCGCCTCCACCGCCGCCGGTAACGAAAACGTCCCCGCCACCCTGCTGGGCATACCGCGCGGAACCGTCTCCGGCATTGCTCCCCGCGCCTATGTGTCTGCCTACAAAGCGCTCGGCCCCTACGGTGGTCTGACCTCTGATCTGGTCGCCGCCATTGACCGCGCCGTCGCCGATGGCGTGGATGTGATCAACTACTCCATTGGTGGTTCCAGCCGCGACCCCTGGCAAGAGCTGACGGCGTTGGCCTTTTTGAACGCCCGCGCCGCCGGTGTGTTTGCCGCCGTTTCCGCCGGTAACAGCGGGCCAGGAGCCAGCACTGTCGCTTCTCCCGGCGACGCCCCTTGGGTAACCACCGTAGCGGCCAGCACTAGCAACCGCCAATACCTCAGCGACATCACCATCACGCCGACCATTTCCACCACTGTGCCGTTGTATGGCGCCACCCTCACCGGTGGCGTGACCGATTTTGTGCTGGTGGACGCCGCCGATTACACCGATACGCTGGGGCAAAACGGCCGTCTCTGCCTCAACCCCTTTGCCCCCGGAACCTTCGCCGCCAATGAGGTGGTATTGTGCGAACGGGGCATCAATGCTCGCGTAGACAAAGGCGTCAACGTGGATGCCGGTGGCGCGGGCGGCCTGATTCTGGCTAACGCCGAACCCGGCGATTTAGCCACCGACCCCTATCCCTTGCCCGCCGTGCATGTGGATGCGGCGGCGGGCGCGTTACTGCGTCAGCACATCGCCGACCAGTCGCCGGTGACAGTTTCTTTTACTGGCAGCACGGCCGTATTAGCCCCTGACCCCCGCGTACCCGTAGACCAGATGGCCGCCTTCAGTTCGCGCGGCCCCATCCAGCATGGTGGCAGCAACTACGTCAAGCCCAGCATCACCGGGCCAGGCGTGCAAATTTTGGCCGGACAAACCCCCTTTGCCAATGGCGCTCCCACCGGCGCACTGTTTCAGGCTATCTCCGGTACCTCCATGTCCAGCCCGCATGTCGCCGGAGCGGCCGCTTTGCTCGTAGCCCTGCACCCAGACTGGTCGCCCGCCGAAATCGAATCGGCCCTCATGACAACTTCTAACCCCAACCACCTGAAGCATGACGGCGTCACTCAGGCCGATGCCTTTGACATGGGCGCAGGGCGGCTGGACTTGTTTGTCGCCAGCAAAGCAGGGTTGGTCTTGCATGAAGAAACCAGCAGCTACCCGGCGGCCAACCCGGCAGCAGGCGGCAATCCGGCCGAGCTGAATATCGCTTCGTTGGCTAACAGCCAATGCCTGGCGGAATGCAGTTGGCAGCGGACGGTACGCAGCACATTGCCCTACACGGTGACGTGGACGGCCGTTGTCCCCGAAATCGCGGGCATTGACCTCACCATTACGCCTACTCAGTTCGACATCGCCCCTGGGCAGAGCCAAACCCTCACCATTAGCGCCAATGTGGAACAATTTGCCCCGGATGGCGCCTGGCATTTTGTCAGCTTTGCCCTGCAACCAGATGACACCGACGTTCCTCAAGCTCATTTCCCCATTGCCCTCCTACCCACCAGTTCTATCCTGGTAGATCGGGTGCTGGAAACCAGCCACTTCAAAGACGGCCGTGTGGATGTGCCAGTAATCGCCCGCCAAATTTCCGATCTCACCCTGACGCCTGTGGGGCTGACCATCGGCGATGTCACCACCGCTAACCTGCTGGAAGACCCCACGCCTGAAGACCCATTCGACAATTTGAATGACGGCACAACCTTCTTTATTACCATGACTGTGCCTGCCGATGCGCTGCGAC
This sequence comes from Candidatus Leptovillus gracilis, assembly GCA_016716065.1. Classification (NCBI taxonomy): domain Bacteria; kingdom Bacillati; phylum Chloroflexota; class Ardenticatenia; order Promineifilales (SeqCode); family Promineifilaceae (SeqCode); genus Candidatus Leptovillus; species Candidatus Leptovillus gracilis. The sequence goes on along the minus strand of JADJXA010000003.1, from coordinate 449,430 downwards.
TGGTGGCCGAAACCACCGAATCTACCGCTACTGATATGGACCTGTTCGTGGGTACGGGGGACACCCCCTCGGCGCAGACGCAAGTGTGCAACAGCACCTCCCCGCATCCTATGGAGTATTGTCATGTGCCCAACCCGGCCGCCGGTATATGGTGGGTGCTGGTGCAAAATTGGCAAGAAAGTGACAACGCGCCGGATTTGGCTGTACTGATAACGGCCGTTGTCAGCAACGACAATGGCAACGTCAACGCCACCGGCCCGGCCACCGTTCCGGCCGGGCAGCCCTTTGCCGTCACCGTCAACTGGCAAAAAGAGGCGCTGACCCCCGGCGACCGCGCCTATGGCGCAGTGGTCATGGGCACAGACGCCGCCCATACAGACAACGTGGGCGTGATCAATCTGGACATTGTGTACACCGGCGCCGCCCTGGTCAGCCTGAGCAGCAATGAGCTAGACATCTCCCAGGGGACAAACCAGGTACACACCCACACCCTCACCATAAGTAACCCTGGTGATATTGCCCTCAACTGGACGGTAAGCCAGGAAAGCGCCGCCAGCCAGATCACGCTGGATTTGGCCGGGGAAGCCCCGGTCGGGGAAGCTCCGGTCGGGGAAGACTCGGTCGCCGACCCCACCTACTTTCAAACCATCGGTAGCTTCGCCCCCTTTAGTCAAATGACCAATCCCAACCCACCGGCGACTGCTTGGTCTGCCAATCAGCCCAGCAGTGGCCAAACCATCGCTCTGACTTTAGACGACGGATCGCCGGAGACCAGCTTCGGCGCCAATGGACGGGAGTTCATCTGGCTCAACCGCTTCACCCCGCGCCAGATAGATTACCCATTTGCCCTCACCACCGTGCAGATTTTGTTCGACGCGACGGCGCTGACCGGCGTGCAGGTGGGCGAATTGGTAGACATTTACGTCTATCAGGACGCCGATGGCAACCCGAACAGCGGGGCGGTGCATGTGGGCAGTATCCACAATGCGCCGGTGCAATTTGCCAATGGCACCGACTTTTCCACCTACCAATTCGACCAGCCGCTTCGTCTAACTGGCCCCGGCGATGTGCTGATTGCGGTGGTAAACCGCACCGCCGGTATTGCCAGCGGCGGCTATCCGGCGGCGATGGATGCCACCTCCAGCCGCCAACGCTCCTGGATTGGCCTATACAGTGCGGGCGCGCCTGCCGATCCGCCAACGATTCCGGCCGATCAGGACTGGGGGTTGGTGGATACCTTTGGCGCACCGGGCAACTGGATGATTCGCGGCTTTGGCGAAAAGTGCGGCGCCGCCGACATAGATTGGCTGAGTGTCAGCCCCACCAGCGGCGTGACCGCACCGGGTGGCAGCAGCGATCTGGCGCTGACGGTGGATACCCAGGGGCTAGAGGATGGTGTGTACACGGCCGTACTCTGCCTGGACAGCAACGCCATCACCGACGGCAGTGAGCCATTCATCCGCGTGCCAATTACGGTAACGGTAGCACCGCAGATGCACGACTACGACATCTTCCTGCCATTCATCATCAAATAGGTTTCGTAATGCGTGAATCCTTACGCATCACGCATCACGCCCAATTAGTTATTTAGATTAGAGGAGAGAAATATGCACAAGAAACGATTTTTTTGGGGAACAGCGGCGGTGGCTTTGCTAACGGCCGTTCTCATCCTGGCCTCCTTTGGCATCACCCGCGCCGATGAAGGCAGCGGCACAGTCGGCCCCCCGGCCATCTGCGCCGAATTAACCAACCCGGAGTCCACCTATACCGGCGTCGCCTCCATCTGGCTGCGCGACCTGTGCGGGGTGGCGCCGGAAAAAGCGCCACAAACCGCTAACGCCGCGCCCGTCGTGCAACTGGCGCTCAATCCCGACGTGCCGGTCAACGACCCCAGCGGCGATGGCGGGCAAGCCTACGCCCAAAGCACCACCAGCAGCGCCATCAACGCCAGCACCGGCACCGTCTGCACCGCCTATATAGATGTGTTTCATGGACAGAACGAAGGCAAAGGGTACATCGGCTTTAGCCGCTCCACCGACAATGGCGATTCCTTTGAGGATAAGGGGAGCATTGATGATTCGGTGCTGAATTATGGCAACCCCAGCCTCGTCTGGCGGGCCAGCGATGGCTATTTCTACCTCTCGTCACCGCTGGATCAAGACCAGGGGACAGGGGTCTGGCGCTCCACCGATGATTGCCAGAGCTTCGACTACTTCTCCAGCCTGGATTTGCGTCTGGAATATGGGGTGGATGACATGCAGATTTTGGCTGTGGATAACAGCCCGTCTAGCCCGTATTACGGCCGTTTCTATGTTGTCTGGTATGGCGAATTCGATACCATCCAATTCAGCCGCTCCGATGACGCCACCACCTGGAGCGGGCGCGTCACCGTCAGCAGCAATACCAATTTCGACTACATCACCCAAACCCCTTGGGTCACCACCGGCCCGGATGGGGCTGTGTACATTCTGTGGAACCAAAACAGCTATCCCTGGGATAGCGCCTGGGCTTTCTCCATCGAGGGCGTGCACTCCAACAATGGCGGCGACAACTTTGCCCCCATCGCTTCCCCGCTACCCTCTGCCGTAATGCCCCGCGCCGCCACCGTGGATTGCGGTTTCCGCGTGCCGGGCTTGCTGGGCGGCATTGCCTATTATCCGCCACCACCGCAACTTGTGGCCGGAGCCGATGGCGTGTTGCACATGGTCTACAGCTATGACCCCGATGGCTTTGATACGGGGGATGTGGTGGATGTCTTCTACCGCCGGTCGCTGGACAATGGGCAAACGTGGGAGCCGGAAATCCGCCTCAACGATGACGCCACCACCACCGACCAATATTTCCCCACCCTCAGCGTGAATGAACACGGCCGTGTCGCCGCCAGTTGGTACGACCGGCGCGACGATGCCGCCAACAACTTCTTGTTCAAGTATTACATGCGTACCTCGTTTGACAACGGGGTTACGTGGGAAGCCAGCCAGGCCGTCAGCGATGTGCAGTCGCCTGTCTTTGCCGACCCCAGTGTCATGCAGTGCTATCACGGCTTTTACGATCAACAACTGCAAACCACCGACAGCGCCTACCTGTTCTGGTCCGATAATCGCAACATTACCGCGGCGGTGTATGACCCCGACGTGTTCTCGGAGCGGATTGATTACCCGGCGGACTTTGTGCTAACGGCCGTTCCTGCCAGCCAGTCCGTCTGCACCACCGATTCCGCCGTGTACGATGTGGCCTTAGCCAGCATCGGCGGCTTTGCCAACCCGGTCACACTCAGTGCCAGCGGCGAACCAGCCGGGGCCACAGTAACCTTTGGCGCGAACCCGGTCACGCCGGATAACGCCACCACCCTCACTCTCTCCACGCTGGCGGGGGCTGCGCCCGGCAGCTACACGCTGACCATTACCGGCGCCGAAGGGGCGCTCCTTCATGCCACCGATGTAGACCTGCACCTGGCGGATGTGGTTCCGACTGGGGTCACGCTCACTGCTCCGGCGGATACGGCCGTAGACCAACCCGTCACCCCCACCTTTAGCTGGAGCGCGGACGCAACGGCCGTTACCTACACCATCGAAATCGCCACCGACGCTGCTTTCACCAACATCATCCACAGCGCCGAAACCAGCGACGCCAGCCACACCCCCGCCGCCTACCTGGACACCAACACCATCTACTACTGGCGCGTGATCAGCAACAACGGCTGCGGCGACACAACCTCCGCCGCCTTCAGCTTCACCACCCTCAACGCCCCCGCCATCCTGCTGGTAGACGACGACGACAACTTCCCCGATGTCCGCAGCAGCTACACCGACGCCCTCGACGCCCTGGCTCAGGGTTATGATGTTTGGGACACCAACGGCGGCGAAAACCAACCGCAAGAAAGCGACCTCGCCCCCTACAACATGGTCATCTGGTTCACCGGCGGCGATTACAGCGCCGGCCCCAGCCCCGCCACCGAAGCCGCAATGACCGCCTGGCTGCCGCAAGACAACTGCGTCTTCATCTCCAGCCAATCCTATTTGAACAACATGACCGCCTTCCGCAGCCAATATCTGGGCACGCGCTCCTTCTTTGGCCCTTACCCACCCTACTACTCCGTCAGCGGCGACTGGGTGGTGTATGGCGGTCTTGGCCCCTACAGCCTCACCTATCCCTTTTATGAAAGCCCCAAAGCGATCCTCGCCAACGCCCTCGGCCAACCGGCCTTTGTGGCGGGCGCAGATTTCGCCGGGGTAAACGTAGACAATGCCCTGTTCAAATCCACCACCCTGGGCTTCCCCCTGGAAGCCGCCGATGACGCCGCGCGGCAAGAGGTGTTGGCAACGGCACTGGATTGGTGCAGCAATGGCGTAGAATACGGCTCGTTAACTGGCGTCGTCACCGACCTCGATTCCACTTTGCCGATTAAAAACGCAGCAGTTACGGCCGATAACGGCAGCTTCCCCATCACCTTCTACACCAATGCTAACGGCAGCTACAGCAGCGATTTGCGCACCGGTTCCTATACCGTCACTGTGGCCGCCGCCAACTACCAAAGCCAAACCTTTAGCGGCGTTGTGATCAACGACAGCAGCGCCACCACGCTGGATGTGGTCCTGCAAGGCAGCCTGCTCAGCTATGCCCCGGCCGCCGTGGAAGATACGGTGGAATTAGGCGATGTGGTAACCCAAACCGTCACCCTCAGCGCCTCCGGGCCGCTGGATGTGGAGGTAGCGCTCACTCCTTACACCACCCTGCTGGATCGCACCTATGGCATCTACGCCAGCGTAGCGCCACAGCCAACCATCTTCCACTTCAGCCACAACGATCCCACCGATTTGACTTTGCTGGGCAGCTTCCCGTTGGGCGGCTCCGTTGGCGGCGACTTCTTCGGCGATGATTTCTCCGTGGTCTATGCCCTGGCCGATCTGGGCGATTCCGACAACAGCAATGACCAACTGGTCAAGATTGACACCCTCACCGGAGCGATAACCGTTGTGGGCACATTGCCAGCCGCACCCGGCTGGGAACAATACAGCGCCATGGGGTACGATCCGGTCACGAATCAGATGTACGTCATCAGCAGCTATGCCGACTTCTTTGGTACGGGCGGCAAAAGCCTGCACACCATTGATGTGAATACAGCGCAAACCACGCTGCTGGGTGCTCTGCTCTCGCCATTCCAGATGGAAATCGGCTCGCTGGCTTTTGATGATACCGGCACACTCTATCTCCATGATAGATGGAGTCAGGATTTGGCGACGGTTGATCTGGAGACGCTGGTGGTTACGTACATCACCTCTGGTGGGATGCAGCCTGTTACGGAATTTAACAGCGGTATGGATTGGGACCCGGTAACTCGGCAGATGTATGTGACGGTGTTTAGCTTTACCACCAACAGCAGTCTGTATACCGTGGATTTGCAAACGGGTGCAACGACCTTTGTGGAGCAGTTTGGCTCGGTTGCGCCGGGTAACGATGGTCTGATTGCGCCGACGTGGATTGCTTTTGCTTCCGCGCCATTGCCCTGGGCAACGGCCGTTCCTGATCAACTCGCCATCCCCGCCAACAGCAGTGTGGACGTGACGGTGGCGCTCGACACTACCGGTCTCTATGACCTGGGTGATTACAGCGGCGGGCTGGCCTTCAGCGGCACGCATGTCAACGCGCTGGCCTCCCAACCCATTACCCTGCACGTCACCTGCGCCGATTGCGGCGTGTTGAACGGCGATGTGCTGGATGCCTGGTTTAACGAGGCCGTGGCCGCCAATCTGCACATCACCGGCGACACGGGCATGGACATTCAGCTCACCGGCGTAGAAAGCTATGCGGTGACTGTGCCGGCGGGCGATTACACCATCACGGCGACCGCGGTGGGTTATCTGAGTGAAGTGGTGCAGGTAACGGCCGTTAGCGCCACCACCACCACCACCGACATCAGCCTCACCCCGGCGGCCAGCTTCTTAGAGTACGCCCCGGCCAGCGTCGCCGTCACGGCGGAAATTGGCGACCAGATCACCGAAACCGTCACCGTCTCCAACACCGGCACCACCACCATGACCTTTGCCGTGCGCATGGACAACTTCGACGTGCCCGCAGCGGTACGCAGCGCCGCCCTGTCCGCCATCACCAATCCCGGTGTGAACATATTGGCTCCCGTAGACATTCTGGCCTACGGCGTACAACAAGAAGGGATTGGCGGCGCGTTGGCCTGGTTCAACCTGAACACCCCCGGCTCCATTGAATCCAGCGGCAATGTCATTGCCGATCATGGCTCCCTGCGCGGCGGTGACTTCTGGGACGATGACTATTCCCGGCTCTACGCCTTTGAAGAAAGCAAGCTCATTGCCCTGGATGTGCCCACCGGCGACAAAGAGGTGATTGGCGCACTGCCGATGATCTCCACCTACACCACCTACTCCGGCATGGCCTATGAACCCGTCACCGACAAAATGTACATCCTGCACGCCTATGAATGCTACCTGGGCTACAGCCTGTACACCGTGGATGTGACCACTGCCGCCGCCACCTTTGTGGCTCCCATTACCGGAACCGGCTGTCTGGATTCGCTAACGGCTGATGATGCGGGCAATCTCTACACCATTGACATGGACAACGATGCGCTGATCGCCATTGATCCGACAACCGGCGCGGCTACCATCGTGGGCAGTTTGGGTTTCGACGCCAACACCTTCTTGCAAGGGCTGGCCTGGGATTCCGCCACCAACCAACTGTATTATGCCGCGACCGATGTGTCGGGCTTCCCATTTGTGCAGAAGCTCTATCTGGTGAGCACAGCCACCGGCGCGGCTACAGAAATTGCCGATATGGGGTTGAGCAACATGGGCGGTTTGGCGATTGCCTCCGATGCGGCGGAATGGGTCAACTTCCCCACCTATCGCATGGAAGTGCCGCCGGGAATGCAGATGACGTTTGACCTGGTGTTCGACTTGCGGAACATGGCGCAAACGGGTGATTACGCTTCGGAGATGGTCTTCGACGGCAACTTCATCAATGAACCGGCCAATCTGCCCGTCAGTCTGGCGTTGGGCTGTACCAATTGTGCAACGCTGGATGGCGCGATTACCGCTGCCGCCACCGGCGATCCGCTGCCGGCCCGCATTGATGTAACGGGGCCGAATGGCTTTGCGTACACCGGCCAAAGCAAAGACGCTTACAATCTGACGGTGCAGCCGGGCGATTACACCATCCAGGTGAGCCGTGCCGGATATGTGCCGCAAAGTGTGGTGGTAACGGCCGTTGCCAACGCCACCACCACCACCAACTTTGCCCTCATTGCCAGCGAACCAGAGATCAGCTACAGCCCCGCTGCCCTGCATGAGGTGGTGCCTGTGGGCGATACGGCCGTAAGCAGCTTCAGCCTGACCAACGACGGCAATGCGCCCTTCGACTTCACTGTGTTCGACAGCGACTGGAGCGGCAACATGCTGCCCACCGTCCCCTACACCTCCTGCGGCGCAGCCGATGCCTTTGGCTATAGCTGCCTGGACAGCAACGCGCCGGATACGCCCATTGCTTACAACTGGGTAGACATCAGCGCCACGGGCACATCTCTGGGCCTAAGCGGAGCCAACGACTTTTACGCGCCATTGCCCATTCCTTTCGCCTTCACCTTCTATGGCAGCAGCTACAATGAACTGGCGGTTGGCTCTTATGGGCAGGTCTTCTTTGAAGATCGGCAGCCAGACCCCAACTTTGGCGGCAACCAACCCATTCCCACCGACATGATGGATGGTGTGCAAACCTTCATCGCACCGCTGTGGGGCAACCACACCTACGACACCAGCGTGCAAACCCATTACCAGGTGCAGGGCGTGGCCCCCTACCGGCGGGTGATCATCCAATGGACGAATGTGGAGTCTGGCTCCTGGCCTTATTCGCGGGTGACGTTCCAGGTGATCCTGTTTGAAGAGGGCAACATTCTGATGCAGTATCACACCTTGAATGACCTCACCGGCGATAGCGCCACCATCGGTATTCAGGGCGACGCGACAACCGGTTTGCAATATGGCTTCGATCAGGCGGTCTTGTCGGATGAGTTAGCTGTCTGCTTCTTGCATCCCGACTCCACCAACTACGATTGTGGCCTACAACCGCCGGACGCGGCCTGGATGAGCCAATCGCCCACAAGTGGTGTGGTGGATGCCAGCGAGACGGCGGATGTGGAGGTGCTGTGGGATGCAACGGCCGTATTGCCCGGTCTGTACAGCGGCAGCATCCACTTTGGCAACAGCTACAACGACCCGATGATGGTCGCCGCAACCATGCGGGTGGTGAACATGGAACTGCTTCCCGCAGAAGACGCCGCGATTGCGCCGCCCGGCGAAACGGTGCAATACACCCTCTCGCTGACCAACATCGGCCCGATGACCGACACCTTCACCATTGAAGCCGCGAGTGGTTGGGAAATCAGCATCGCCCAAAGCAGCGTGGCGAATCTGGGCGACAGCCTGGAAATCACGCTGGCGCCACAGGAGACGGTGGAGTTGTTGGTGACGGTGACGGTTCCGGCGGACGCGGTGCAGGGGGATGTGGATACGGCCGTAGTCACGGCCACATCCAACACCTACAGCGAATCGTTTGTGGCGGCGGAGCTAACGACCACGGCGCAAAATTATCAACTCTTCTTGCCGGTGGTTGCCAAACCTTAGTTGGGATGGTTCGTGAACCACTCTGGTTCACGAACCATCCCCTGACATGCATGAAGCGTGATGCGTGAACTTTTTCCACGCATCACGCTTCTTTTTGTCTCCCACAGCCGCCCCCAAGATGACGGGAATACCCTCCGTTTCAGTGAACAATTTGGATTTTTTGCATATCCCCCGCCAGAACGTAATCTGTGGGGGTATCTGTCTTTGCAGCGCCAGGTAGAGAATAATAATCGGCAGCATGGACAGCACCAGACCAGCCATCGCCAGCCCAAAGTCCGAGGTAAATTGACCAAAGAAGGAGAACGAGGAAAGAGGCAGTGCTGCGCCACTGCACAACCATGCAGGTAGATCGCAACTACGTGGACAGTCACGGTCAAAGTGAAGTCGCTTTCGCTTTTTGCCATCTATTGGGTTTTCAGCTCATGCCCCGCTTCAAAAATATCCACGAACAAAAGCTCTCTCTATCAGCCAATGGCTGGACTAGAGGCGGTCCGGGCCAGAGGTGCGCAAGGTACGCATTTCAGCGTCGGGACGAAATGAGGCGTTGCGCAGGCCGAGGGTATGCAGCTTTTGCAGCCATTGGCAATCCACCAGGTCGGACTTGCGACCAGGCATGTGCTTGATATGGCAGGCATTGACCACGAAACAGATAATGCCGCGCGCTTCCAGGAGTTCAAAGTTGGGAATCCGGTAGACGCCGGTGGATTCCATGGCCACGGTGGTGACGCCGTAACTAAGTGATCAACTAGAAATTACATGGCCCAGATTGGACCAATCTCCAAGATTGGTCCAATCTAAAAAACAGGAAGTTATTCTTAGACGATTACTAAGCAGCCAATCGGCCAGTGCTTCCAGGTCTGGGGTGAAAGTGGCGAAATAGCGGGCCGTTTCGCCGTCATGATGGGGCGAGGCAGCAGTCCAAGTCTCGCGGGAACCGATGTCCAGACCGGCAGCATGGGGATTGACCACGGCCTGGTTTTTGAGTTCGGCGACCGACTTGATACGGCAGGGCTGGGTGGGGGTGGTACGGGACTTGTTTTGTTTGCGCATGATAACCTCCAGAGTAAAGTTGAGATATCATGCCAACCCATTGCCCAATAACAAAGGTAAATTCCTGATCAGGGTCACGACGAGCGTGCCGCTGGTGGTGAAATCACGAGGGCAAGGGAACCAGGTTGCACTGCGGGCTATGGTCATGAAGAGCCATATGACATCAAAGGAATAGTACGGCCTTGCTTTTGGCGTGATAGGCACAGGATACCCGCTGAGGGTTGGAACGGCGACGCGGTTTCTCTGGTGGGGGAATACCCCGCCAGGTATGGGAGGTTACAGAAAACGTAGCCGGAGTTAGCACCGTTTTATCCATGCCCAACTCTCTCAAGGGAGCCGCGCAATGTTTCTGCCTTCGCCATCAGCGATTCCTCGCCTAATTCCCGGTAGGTTTCTATGGCTTGCTGGCAGTAGGCCAGCGCCTGGGCCGTGTCTCCGAGGTCGCTGTAGGCAAAGGCCAACATCATTTGCTGTTCGCCTACTAGCATGGCGTCGTTCAATTCCAGCCCTAAACCCAGTGCTTGCTGCGCGGCCGTTACCGCTTCGGCAAGCTGCCCTGTTTCGGCCAACACGGCGCTGAGACGGCCGTAAACCTGCCCGCTGGCTGCCTTATCCTGCAACTGCCTGGCCCGTTTCAAGGCTGTCTCATACGCCGACAGCGCTGCATCCAGGTCGCCCAGATCGTAATAGGCATAACCAAGCTGGTTAAGCATTGTCATCTGCCACGACCAATCCTCACTCTCTTCGACAATCGCCAGCCCGCGTTGTAAATGAGGCAGCGCCCGCCGCGCCTGCCCTTTTTCTACCAGGTAGGCGGCCAAAAGATTGATGTTGGCGATTTCTGCGCTTGTATCTTGTATTTCATGCGCCATGCGAATCACCTGTTCGCCATAGAGCATCACCATGCTCGGCTTGTCCTCGGCCACATACAAACGCATCAGGCTGCCGAGGGCGCTCATTTCGGCCTGTGGATTGTTCAGTTCCGCAGCCAGATTGAGGGCTGTTTCCAGCAATTCTCTGGCGCCATCGGCCGCCCCACTTGCCTGCAATACATTACCCATTTGGAGCAGATAAAGACATTCCGCCGGCCGCTGTCCCAACTGTCGCGCCAACTGTTGGGCCGCGCCAAAATACTCCAACGCCTTTTCCGACGATTCCAGGCTGGCAAAAACGGCGCCTATCTTGCCCGCCAGACTCATGGCCCGCAAAGGGTCGCCGGACGAAAGGGCCACGCCATATGCCTGTTCCCAGCGGGCGATGGCTTTGGTTCCCTGCCCCATCTCCAATTGCAGGTTGCCCAGTTGGGTCAGGGCGTCCGCCAAAAGCGGTGCATGGTTGAGCGCTTTAGCCATGTTTTGTGATTTGTGCAGGGCGATCTGGGCAAAGTGGGAATTGCCAAGGCGCATCAGGCACATCCCCTTATAACCCCACAGCCGCGCTTCCAGCGGCTCATCTTTTATTTCCTGGGCCAGGGCCAGGGCTTCTTCGTATTGGGTAAGCGCTTTGGGGACGTTGCCGTCGTCCAGATGGCACTGGGCCAGGTGGATGAGGGCGTGAATCAGGGCGGTTGGCTCGGCCTGGGCGCGGGCGCGGGTTACGGCCGTTTCCAAGCGGACAAGCTGTTCGTTCGGCGCAGTCACATGGGTTGGTTCACTCATTTGCTACTCTCCAATTTGCCATCTCCTGCGGCCGGAAAGCCGGCTGTCTGCCGGACCTCCAGCGCTTTGGTAACAACCAGGGCTTCGACATGGGGCAGGCGAGCGGCGAGCGCCAGCCCTGCATCACTGCCTAAGACCATCACGGCCGTACTCAGCGCATCGGCGTCGGTGGCCGAGGGAGCCAGCACGGTCACGCTGGCCAGATCGGTCGGCGAAAGCCCGGTGCGCGGGTCGAGAATGTGGTGCTGGCGAAAATCTTGGCTGAAGCTGTGCTGGTAATCGCCAGAGGTGGCCGCGGCGCGCATGGTGATGGGCAGCACGCGCAGCAGCGCCCCGGCGGTAGCGCGGGGATGGCTGATCCCCACGCGCCAGGGGGTCCCGTCGGGATGTGCGCCCAACCCCATCAGATCGCCGCCCGCTTCGACCAGGATGTTGGGAAAGCCGTGAGTTTGCAACACGGCCGTTGCTCCATCCACCACCCGCCCTTTGGCAATGCCATCCAGCGTCAGCGCCATGCCCGGCAGCCCCAGGCGAATGTGCCCGGCGCTGGCTTCGATCTGGCGGTAGTCTACCAACGGCCGTTGCCCGGCGGCCGGCAGTCCGGCGCGATACGCATCCAGCAGCGGCTTGACGGAAATGTCGAACGCGCCGCTGGTCAGGTCGCTGTACTGCCGCGCCTGCTGGATGATGCCTAGCAGTTCGGTCGGCGGAGCGGCCAGATGGCCGCTCTGGTTGAGCCGCGCCAAGGGGCTGCCCGACTGGCGGTGGTCGAAGAGGGCAATCAGGCGCTCCATTTCGGCGAAGGTGGCGGTGATGGCGCTGCGGGCGATGGCGGCGTCATCGCCAATGATCGCCAGATTGATGACCGTGCCCATCAGCGTGCGCGTCTCGTGGAAGGTGGTGAATCGTTGTCCGAAAGGCCATCGTTTGCCGATGAGACATACGCCGGAAACGGCCGTAGCCGCGGCTGTCATTTGCAAGAACTGCCGCCGGTTCAGGGTGGGGGGAGAAAGGTTCGCCAGGGTCATGGTTTTGGGGTTGCCTCGCGGGTGGGGGTGGGTACGGCCGTTGCTTCACCCTGGCCACGCCCCTGGCCGCTGCCAGAGCCATGTGAACCTTCGTCGGCGTCGGGAGCGGGTGTGCCATTTAACTGCTGCCGAAACTCTACCGCTTCGGCGGTGATGGTTAGATAGACGTTGGGGTCCATTTCATATCGCTCCCGATAATAGCTGGGCGTGGCTGGTTGGTCGGTGGTCAGCCCTTCGGCCCAGATGAGGCCGATCAGGATAACGCTGAGACCCACAAAGCCGAGCAAGAGGAAGCGTTTGCCCTTTTCATGTTTGGCGCGGGCGCGGGCGGCGTCGGCGCGGTCTAGCTCTTCATGATTCGTTGACGCCATTGCGCCCAAGCCTCCTTCAACCAGCGCCGAACGGCAGCGATCATATCCACCACCGGATCAATGGGGCACAGGTAGTTACAAAATGGCCGGTAGGTCATCAGGCTGGCAAAGACGACTACCAGTAGAAACACCCACTGCACGGGTGTCCCGCGCAAGTCAAACAGCGTGGCAAAGGGTTCGTAGCCGGCAACGCCGGGTCGGCGCAGCGCCAGACCCAGGAGAACGGCCGTTAATGCTAGCCCGCGCTGCACCCACTTCAAAGGCTCGTTCAGATCGCGCGGGTGGTACCGTTTGGCGCGGGAGACGGCGGCGACGCATTCCTGGAACGCGCCAAACGGACAGAACCAACTGCAATAGGGGTTTTTGGCGTCTACCGTGGTAACAAATAAGATGCCGCCGATCAACATATACCAGTAGAGATTGCTATGCCAGTCGGGCCAGTAGCCGCTGAGCAGGGAGATGATCATGGTGATGGTCAGCGGCGCGGTGTAGATGAAGCCGAGAAATACCATGCCGGCGATGAGCGTGCCCCAGCGCACGCGCTGCTTCCAGGGGCCGCCGCGCAGCTTGTGACCGACGTAGCCAGAAGCAAACAGCAGCACCAGAATCAACTCCGGCCAACCGACCTGGATAGGCTGCTTTTCGGGGGGGAGAGGAACGTTCAGACCATTGGCGGCTATGTCGCGCACGGCCGTGCGTACCGCGCTGGCTACCCCCTCCGCGCTCACCGTTGCCCCGGTCACGGCATCCAGGTCTTCACCGAGTTGCAAAGGTGCTGTAAGGGGCTTATTGGCGTAACTAGACAATAAATCGCTGTTGTCCACCAGGCGGAAGAAGCCTGGCGATTCACTTTGTTCCACCACCATGACGCCCAGAAGGTTGCCATCTGGGTCTACACCTACCAGCATCACGATGGGGCCGCTGTAACCGGGCGCGCTGCCCGCCGCCGCATAGCCCACCAGATTGCCGTCTGCGTCGTAGCCAACAAAAAGCCCATCGGTGAACTGAATGCTGGCAGCGCCGGGCAGCACATTTTCCACCAGTGGCGATACGTCGGCCCCGGCTGTCAGGTAGCCATAGAGCCAGGCAATGACCACCAGCAGCACGGTTCCCACAATGAGAAAGTGTTCGCGCCGCTGCTGTTTTTGCCTTTTTGAAGGCGGGCGAGGCGTTAAGGGAATGACAATCGGATCGGGATTGCTCATAATTCCGCTTCTATACCTGACAAAATGCCAGTTTGTATCTTTTGCCAGTAGGAATGTAACACAAAATGGGAGAGGGGGTTGCCCCTCTCCCATCTGTTAACCTTTCAGATTGACCCAATGAGCTTCATCGGGGGTAACTGTTCACCACGGAGGCACGGAGGGCACAGAGATTAAACCGTAAAGTCTATGTCTCTGTGGTGCAATCCCAGCCGGGCTGTATAGTTGCCATCGGGGAATGTGTGGTCTGTTATTTGTGCGGCCTATTTGCCCCGGCGAGTGAACCAGATCACGATCCCACCTAACAGCCAGACGACAAATGTAACCCACAGGATACCAGCCGCACGCGGCTCTAGTTCCAGGCCGCTGCCCCAGGCGTTTTGGAAGATGAAGAACAGGCCAAAAGCCCAGATTATCCAGAGCAGCCATTCGTAAAACGGCCGTTTTCTAACCGAAACTGCGTATTTTTCAGACATGCCTTAAACCTCCATTACCGGCGCGTTGCTATCAGTGCCATATTCGGGCAGATCCAACGACCACCATTCTTCGGCGCTGGCCTGCGTACCATACCCAAAAGCGTCGTCCATACTGCGGAAAAAGCTATCCATGAAGGGCGCTACCGATGCGCCGGCCTTGACCCATTCATGAATCCAGGCCTTGTCTTTCTTGGAGAAGGGGCAAACGGCAAAGCAGATACCGCAGTTGGTGCCCGCCTGTTCCCGCCAGTAGGTGTAACAGGTGACGGAATTTTCAAAATAGGCTTTGTGACCGGGATTGTTCCATTCACCTTGCGTTTCCCAGGTAGGTTCATCCAGGAAGCTCAACGATTCGGAGGGACAGGCCTCGGCGCACTTCTTACACCGTTTGCAGAACTCCATGATCCCGGCGTCAATCGGCTTGTCGGTGGCAATCGGTAGGTCGGTGAGCAGTTTGAAGACGCGCACCATCGGCCCAAATTCTGGGGTGATCATGCGGTTGAGGCGGGACATTTCGCCCAGACCGGCCATCACGCCCAACGCCGGGGAGATACCCAGGGCATTGGTGGTGGATTCACCCAAGCCCTGGTAGCCCAGGCCGCGCAAGAACTCTTGCAGCGAAGCCTGGATGGTTTCACCGCGGGTATAGGCCAGCGTGGTGGTTTGCGAACCCAACTGCGTGGGGCTGCGGCGCATGGTCTCTTGGGACATTTGCACGGTGTAGACTACGACGTATTTGCAGCTATTGGGAATGTAGCGGGCGTTGTCATCTTCGTAGGCGATAGGCTCATCGGTGAAGATGAGGTCTTTGCCATCGGGGTCTACGCCATAGATGAGTTTGCGGGTGTTGTCGTCCAGTTCGATAAAGCCGACGGTGGCCGCACCCATGTGGCGCATCGCAGCGCGGATGATTCGCGCCGCTTCTTCTGGCGAACCGGTCCATTTAGGCACGCCTCTCTCTTCCGGGGTGGGTGCTTCTTGAGGGCCTAAGTAGGACTTGCCAATGCCGACATGGGCGGCTTTGAGGGCCTGGTCTTTGAGGGTGTAGCCATCCACGTTGTCCAACATGCGCTGCAATTCGTTGGCTTTGGCGGCGGCCGAAAGGCGGTCTACTTCGTCGTCGCCGACGTAGCCGGCCATGCCGGGGCCGCGCACTGAGCCGGTGCGCTCGTTGTAGCGCTGCATGACGTTCCAGTCAATTTCGGTGGTGGGTACGTCCACCGTTTTCACCCACCAGGGGCGATTGGGGCGGCCGGCCGGGTCAGAAAAGCTGCCGGCTCTGAAGCTGGCAGGAGCCGCAGCGGCGGGTTTGGTAAGAGCAGCAACGGCCGTTGCTCCAGCTCCAATACCGGCAATCCGTAAAAAGTCGCGCCGGTTTACCTTGAGTTTACTGTCATTCGCCATAGTGAATCCTCCTGATTCGTCCTCGTTCTGATGTCCGTGTTCAATGTTCAGTGTTCGGGATACGGTATACGGCTCACAGCCTTTTATATGAGGGTAGTGTAGCAGGAGGGAAAACAGGAGGGTATCAGGAAAAGGATATTGTTTTGTGGTGATTTTCCTGACAGATGGGCACGATTCAGACCCGAAGGATTTCTGAAAGGCCTTCGGGTCTTACTGGGAACTGCGGCAGACGGGTTATTCCTGGTCTTTATATTGGTCCAAAATACCGGCGCGCAAGGCGAACTTCACCAGGTCGGAGCGATGTTCCAGGCCTAGTTTTTCCATGGCGCGCTGGCGGTAGGTATCGGCCGTTTTGGGGCTGATGAATAATTTCTCACCGATTTCCCGGCTGGTGAAGCCCATAGCCGCCATTTGCAGCACCTCTTGTTCCCGTTCCGATAATGACCCGAATCGGGCCGGTTCGGAGGGTTTGTCGGTAAATGTTTCCATCAGCGCCGTGGCGGCTTTGGGGTGCAGAAAACTTTCACCGGTGAGGACGATCCGGATAGCTTGTAGCAGGCTGGTATGGGTGGAAGATTTGGGGATGTAGCCGTCGCAGCCGGCTTCGATGGCCGGGCGTACAAAGTCGCTGCTGCTGTACATAGAGAGGACGATGATTTTGCTGCGCACGTTTGCCCGGCGTATAGCGCGAATGGCTTCCAGGCCGCTCATATCCGGCAGACCTAAATCCATGACGATGACATCTGGTAACAAGACGCACGCCTGGGCAATGGCTTCCGCTCCGGTATCCACATCGCTGATAACGCGCAGGTCGGGTTCGCTTTCCAACAGAGCGCGCAGCCCATCGCGCAGAACTTTGTGGTCGTCTACCAGGAGGATAGAGATGGTGGGTGGGGTAGGTGAGGCCATTAGCGGACTCCTTCCAGAAGCGGGACGCGCACCTGGATTGTGGTTCCCTGGTTGGGTGCGGAATAGACATCCAGGTAGCCGCCAGCAATGGCGGCTCGTTCGCGCATGTCAATGAGACCCAGATGTCGGGCGCCGGGATCGGCCGTCAGGCGGTGGGGGGAAAAACCACGGCCGTTGTCTTCAATGGTCATCAGGACAGCGTTCTCGTCGGACGTTAGCCGCACCGTGATTTCATTAGCGCGGGCATGGCGCAAAATGTTGGTCAAGCCTTCTTGGGCGATGCGGTAGAGAATGACATCCACACCGGAGGGCAAGACGACGCCATTCAGGTCCAGGTAACAGTGGGCAGTAATGCCCGTTTGAGAGGTCATTTCTTTGACGAGGGTGCGCAGCGCGACAGCCAGGCCAAACTCTTCCAGAGCGGCGGGGCGCAGCCGGTGGGAGAGTTCCCGTACTTGTTCGATGGTCTCCGATACGATGTCTAACAGGGCCTCTAATTCGCGCTGCGTGTCTGGCACTATAGCTTTCTTCTCCAGGGTTTTGATGCGCACCAGCAGACTGGTGAGCATTTGCCCGGCGCCATCGTGCAGCTCACGCGCCAGACGGCGACGCTCTTCTTCCTGCGCCTCGACCAGTGATTCAAGGAGGGCCTGCCGGGCCAGCTCTTTTTCCTCCAGTTTTAGCCGCAGCCAGGCGTTGGCGACGATTTCAGAGATTTGGGTACCAACGGCCGTTAACAAATCCGTATCTTCTTCGGTCAGCGCGTACCCCTGACGGCAAAGCAGGTTAACCACACCATATTTCTGTCCACGCGCTTTGATGGGAATGGTGATGTGCTGCTGCTCTAGATCGGCGTAGCCAACCATGGCCATTCGCTGGCACTGGTGGTTATACACCTTGTCGGCCGACGTCTCGTCTAGCAGGGCTTGCTGGCAATAACAGAGGCTGTCGTTGGTCTGGTGCAGCAACCACGCTTCCAATTCGGTGGGAACCTGATACCAACTGGCGAGATGAAAGGTATCGCGTTCGGGGTCGCGCAGGTAAACCCAGCCGGTTTGCAGGTTAATCACCTCAACAATGTTTTGCAAAATGGCATAAAGAACGTCGTGGATTTCGGCCTGACGCTCGGCGGCGAGCATGACCTGGTTGATGGCGGCGAGGCGGCGGTTAGTGCGCGCCAGATCGTTTTGGGCGGCAACGAGGTGGTCAGTCATTTTGTTAACGGCCGTAGCCACTTCGCCAATTTCGTCTCTAGACCAGACCGGGGCGCGGGCGTGGAGGTCGCCGTCAGCGACCTGGAGCGCCATGTCGCGCAGATCGAGCAACGGCCGTATCAACAAAAACGTCAGAAACGAGGCCAGCACCAGCGATCCGGCTGCCGCCAGAATCGTCACCAGCACCACGCTGCGACCACCGGCCCGCATCGCCGCCTCCACCCGCGCATCGGTTAGAATGTAAGACAGCCAATCCGACAAACTGGCTGTTACCCAGTAATTAAGGCTAAATCCCAGAATCAACACCGCCAGGACGATGATGCCGGTAATCTTGATTCGCACCGGAACAGATAAAACTGCCGACTGCAACCAGACGCCAAGACGATGCATTGTTTCACGAATCATAGGGTAAAAACCTTAGGAAGCGTCTGAAAATGGCTTCCCGATTTGTAGTAAGCCAAGAGAAATATAGAACATGAACTGTAGACGGTAACGGCACGGCTGGCATTGGCGTCGGCACCGGTTTCCATTTTGGTGGTTATGACGGGTTGATGATCAGCAGAAAATAAAGTCACGGGTCCTCCAATTCTTTGGTGGCCTTTTGCGAAAGGCCATTCTGAAGGTATTATAGCGGCAAAGGGTAATTGCTTGCCATTTGCCGTCTACATACATCCATGCTTGAGAAACCTGACATTCCAGTTGGGGGTTTTGGCCCAACCTCAAAATGGTTCAACCCAGATTTTCTCACAACTCCTACCTCTGGTGGGGACTATTACAACCCGACCAAATCATCTATCCGGAATTCGTTAATACCCTCGTTGCATCTAGCCAAAAGCGGGTTGGGAGGAAACCACATCCATCCTATGAGACGCGCAAAGTAAGATTATTTTTGAGTCAATGCGGGTGGAGAGGCGGATTGATAAGCTGCACACCAAATTGGGAACAGGAGATATTCTGCTTTACACCAGAATCTGCCAGGGGGAGCCTTCATGCTGCACATCATTTTATTGGGTCAACCACGTCTTGCCCTGCATAGCCAGGCGCTAAAACTCAATGCTCCGCCTAAGACATTGCCCCTGCTGGCCTATCTGCTGCTGCATCGCCGCCAACCCCTTGAGCGCCAGCAAGTCGCCTTCACCCTCTGGCCCGACGACCCGGAGCCAACAGCTCGCGCCAACTTGCGCCGCCACCTGCACTGGCTCAATCGCCTGCTGCCGCCAGCCCCTTCACCGGCCCAACCCTGGGTGCTAACGACCCCTTCCACCATCCAATGGAACCCCCACAGCGATTTCTGGCTGGACGTAGCCGAGTTTGAGAAGCTGGTCACGCGCCCGGAAACATTGTCCGCCGCCCTCGCCCTCTATGTCGGCCCTCTCTATGAAACCCTGTACGACGATTGGATATTTTTCGAGCGTGAACGGCTGCAAAACAGCTACATCACCGCGCTTACGCAGTTGATTGAACAGCGGCGCGCCGCCGGCGCCTTTGCCGAAGTGAGCGGTTATGCCCGGCGGCTTTTGGTCGTCGATCCCTTCCGCGAGGATACCGTGCGCCAGCTCATTGCCATCCATTATGAAGCGGGCGACCGCGCCGGAGCCATCGCCGAATACCACCGCTTTACCCGGTCGCTGCGCCAGGAAATGGGCGCGGATCCAATGCCGGAGACCCAGACGTTGTACGAGATTGTGCTGCGGCACGGCCGTTTACCCGGCAGCCACCCCCCGCCAGCCACCCCCGAAACATCCGAACGCGCTATCACCCTGCTGCCCTTTGTCGGCCGGAACAGCGAGATGGCTCGCCTGTCCGCCCGCTGGCAGCGCGCCGCCCACGGCTGTGGCGGGCTGCTGCTCATTGGCGGCGAAGCGGGCGTGGGCAAAACGCGCCTGGCCCGCGAACTGGCGCTGCTGGCCGAAAACCAGGGCGCGCGGGTGCTGCATGGCGGCAGCGCCCAGCACAAATCCATCTCCTACCAGGCGGTGGCCGAGGCGCTGCAAGCCGCCCTGCCGCTGCTCGCCAGCCTGGAAAGCGAAACGCTGCGGCTGGCGGCGCTGGCCCCGCTGCTGCCCGACCTGCGGGTGCGCCGCAGCCTGCCCACCCTGACCGCCATTCGCCCTGACCAGGAACAGACGCGCCTGTTCGACGCCGTGGCCGGCTGCCTGGAAAAGTTAAGCGAACCGCGCCCGCTGCTGCTGATTTTGGAAGACTTGCATTGGGCGGGCGAATCCACGATGGCCCTGGTGGAATTTTTGGCGCGGCGGCTGGCGCAAGCCCCGATCCTCATCGTCGGCACGTACCGCGAGGAGGAGACGCCGCGTAGCCATCCCCTCCAGGTGATGCGCCGCTGTTTGCAGGCAGAGAAGTTGGTGGAGAGGCAGCCTTTAGGGCGTTTGGGGTTAACGGCCGTTACCCAACTTCTGGCCCAACTGCCCACCCCCGCCCCCGAACTGGCCGCCTCGCTCCACGCCGCCAGCGCCGGGAACCCCCTGTTCCTCAACCTGCTGCTGCACGCATGGCAGGAAACCGGCCAGACCGCCTTCGCCGACCTGCCAGACAGCCTTCGCGCCGCCATTGACCAACGGCTCAGTACGCTTTCGCCCACCGCCCGCGCTTATGCCGACGTGGCCGCCATCTTTGGCCCCCACTTCGACCCCGACGCGGTGCGCGAAGTGGGCAGTTGGGGTGAATGCCAGGCGTTGGACGCACTGGACGAGCTGCTCGACCGTCAGCTCACCTGCGACGCGGCGCACGGCCGTAACTACCATTTCGCCCATCACCTTATCCAGGCGGCTTTGTACACGACCGTTCCCCCCGCCAAACGGAAAATCCGCCACCGCCGCGCCGCCGAAGTCCTGGAAAGCCTCTATCCCGAACAAGCCCAAGAGTTGGCGGCTACATTGGCCTATCATTATGATTCTGGCGGCGATGCGGGTCGCGCTGTTCCCCATTATCTGGCGGCGGCGGAGGGGTATACGGCCGTTTACGCCGATTCCGAAGCCCTGACAGCCCTCAACCGCGCCCTGGAACTGGTCGCCGCGCCGACGCCCATCGCGCCGCGCCTGCATTTCGACCTGCTTTTATTGCGCGAAAACAGCCACCAGCGACACGGCCGTCGTGAACAACAGTTAGCCGATTTGCAGCAGTTGGCGGCGCTGCTCCCCAATCTCAACGACAGGGAACTCACCTGTCTGTTCTGGCGGCGTCGGGTTCTCTATGACAAAGACATCAATGATTACGCCAGTCAAAAAATCCATCTCGACTACTTCAAGCAGGCTGCGGCAGCGCTGGGCAGCCTGTATTGGCAGGCCGAAGTCATGTTCGCCGAAGGCGTCTATCTGAAAATATTGGACAAATATCAGACGGCCGTTGTCCGGCTGCAAGAAGCGTTGGCTGTCTACCGTCAGGCGCAGTGCGTCGAAGGGCAGGTGGACTGCTGCTGTCAACTAGCAGAAATATCGGTCATCAACCGCCAGAGCGCCGAAGCGGAACTCTGGACGCAGCGCGGCCTGGCGCTGTGCCCGCCGGAGCAGCCCACGCCGCAGCTCATGTTCATCCTTTGGAGCATGGCGGCCAATGGGTTACTCAGCAAAGATTTGCCTCGCTGCCTGGAGTATGCGGCCCGGCTGCTGACGGCCGCTGAACAAGGCGGCGTCCATTTCTGGCAAGCGGCTGCGCACCGCCTGCATGGCATGGCCTACCAGCGCCAATTTCTCATCAGCGCCGCGCAGCGCAGCCTGAATGCTGCCTTGGACCTGTACCGCCAGATGCAGCACACCAAAGGCACGGCGCTGACGCTGCAATCGATGGGGCACGTGGAGGTATCGCTCGGACGCTACGCCGCTGCCTCTCGCCATTATCAGACGGCTTTTGAGTTAGTGGAAAAGCTCAATGATAAGGATGGCATGGCGTCGGAGTGCCTCAACCTGGCCTACGCGGCGGCGCTCCAGGCCGATTACGCCGCCGAGGGGGAGTATGCCCGCCGGGCGCTGGCCTATGCCCGTCAGGTGCAAAACCGCCATTTGGAAGGGGTGGCGCGGCAAAACCTGGGCGAAGCGGAGCGCGAAGGGGGTGATTTAACAGCCGCGCGCCAACACCTGCTGACTGCGCTGGCTCTGTTGGATGACCCCGCCCTCTTTGAGGAGCGTGCCAGTATATTGGCCGATCTGGCGCTGACCCATTGGAAAGCGGGTGACTTGCCCCTGGCGCAGGAAACGGCCGTAGAAATGCTGGCGATTTACCCAAGCATTGAAGGGAGTGACGATAACGCCCATCGCTTTTTGTGGACGGCCGGGCAAATCTTCCACGCCGCCAACCGGCCAGAACAGGCCGCCGCTTTGCTGGCCCAGTCTTACGCCGCCTTCCAACACGACCTGGCCGCCATCCCCGACGATGAATCGCGCCGCGCCTTCGCCGCGATGATCCACAATCGCCAGATTGCCGCCGCCTACGAGCGCGATGAGTGGCCGGAGGGAAACAGTAACCAGTAACCAGTAAACAGTGAACGGTGAACAGTAGTTTGGGGCAAAAAGCCTGGCTTCTACAGAGAAGCCAGGCTTTTTTATTGCCAATCTCCACTGTTCAATCTCCAATCTTCACTTTTTGGACGCTTTTTGGACGCCCCGTCCATAGAATGCCAGAAAGGGTTATGGACGAAACAACGACTCATTCCCAGTTTCTTTTTATCGTACGCATCTGGCTTATCGAAGGGGGACGCGAGGGGGCCTGGCGCGGTTCGGTGGAGCATGTTCCTTCGGGGCAAAAGTTCTACTTTACCTCACTGGGCGACCTGGATGACTTTATCGCCGGGCGTCTGTCGGCGGCAACCCTAACCCCAACAGCCCCAAAAGGAAAGGTAAATTCATGAACAAACATATCCTATCCATCAAATCTTAACCTGTTTTATCAACAATACAGCCAACAAGCGCTGTGAAATCATTCAAAGTAAAGGAGACAACATGAAACGCACATATCAAGTAACCGGTTTTGTATTACTGATCGTCATGGTATTGGTGGGCGCAGTTCTGGGGGTGACTGCCCAGACCGAAGTGGAACCCCAATCGCCGCAAGGCGCCATGCACAACACGTTTAGTTACCAGGGCTACCTGGCTGACAGCGGCGGCAACCCCATTAACGACATCTGTGACTTCCGGTTTGTTTTGTATGACGCGGCAACGAGCGGCGCGATGATCGGCACGTATGACGACAAGTTCAACATGCAGGTGGTGGACGGTTACTTTACCGTTGAACTGAACGATGGTAATGAATTTGGCAGCGATTCTTTCATGGGTGACGAGCGCTACCTGAGCATTACCGTCGCCTGCGACAATGGCGGCCCACAAACAACCCTCGCGCCACGTCAACGGCTGATGGCTGTGCCCTACGCCATTTACACGCTCAACATCCCGGACCACAACCATTATGGCGAGACCTGGGAAGGAACCGGCTTTCCGTATGGCCTGTTCATCAACAACACCAATGCAGCGGGCGTTGGCCTGATAGTGCGCGGACCGGGCGGCGATACGGGACGGGCCATCTCGGCGGTCGGCGGCATTTACAGCACGGCCGATTCGCTGATGTACCTCAGTCCGCACGACATGGTTGTGCGCTACGATAGCACCAGCACAACGCTCTCGCCTATGGCAGGTGGGGGAACGGCCGTTACGCTGCCACAGGCCACCACTGTAAAAGTTGTTACTATTCCTGTACATGCCTTTGGACAACTGCTTGGCTCTCAGATGTACGTTAAATCACTGCAAGTTTGTTACAAAGGGACCAACGCCATCATCACTACCGCCGCAGTAGCCAAGAACACCGGCACCACGAACGGGGAAACTTATTATATTCTCGATAATACAGACCGGACTTCAGGGACTTACGCCTGTTACACGGTGAGCGCCACAACCCCTCGTGTGGCTATTGATAACACGACCTGGGTACAGTTTAACGTGCAAAACCCAACACCATCGGCCACTTCTATCATGGAAATCTATACCGTGAAGTTGACTTTGACCGAGGTTCAGAACTAATCCGGGGAGGTTGGAATGAAGCAAAAACTGATTATTGTTAGCTTACTGGTGTTGGTTTTGCTGCTGGCAGCCGGGGCGCTTTACGCCGAAACCACCGGCTACAACCTGAACTGGTGGACGGTGGACGGCGGCGGCGGCCACCTGAGCGGAACCGGATATACGCTAGATAGCACCATCGGACAGCCGGATGCGGGACGCATGAGCGGCGGCAACTATGTGCTGGCTGGCGGCTTCTGGGGCGGCGACCGGACCGAAGCAACAGGCGAATACGGGGTGTATTTGCCCACCGTGCTGCGTCAATAATTAATAAGGGGTTCGCGGTCCTATCCGCAAGGCGGGCAAAGAACACCAAAAAAATCCGGTGTTCTTTGCCTCTTTGTGTCCAGAAATGATGGACATTCGTCAGTGGGCTAACCGATTTAGACCTGAACGGCCGTGATCCGTGTTGTTTGCCTTACAGGACCGCGAATTGTCGCAGCAAATAGATACCCGGCCATGTAATTTCTTGATGATCACTAAGTGGCTGTTGGGTCCGCGCCGTCCCGCCCCTACTCGCACACCCGGGCAAATTGAGAACTGCTGATTACACCCTGTCCGGCTTGCGCTGGTATTCGTAACCCGATATTATAAACAAATGAAAATCCGCAGTGTGAACCGTTTACGAAAGTTTCTGTCGCTCAATTTAGGCGCGCGCCTCACCCTGAGCATTGGCAGCGGCATCATACTTGCCAGCCTGGCGCTCTTCACCTGGCTCTACCATCTACAAGAAGAATTGGCGCTGCGCCAGGTGGAAACCCAGGCCGAAGCGCTGTTGACCGAAATGCTGATTGTGCGCGATTGGGTCGCCGAGTATGGCGATGTCTGGACGACGCAGCCGGGAGATTATTACGTCGAAGGGCAGGGGCCATTTTACCGAAAATCACCGGGCATGGTGACAAAGGAGATTTCCGTCCTCTCCAACGCCCGCGAAAATTTCCGCTTCCACATCACCAGCCTGGAGTTAAAAAACCTTGAAAACGCGCCTGACGCTTTTGAACTGGAGGCGCTGCACAAATTTGAGCAAACGCCAGCCACGTTTAGCCAGATTGAGGTGATTGACGGCGAGCGGTATTACCGGCAAATGACTCCCTTGTTCACCCAGGCCACCTGCCTGGAATGCCACCCTGGCGTGCAAATTGGCGACGTGCGCGGTGGCATTAGCGTACTCGTCCCGATGGCCGAGGTGGATCAATCGTTGGCAAATGGGCGGCAGGCGTTGGTGCTCACGGCCGTTCTCATCACCACCCTGATGACCGGCCTGCTTTACTGGTTGGTGCGGCGCATGGTCATCAGCCCGCTGCGCCAACTGCGCGGCGCAGCCGTGGCCATGGGGCAGGGAGATTACCAGGCGCACTGTACCCTGCAAACCGGCGACGAACTGCAAGACCTGGGCGAAACTTTCAACCAGATGGCCGGCAATTTGCGCCGTTATCAGGATTCTCTGCACCAACAAATCAACCAGCGCACCCGCGAATTGAATGCCCTGGCAGAAATGTCCCTGACGATCAGCCGTTCGCCCAACTTAAAAAGCGTGCTCAGCGAATCGTTGGCCCTGGCCCTGCAAGCCACCGACATGGATGGGGGTGTCATCCACCTGCTTGGCCCTTCCGGTAGGGTGGCGGTGACAGTACATCAGGACGTGCCTCCGGCCGTCGTCCACTGCATGAGCCGGGCAGCCGATCAGGAAGGATGCTCGTTTTGGGGTTTGAACCGTGACTTGCAGGCGATTGACTTGCTGGCGAATACGCACCACGACTGCCAGGCCATCGCCCATAATTATCGTGGCCTCACCGTTGTGCCTCTGCGTTCTGGACGGCAAGATTTGGGCATGTTAACGCTGCTGCAACGGAGAGAAACGGCCGTTTCCCCCGAACAACGCCAATTCATCACCTGCCTGGGCAACCAACTGGGCGTCGCCGTTGCCAATGCCCATTTCCAGGAAGAGATCGAACGATTGGCGATCCTCGAAGAACGCGGTCGGATTGCCCGCGAGCTGCACGACAGCCTGGCGCAAACCCTGAGCTGGCTGCACCTGAAAATGGATATGTTGACGCAAACGTTGGAGGCGGGCAATCTCTCCGAAACGCGGCAGGAGGCGCAAGATGTGCAGCAAGTGGTAGATCAGGCTTGCTTCGAGGTGCGCGAATCCATAGATGGCCTGCGCATCCAGCCTGCCGCTGGCCTGCACAGCGCCGTCTCCGGCTACGTCAATGAATTCAGCCGTCGTAGCCGCTTGCCGGTCAGCCTGAGTATGGGCGAGGCATGCCGTCTTAGCCCGGTGGTGGAAATCGAGGCGCTGCGCATTTTGCAAGAAGCGCTGACCAACGCCTACAAACATGCCCAGGCCACCCACCTGGCGGTTCATTTCCAGCGGCACAATGGCTATGTGGAACTGGCTATCCGTGACGACGGGCGGGGGTTTGACCCGCAGGCGCAGGAATCAATGGGGCATTATGGCTTGCGCATCATGCAAGAGCGCGCCGAGCGGGTAGGCGGGAGTTTCTACCTGGAAACGGCTCCCGGCGTGGGCACGCAAATCATCGCCCGCCTGCCGGCCGAACAGAGCGCCCCCCTCATTTACCCCAAGGAACGCGGTTCCTCCCTCATTTACCAGGAAGCCACGCCATGAGCGCCATCCGCGTCTTGTTAGCCGACGATCACCAACTCTTCCGCGCCGGCATTGCCAGCTTGTTGGCACGGGAACGGGACATCGAAGTGGTCGGCCAGGCGCGTAATGGGCAAGAAGCGGTTACCCTGGCGCAGCAGCTTCAGCCAGACGTCGCCTTGCTAGACATCCAGATGCCTCTTTGCACCGGCCTGGAAGCGGCGCGGCAATTGTTGGCGCAGCAGGCGAGTTTGAAAATCATCATGCTCACCATTTCCGAGAAGGATGAGGATTTGTTCACGGCCGTTAAAGCGGGCGCCCAGGGGTATTTGCTGAAAGGGAGTACCAGCGCGCAAGAATTGGTAACGGCCGTGCGCCAGGTAGCCGCCGGGGAAGCGATCATCGCCTCCAGCCTTGTCCCCCAACTGCTGGCAGAGTTTACGGCGTTGAGCAAAGAGCCAGAGCCAGGGCCAGAGGAAGAGGGGAAAGATGCGCGGCCGGTGTTGAGCGAGCGGGAACTGGAAGTGCTGCACCTGGTCAGCCAGGGGCTAAAAAACCGCGAGATTGCCGCGCAGTTGTTCATCTCTGAAAATACCGTGCGCACCCACCTGCGCAACATCCTGGACAAACTGCACGTGCAGAACCGTGTTCAGGCGGCAGCGATGTTACGGCAAGGGGTGGATGACGGCCGTTTCCCCAAATTCGTCCACTGAATCATCCAACTGGATGATACCCACCTGAAATCTCATCTCCTAAAATTAGAGTGGTTTAATTGCCCCAATTGAACCGGTTTTGATACCCTATCTAAGGAGAAAGAGATGCAAAGAAAATCTTTTTATGTTGTCTTATCATTGCTGCTGCTGCTGCTGTTAACCGCTTGCGGTCAGTCGGAGCCAGAAGCAACGGCCGTGCCGCCCACCCTGGCCCCCGACGCCTACACCCGCGACGCCCTGATCGCCTTTAAGGCGCTGCCAGAGGTAGTCACGCCAACTGAGTATGAACTAACCGAAGAACTGATCGCGTTGGGGCGGATGTTGTACTACGAACCCCGCATCTCCATCAGCCAGGAAATAAGCTGCAACTCCTGCCACCTGCTCGACAATTACGGCGTAGACAGTTTGCAATTCTCGCTGGGGCATGATGGCAAACCGGTCGGGCGCAACTCCCCCACCGTCTACAATGCCGCCCTGCACATCGCGCAGTTCTGGGACGGCCGTGCCGCCGACGTGGAGGAGCAGGCGCAAGGCCCCATCCTGGCCTCTGGTGAAATGGGCATGCCTGATCCCGATTATGTCCTCTACGTCCTCAACACCATCCCTGGCTACCTGCCCCTGTTCGAGGCCGCCTTCCCCAACGACGCCGACCCCATCAACTACGACAACGTGGGCCGCGCCATCGGCGCCTTTGAACGGTATCTGATCACCCCTGGCCCGTTCGACGCCTTGCTGAATGGAGATGAAAGCGCCCTCAACGAGCAAGAAAAGCGTGGGTTGGCCCTCTTCGTCTCCACCGGCTGCACCACCTGCCACTATGGCGAGGCCATTGGCGGCAGCCGGTATGCCGTCTTGGGGCAAGTCACGCCGTACCCCGCCGTAACCGACGAAGGGCGCTTTGCCATCACCGGCAAAGAAGAAGATATGCACTCCTTCAAAGTGCCCAGCCTGCTCAATATCGCCAAGACCGGCCCTTACTTGCACAATGGCAGCATCACCACCCTGGAAGAGATGGTCAAAATCATGGCGACCTACCAGCTTGGCAAAGAGCTGACCGACGCGCAAATCACTGACGTCGTCGCCTTCTTAAATGCACTGACCGGCGAACTGCCGCTGGATTACATCGTTGTGCCCGAATTCCCGCCCAACGGCCCAGACACCCCTGGTCCGTATGAATACGAAGGCACAAGCTCGAATTAAACCTTACACGCAGCCCAGGTTATTAATCTGGGCTGCGCACTTTTATGAACATACAAAAGCGATTTCGCAGCAACATCCCCTCAGCAGAGATCACGCCGGAAGCAGTTTACCGCAGCCGGCGTCAATTCATGCAAGGCGCGTCTGCCCTGGCAACGGCCGTGTTGCTGACTGCCTGTGGCGCACCTCAAACTTCCACGCCAGCGCCAAATGACATCTCTGGGACGAGCCAATCCCCATCTCCTGTGCCCACCTTCACCCCCGCCCCCGATGACCTGACCAGCGAGCAGGAGATTCTTAACTATAACAACTTCTTTGAATTCACTGTGGAGAAAGAGGAGGTTGCAGCAAAGGCGCAAGGGTTGCTCACTTCACCCTGGGAAGTGGCGGTGGGCGGGTTGGTACGCAACCCTGGCGCCTATGACGTAGATGACCTGAAGCGGCAGTTTGACCAGGAGGAGCGCGTCTACCGCCTGCGCTGCGTGGAAACGTGGTCTATGGTCATCCCCTGGTTGGGCTTCCCGCTGTACAAGCTGTTGCAATTGGCGGAGCCGCTGCCGGAAGCGCAGTATGTTCGCTTTGAAACGTTGTATAACCCAGAGCAAATGCCCGGCCAAAAGAGCGACTGGTATGAATGGCCTTATGTAGAAGGGCTGCGCCTGGATGAGGCGCTGCACGATCTGACGCTGCTGGCGACGGGGCTGTATGGCAAGGATTTGCAGCCACAAAATGGCGCGCCGATCCGCCTGGTTGTGCCCTGGAAATATGGCTTTAAGAGCATCAAATCTATTGTCAAAATTGACCTGGTGGCGGAACAGCCCACATCGTTGTGGATGAAGGCATCGTCGCACGAGTATGGCTTTTATGCCAATGTGAACCCAGACGTGCCCCACCCACGTTGGTCGCAAGCGACGGAACGCCGACTGGGGGAAACGCGCCGACGCAAAACGCTGCTCTTCAATGGATACGAAGCTGAAGTAGCGTATTTGTACGCTGGGATGGACTTAAAACAGAATTTTTGACGACGCGCTTGGGCAACCAGGGTTGCCCGTACAGTCGAAAGTAAAGCTGTGCAAAAGAAACGGCCGTTCCCCACCTTCCAACTCCTCATCCACCTGCTGGCCTGGCTGCCGCTGCTCTGGCTGCTGTGGGCCTATTGGCAAGACCAGTTAGGCTTCAACCCTGTACGCACCATGACGCTGCGCACCGGCAAGACGGCGCTTATATTGCTGCTGCTCTCGCTGACCTGCACGCCATTGAACCTGATTTTTGGTTGGAAGTGGGTGTATCGGCTGCGACGGCCGTCAGGCGTTTACGCCTTCTTCTACGCTGCCCTCCATTTCCTCACCTTTGTCGGGCTGGATTATGGCTTTGACCTGGCGCTGGCCGCCGACGCCCTGCGCATCAACCGCTTTGCCCTGGTGGGGCTGGCTTCCTTCCTCATTTTGCTGCCGCTGGCGGTTACCTCCACCCGGCGCGCCATGCTCTGGATGGGCGAAAAGCGGTGGCGCTGGCTGCACCGCCTCAGTTATCTGGCGGCTGCCTTAGCCATTCTGCATTACGCGCTGCTGGTGCGGCAATATTACACGCAGCCCATCATTTTCGGGGCGATATTGGCTCTGTTGTTAGGGGTGCGACTGGTGGTAAGAAGGTCAGCGTCTTCTAAGGAACAAAAATTCAATATCTGAAGGTCTATCGCGCTTACCCGACATTCGATTCATGACTCCCCATCTACCCGCACCAACGGAATATCTTCCCAGGAGGACGGGTCTAGCCAAAGCCAGCCGGTGAGGGCGACGGCCGTTCCTTCTCTCCCACCACCTGCGCACCTTAGAAAAAGCAGGGCTGGTGTATTCAGAGTTGACCAGGTTGTGTTGACTTTTTGTTAAAAGTCTCGCTTTTCCCCCTACGACGCTCTCATCACCCTGGCGCAGTGCCTGGTTTGTGTCGCCCTTTACCGGCGCGGCAAGATGGCCACTATACCTCTAGTGCTGGCGCGGGAAAGTCTGGCAGAGGCGCGCCGCTCTATTCGGGCGTTACGGCCGTTGGCGATGGAAAGCGCGATCTGCCGGCGCGCTGCGGCAAACGGCCGACCGGCTGACGGACGGTCTCAATCTGGTGGCCGATCATGCCATCAGACTCGCCCGCGCTGCGTCGCATTCTTCATCTACGCCCGGCGGGTGCAAAAAGAGCGTTTCATTCTGGCGCAACTGCGCCACGACCACGGCGACAACGTCCCGCGCGCGCATCAGACGCGCCGCCGCGTGTCCGACCTGTCCCCGGCGCTGGAGGCCGTGCGAATCAAGCCAGCCATCAGCCAGGGCGAAGTTCTCGCAGCAGTGGTCAATCTCGCCGTACTCGACGCGCACCACGCGCTCCCCTTCTCGGACGAGGACGTGCTTGGGCAGCCGGTAGCGGACGCCGGCCAGGGATTCGGCCAGGTGGATGGTCGTGTTCTCAGAATGGCCGACGCCCAGCAGCAGCACCTGTCCGTCCCGTGCATACACGCGGCCGATCGGGCTGTCCAGCCCATGTGGCACAGCCACCGGATGGGGAGCGGTGATGTCCGGTGCGTGCGGCCCAATCGCGGCAAAGGCGTGTGGGCTGTCGCTGCGCAGCACATCCGGCAGCTGCCAGAAGGTGTGGGCCACAATGCCCATGTCCATACAGGGCGTCGTTTGCGGGTCGAAGGGCGTCTCTTCATCGTCGGTCATGCTGGGCATGACCAGTGTGCCGGTCGCGTCCAGGGCCGCGCGCAGGGCGGCAATCAGGCCGGCCGGCCCGTTCTCAACCGGCTTCACGCGGGAAAACGCGCAATGCACCAGCAGGACGCCGCCGGGCGTTACGCCGATGCCGAGGAGTTGCTCTACAAGTTGGTTGGGGGGAGAATATCATGGTCTGCCTCTAATCTAGCAGGTGCGCTCGAAGGTGAGCATCTCTTGTTGTAGAACCGCCAGCCATCAGGCGGCTCTTCCATGTATAATGGACAAAACGGCCGTTTCAGGCAAACGGCCGTTCAGTAAACAAGCCGTTTTTCCCTTTGCCTGCCCGCAGAAAAAGAGATAATTGGTTAAAAATCCCTGCTTGACTCTCGGGTTACCCGAGACAGTAAACTACAGGCATGTTCAAAATTGGCGAGTTTTCCCGTATAGGCAGAGTGACAGTTGAGACACTGCGTCATTATGATGCACTGGGTTTGCTCAAGCCGGCGCAAGTGGATCCCTTCACCGGCTACCGCTACTACAGCGCCAAGCAGTTACACGCACTCAACCGAATCATCGCCCTGAAAGAGGTGGGGTTATCCCTGGATGAAGTTGCGCGCATTCTCCGAGAGAACCTGACAACCGATGAGCTGCGGGGCATTCTGAAAACGCATCTAGCGCTGACCGAAAGCGCTATCGAGAGCGCCCAACTGCGCCGGGAGCAATTACAGGCTCGCCTACACTTTCTTAACCTGGAGGACAACATGCCGGCATATGAAATAATCCTGAAACCTGTCAATGCGTTCACCGTCGCGGCAATTCGCCAAACGGTACCCACGATGGAGCAGATGCCCCAACGGTGTGGCGAGATGTTCAATATGATCGCCAGTTGGCTGGCGGGCCACGGTCTGCCTATTGGCGTTCCCCTGACCATTTACCACAACGAAAGTTATAGCCGTGAGAACATTGACACCGAATGTGCTTTCACTATCCCCGACACGGCGAGCGATAAGGCGCCCGTGCCGCCTACCCCAATTATCGTCCGGCAAATGGCAGCTTGCCCGCAAATGGCCACCACAATCGTTGCCGACGAATTCTTTCAAAAAGTGGAGGGGCTGACGCCCGCGTACAATGCGCTTGCCCAGTGGATAGAAGCTCATGGTTATCACATTGTTGGTGCGCCCCGCGAGCTGTACTACGGTTCTCCCGAAAGAGGAGACTTCACGGCCGAGATTCAGTTTCCTGTGGCAAAAGAGTAGCCTGTAGATGTGGTGCTGCGCGGAGCCTTTCCCCCACCTTTTCCGCCTTGATGGGGACTGAACGGCCGTTGCCAATAACCATTTTGGTGACAGCGCAGCCTGGCAACGGCCGTGTCCGCCATAATCGGTCAGCGCTGTGCGGTGGCGTTGAGCGGCGTCGTGCAGTTAGACGAGTTGGCCGAGATGCGCAGCATCTTCGAGGCGATTCTACGTAGTTTGCGCCCGGCTGAAGCTGCCTGAGCATTTTCCTGGCCGGTTTGTTCACAGCCGTTACAATCTACCCCATGTCAACCTTCGGCGATACCTCTCCCACAGTCGTCTGGCCCCGCGCCATCCTCCACCTGGACATGGACGCCTTCTACGTCAACGTCCACGTCCTTGACCATCCCGCCGACGCCGATATTCCCCTGGTCATTGGCGGCCAGCCCACCTCGCGCGGCGTGGTCGCCTCGGCCAGCTACGCCGCCCGCCGTTTGGGGATTCGTTCGGCCATGCCCACCAGCACGGCCGTGCGCCTTTGCCCCCATCTCAAAATCGTGCCCGCCAACTGGCCGCGCATCCGCGAATGCTCCCGCCAGGTGATGGACATCCTGGCCGCCTATGGCCCGCTGGAGCAGGTGAGCGTGGACGAGGCGTACATTGACCTGAGCGGCTGGCCCGACCCGCTGCCCCTGGCCGATGAAATCCGCACGGCCGTCAAAGACAACAGCCGGCTGCCCGCCTCCGTCGGTCTGGCGACCAGCAAACTCGTCGCCAAAGTCGCCTCCGACCACGAAAAGCCCGAAGGCTGCACCCTCGTTCTGCCCGGCAGCGAGGCGGCCTTTCTGGCCCCGCTGCCCGCCCGCGCCTTGTGGGGCGTCGGCCCGCGCACGGCCGAACGGCTGGCGGCCTTGGGTGTCACCACTTGCGGCCAGTTGGCCGCCACCGACGCCACCACGCTGCGGGCGCAGTTCGGCCATCAGGCCGACGACTTGCGGCGCCGCGCCCAGGGCCTGGACGACCGGCCGGTGCAGGCCGAACGCGGCCAGCCTAAGACCATCAGCCAGGAGTGGACGTTTGACCAGGACGTGGCCGACGCGGTGCGGCTGCGAGAACAGTTACAAACCCAGGCCGACAGCGTGGCCCGGTCGCTGCAAACGCATGGTCTGGCCGCCCATACCGTCCGGGTGAAGTTCCGCTGGGCCGACTTCACCACCTTCACGCGGCAGAAGTCTGTCAGCCAGCCGCTGGACGACGCGGCGGGGGTTTACCGGCTGGCGCTGGCTGTCTGGCAGGAACACTGGCCGCCCGGACAGCGCATGCGTCTGATTGGCGTGGGGGTGAGTGGTCTGGTCGCGGTGGAACAGCGGCAGTTGGGATTGCCATTTGCTGGCGATGAATGAGGACGCGGCGAACGGCCGTTTTACCCTGGAGTCTGTTTGGACGGCGTGGAAAGGTTTGGGAGTTTGGGCAGAAGAAAAGCGCCTCGCGGTGGCTCATGCTGATGGCCTGGCGCATCCTGGCGCGCCAGAGTCACGAAAGTCAACTGGCGGGGTACACGGGATGGCTGCTGCGCTGATTGGTGACAGGGGAGCGAGGACCACGGCTGCGAATATCGGCGCTGGCTTCTTACAGGCAAAAATAGTTCACCGGCGCTGGTTGTCCATGAGCCAGATGTACCCATCTTCCAAACTCGGTTCAGTGGGCGTGGCGACACTCCCCAACGCCGGTTTGCCCAAAATGCGATAATGCACACCATCCTGCAGCTGCAAAGTGGAAACAATGGCAGCCTGGGGAAACGGCCGTTCCCCAACACCAATGCTAACAGTCATGGAGTGGTCATGCTAAGCCGGGTTGGACAATAACTGGCTTATGTTACAATTTGTCTATGCCGACTGTTTTACAAGATGGCCCCTACAGTTGTGTGTTTTTCAGCTCTGACAGAGGTGAACCACCGCATATCCATGTAAAACGGGATCGTCAGATTGCGAAATTTTGGCTTGCGCCCGTTTCACTGGCAAAAAATCGTGGGTTTGCGAGCCATGAATTGAACGAAATTGCCCGCCTTGTTCTTCGACACGAAGAAAGGCTTGTGGAGGCATGGCATGAATACTTTAATTATTGAGACAGAGCCTACGGCCGTAACCATTCGTGTGACCGATGATGAATTGGTTATCAGTTTGCTAGACGGCCGTCGCCTTAGCGTGCCATTAGCCTGGTATCCACGTCTGTTACAGGCAGAGCCAGATGAACGCAATAACTGGCGCTTATTGGGCGAGGGATATGCCATCGAATGGCCCGACTTGGATGAGCATATTGGTATTGAAGGGCTGTTAGCCGGGCGACCCAGTGGTGAAAATCAGGCGTCACTCAATCGTTGGTTAGCTTCCCGGTCAAATCGTGTCGTGTAATGCAAGGGATGCACAACGACCTACGGCCGTTCGCCACCAACCATCGCTAACTGTGAATGAGGAACGGCCGTTATCCGCCCCCCTTGCCCTAAAGAGGCCGCCAGTGCTCCGGTCACCTGCCCGGTAAACTGGTACCTCCGGCCGTGACCAGTTTACCACCGGCCAGCATCCCCACCGCCCGGTTCTGCGGTTGCCCGGTGAAGTCCCGGTCGGGAATCGTCTGCGTGGCGTGGTGCTTCGCAGCATAAGAGACGCGATTCAGCACGTTTTTGTCCCCTCGCTTCTGTTGGACTATACGGCCTTCAACTGTTCCTTTTCTTTGAGGGCCAAAGCACATCAATCAACGCAGTAGTGATTCCAGCGCCTAGCAGGCTGTCGGAAAAATATCTTCTGAAGGCCCGATGATAGACAAATAACGATTTCAAAGCATCAAGACAAGCAGTTTGCAACTCATATTGGCCTCATTACCATGAATTTTGCACGGTTTTACAGCCCGTTTTCGGGCATCAGGCAGGGGGCAATAACGCCCCCATCAACCAACCTGCAAGGTATGCAATCGTTTCAAGTTGTAAGCCAGACAAACCAATGTCCATTCGCCACCGGCAGCAGGCAGGCCTCGCAGAGAAAAACTGACGGAAACCCAAGGTTTCCTTGATGATACCGATAACCGGTTCAACCGTCGATTTGCGCAAACGGTAGGTGGCTTTGCCGAGGGTGGTCTGCAGTTTGTAAGCCATTTGCTCTTTGACGGAAGCATCATTGGGTGGCGGGTTGGGATTGTCCAGGAAAAAGGCACGCCAACCCTGATGGTGTGGGCTGCGACCGGTGGCGATGTAGGGGTCAATGCCGCGCGCTTCCAAGCTGGCGATGTTGTTTTCGCTGAAATAGCCGGTGTCCAAATTGACCTTTTCGGCTGACCCACGACTGGTGGTACGGTGTCGGGAGTTGGCAGGGCGGCCTGTTTATCGTTGGTATGGTCACACAACCAATTGCCCACTACCAGACGACTGTCATGGTCAACCACTACCTGGACGTTATAATGTTGGTCAAAGCCGCTGTTGGTGGCGTTTTTCATGATGCGCGATTCGGGGTCGGTGAAGTTGTACTGGTCTTTATCTCTGGGTCCTGGAGTGGGTGGCTGCGGTGGTTTGCCCGGCGGCTTTTTTCCTGTGGGTCGGTCTTTTCGGCCCGGGCTTGCATCTTGGCCTCGTATTCGGCTTGCTCGGCTTCATACCGGGCCTGGGCGCGTTCCTCCAGCACCTTCTTGGCTTCGGCCAGCCGCGCCAATTGCTGCTGGCGTCGGGCAATCTCATCGGGAATGTTCATCTCTTCCGGGCGGTTGTCCTCCATCGGCAACTTCAGCCAAAGTGAACAA
This sequence comes from Candidatus Leptovillus gracilis, assembly GCA_016716065.1. NCBI lineage: Bacteria > Bacillati > Chloroflexota > Ardenticatenia > Promineifilales (SeqCode) > Promineifilaceae (SeqCode) > Candidatus Leptovillus > Candidatus Leptovillus gracilis. Next base: position 413,164 of record JADJXA010000003.1, on the reverse strand, counting down.
CTCCTCGACTTCGGCTTGCAGATAGGCTTCGATAGCCAACAGCCGCTGGTAACTGACCGCTTTGCTCTTGGACGCATCGGCATGGATTTTGCTGCCATCCAGACTGACGTTACCCAATTGCAAATAGCCCATCGCCTGGGCAATCAACAGTATCTGGACAAACAACTCTTTCAGTTCAGCCAGAAATTGTTGGCGGAAAGCCGCAATCGTGTCATGGTCGGGGTGCATGTCACCGGTAATGAAACGAAAGGGAATCACCTCATGGGTGGCGCGTTCAATCTTGCGCGAACTGAATACGCCGCTGGCATAGCTGTAGAACAGCAATCCCAACATCACTTCCGGGGCGTATGGTGGCGCACCCTGCTCACTATACTTTCTATACATGATCCCCAAATCAAGTTGGGCGACGACAGCGACAATGAAGCGAGCCAAATGGTCGGGTGGCAGGACATCGCGCAAGGTGATTTGCAGGTCCAGGGTCTTTTCGTAATCAGCAGTTCTGAATTTTCTTGCCATACCCAAAGTTTACACCGAAATCATTTTTGTTCGGAGAAACGTATCTTCTCCGACAAGCTGCTAGAAAGCCGCACACAACAGTTGCCCAACTTTCCTCTAACACCAATACATTGAAAAGAGCACCACAAAGGAAAATCAAAATAAAAACAGTAGCGTATTTAAGAGGCGATTTATTCTCGTTCATAAGTCTATTTTTTATCACTTTCCTTGCGAGGGCCTCCACTGTTGTGGCAGCCATGTCGCATTCTCGATTGAATACGGTTGGATGGTTTGATTAAGGTCAGGGCTTAACGGTTGACTAGAATACTTGATTATTTCATCATATGCTTGGCTAGTTGTAGGATTTACTACTAGCCATTGTGTTGCCTGATGAGCCGCAAATGCATAAATGGGATCGTCGATGATTTTAGAAACGGCCCATTTCACTCCCTTACCTAGCACAAAATTGAGCGGAAAAGTTACTCCAAATTTTATACCCTTCGCTATCAGTTCTGCTTTTTCTTCATCAGACATAGGGTAGTATTTAGGCCAACCCCCGTCTGGAGCACATATCTCTCCACCACCCCATGTAGGCGAACAACCGGTGTGCATTTCGTTTCATTTGTGTTTCTGGAAGGCACTCACAGATGTATCCATCGTATTGAGTATTTTTTGAATCTCGTCTGTTGTCCCATTTTGGAGCAACTAATTCTTCCACTCGTCAGGATAGCTTTCCATCCCTCCAAGTTGCCATAATTCAAGATAGATATTCCCCAAAGAGTTCCATACTTCCAAACAAGCTGAAAGTTCCATGTCATTCACTCCAGCATACTGTGTACAATGATGGTCCGTCGGGTCGAAGTACCGGAGGGGGTTATTCAAGGAATAGGTGTACCTGTTAGTACTGCTGTGGATTGGTCGGGTCCGGCACAAGCGTGTCCCCGCTGGCAAATCTGCCTATGCCAACGACGAAAAACCGGGCATTCATGTAGATTAAGCCCAGGTCGTCATTATGTTTGTGCCCAGTGTACCCCTGTCCGTCACCTGATTTGGCCCGCTGCCCCCGCGGTAGCCGCCAAAGGGGTAGTAGTGGGCCGCGCTGCCGCCCACCACCGCGCCACTCGTGGTTGTCGCCAGACTGGTGGAGCCGAGATGGTCGTTGTGCAGGTGGTAGAGGGTGTTACTGCCACCGGTGCCCACCACCTGCACCCGCAAGGCCATCGTCTGCCCGGCAATGGCGTAGGTGATGCGCCGGGGTGGTCGTGCTGCCGTTGACCTCCTCCTCGTAGCCGGGGAAGGGGAAGTAGCTGGTCTTGCCGCCTGACTTGACGCTCTTCACCCGGATTCCGGCGGCATCGTAGGCAAAAGTCGTTGTCCCCGCGCCGACTCTTGTAGACCGCTGGATGCTCCAGCAAACAAGGCTCATCGCCTACTAAACCAAAGATCAGCCAAACCAATAAGCAATACTGCTATCCCAAGACTAACTAGCATAAATCTAAACACAACAGCTTTAACAGAAAGGAAATCGGGAAACAACAATGATGTGATTGTCCCAATCAGTATCATTAAGATAGCCACTATTTGAGGAATTGCAGGTCTGACAAAGATAGGTTGAGAACCTGGTTTAACCCCCAAAAAAAGAGCAACTTTGCTTTTGTTATAATTCTATAATCTTCTTTAGACGATTTTTGTCCCAACAACCCACCGAACCAAAGCATTAACGAGATGATCATGATTTCTATCATTGTTTGAAACCTTATCTGCTTTATAACCTCTATTCAGAGCTGACCTCATTTATTGCGTAACCATACATTACTCCACGGAACAAATTTCTATTATTGACGTGTGCTTCTTCTTGCATTGCTTTTATAACATGACCACGATTGAGTACTGAACGGTCAAGCCACTGCGTTGGTCTGGTTTCTGGTCCTGACGGTAACTCAATTGAGCTAGTACCTCAACTTTCTAATTTTGAGGGGTAGTACTCTTTAAAAACGCGACGCGCATCTTCAACAGTGAATCCCCAATGAATTTTGCGGCAAGCAGCATTACTTTGTGCTTCCCATGACATTAGCTCAGCTTGTAATGTCCATTCATCGGGTAGACGAAGGCGCAAACATTGATGACGCATAATGCCAATCTCTATTTGGTAGTGGTTAACTGTTAACTGATAACCGCTGAATTATACTCATGAATAAATAGCCTGAGAGCAATTTCGTGATACTCGTCGGACTTAGAAAAGGACAAGGTCTTGCGAACAAAACGGGCCAGTCGCTGCCGTAAGGTATTGTTCCACCTCTCCACATGGGCAGTTTCACCTGTTTCTTTGCCCACTGATTGGTGGTCCTGGCCTAACAGACCAAAGACCTGCTGATAGGTCTCCCAGAAGTCGCTAAAGGTGTGGCAATGACGATAGGCCGGGGGAATCCATTGCCAAAGCCGCCAGCAGCTTTCTTCACCACGGTCGCCAATGAAAAAGGAAACGACCTGACGGGTACGCCGACAGAGGGCAATCCAAATCCAGCGCTTATTCTCTTTCTGGCCGAAAAATGACCATAATTCATCCAGTTCCAAGACATCATCAGCTTGACTCTCAACCAGTGATTCAGTTAAAGGAGGCAGTTGCTCGGCTTTTTTTTAAGCCATTGGGCGACCGTTTGGCGGCAGACACCAAAGGTGCGTTCCAAGCCCCGCAAGCTGGATCGTTCATGATAGGCCCGCATAATCTCTTCTCGTCGTTCCGGTGGATATTTGACCTCTGGGTTCAAGGTGCCATAAGCACCACAGACACGACAGTGAAATTTCTGCTTACCTTGCTTCGTCTGACCATTCTTGACAATGTCAAGGCTACCGCAACGCGTACATTCATAAGTTATGGTTTCGTGAATCATACCCACTATTCTACATCTATCAGTCGTAAATTAACCACTACCTAACGCCTACCGTGAAGAATTGGTGCAATCCGGCAAAAGTCGCAGCAGCATCAACCAGGCGCTGTCGGCCATCCGTAAGCTGGCGGCCGAGGCCGCCGACAACGGTTTAGTCCCCCCACCCTGGCCTATGGCGTGGAACGAGTCAAAGGGGTCAAGCAGGAAGGGGTGCGCGCCGGCAACTGGCTGACCAAAGAGGAAGCGGAGAAGCTGGTCAACACACCAGTCACCCGCTGGCGGCAGGAAGAGATTCCCCTGCTGAAAGCCATCCGCGACCAGACCATCCTGGCGGTGATGATTGGCGCCGGGCTGCGTCGGGCAGAAGTGGCTGGTTTGACCTGGGAAATGGTGCAGCAGCGCGACGGCCGTTGGGCGATTATCGACTTGGTGGGCAAACGGGGCCGGGTGCGTTCGGTGGGCATTCCGCCTTGGGTGAAGGTGGCGCTGGACAGTTGGGGGCAGGCAGCGCGGCGACAGCACGGCCGTATCTTTCTGGCGTTGAACAAAGACGGCAGCCTGGCCGGGTCGGTGCGCACCAAAGGGGGCAGCCTGACCGATGGTCATTTGACGCCGCAGGCGATTTACAATGTGGTCAAGGAGCATGTGCTGGCGGCGGGGTACACTAATAGGAAGGGAGAAGCGGCTTTAGCCGCCCATGACTTGCGGCGGACGGCGGCGGCGCTGGCCCTCAAAGGCGGCGCCGACCTGCGGCAGATCCAGCAGATGTTGGGCCATGCCAGCATTACGACCACCGAACGCTACCTGGAGCCGATGCGCAGTTTGCAGGTGACGGCCGGTGACTTCATCCAGATTGAGCTGGCGCTGGCGGCCAATGCGCCAATCCCTCCAGTTTAGGTGGCACTTCCGTTTTGGACAGATTCTCCAATAACCGTTTCATCTCAACAACCCTCAACCCCAAAAAGGCACAACGGCCGCAAAACTGCCGTTGTGCCTTTTTATCATTGAGATTATTTGTCGTTAATTAGTCGGCTGGCGATCAAAATAATCAGTTAGTTTGCGTTCCGCTTGTTCACGGTTCCAGCCATAGCGTTCTTGTACCCGGCCGACCAATTTTTCATATTCGCCGTTGATGACATCCAGATCATCATTGGTGAGCTTGCCCCATTGCTTTTGGATCTCACCGCGGAATTGTTTCCAATTTCCTTTCAAAATATCGCTGTTCATTTGTTGTACCTCCGAAAATTCTTATAGGTTCCCCGACCCTCTCTTGTTGCACTCCAAGAGTAAAAAGACGATGGTGGGGAAACTACCGATAAAAATACTACACTTTCAATATAAGGGTCTGGCGTTTCTTTACCCATGTGCCATGGTACAGAAGGCAGATAGATGCAAGATATATCTGCGGGGTTTCAGGCCATTGCCTTCTCATTGATGCCAGTTTTAAAGATGCTCCCTTCCGCAATACTGGTCAGTTTTTTGTCTATATCGCCTTCTTCATTCAGGGTTTGTTGCAGCAGGCCAGCCACTTCATCGTAACCCAATTTGTCCGCAAAGGTGCGGGCACACCCGTAAGCAGCCATCTCGTAATGCTCTACCCGTTGCGCAGAAGCAATGAGAGCCGCATCCCGTACGGCCGTGTCCGCCATAGACCGAATTGCTTCCTCACTCTCTTTAATGAGACCTTTCATCGCCACACACTCATCCCCTGTTTTGTTGATTCCCAAATCAGCGAAGATGTTTTCCAGACGGTTTACATGTTGATGCGTTTGTTGCAGATGCTGGCCAAACGCATCCTGTAGCTCCAGAGAAGTGGCTGCATTCACCATCTTCGGCAGTGCCACGACCAACTGTTGTTCAACGCTGTACAAGTCATTTAGCTCGTGAACCAACAAATCTTGCAAAGAATTTAAATGTTGCATGTTGTACCTCCGTTAATTTACTGGACCTGCAGTTCGCCCATTTTCCAGGTTCTCAGACTCCAGTACTTTACAAAAACGTGCCTTCTCATTGTAAAAATAAAAGCAAACCCAAGACACAGAGGTGTTACTCTTGCCATTTACTCTAACGAGTTTGCGTCTTTCATTCATGTACCCGTATCTAAAAAATAGATATAGTTCTGGTACATTTCGAGGCTAATCATCTTTTTTAACCCAACGGCCGTTATCGTTTTTCTCATATGTGTTCTTGACAGCCGCCCAGGCCACTTTGTGCGCAGTTTCTTCGCGGGTGTCATCCCCACGCCGATCAGACGCATCGGCATATTGGTCCCAGGCACTGTTGTACGCAGCCTGGTAAATTTCCTGGGCATGTTTTGGCAAATTGTCCCGTACGGAATCTGGTAGATCAGACAAGTTTTTGTAAGGCATTTTTTGCTCCTTGCTATTTAATTTATCTTCTTACCTGTTCGCTTATTTGCTCCTATTTAGCTGGCCTGATTTTCTGTTTTGTTGGACGATACCCACCATGAGGGATGCCAGAAAAACAAAGAAAAAAAACAAAAACAAAATTCGGGCAATTTCCGCTAAACCTTCTGAAAAGCTCAAACGGCTAAACCCAAAGAAAGCTGCCGACAAAGCCGCTATTAAAAATAGAGACGCCAATCTTAACATAATAAGCCACACTCCTTTTTGATTATTTCCTGGATGCTGGCGTTTTTTGTTTACTTCACGGGAAAGACGCCTCGACGAGACAACTCTCGACCGAAAATTAAACTTCGCCAGGCCCAAGTGCTTGACCAGCAAACATCCACGAGAAAATGCGACAGCTGCCCGCATCCGTTCTGCCACATACACTATCCGGCGCTCTTCCTATTAAACAGATGCAGAGATATAGAAAAAGGATACAGAGAAGATACATTTTCAAGAGATATATCCAAGATGTATCTTCCATCTATACCCGCCTCTATAGGCAAGTCATTTTCTTTTATTTATCATCAAGTTTAGATGTGCGGGAGCATTCTGAAACAGAAGAGCAGGAGATAAAACGAATGTTAAATAGAATTCTTGTCCTACTAGATGGGTCCACTCTGGCACAATGTGTTTTGCCCCATGCCCGCGCCTTCGCGGCGGCGTTTGCCGCCGATGTGACGCTGCTAAGGGTTTTGGAACTGGACAATACGCAAACTCAGACCCAGGTTGATCCGGTTAACTGGCATTTACGCAAAGTGGAAGCGCAATCTTATTTAAGCGGGTTGCTGCATATATGGCCGCAATCTGAGGCATTCCCCCATATAGTATTGGACGAAGGAACGGCCGTTGATCGCGTCGTTAATTATGTAGAAACCCATGAACCCAACATAGTTATGTTAAGCACACATGGACAGAGTGGACTCTCCGCCAGCAGCATCAGCAGCGTCGCCCACAAAATCATTCATTTGCTGCCCACATCATTTGTGCTGGTACGTGCCAGGCAAGCATTGGAAAAAGACAACGAGATCACCCACTACAAACGGATTTTGGTACCACTGGATGGTTCCCGGCGGGCGGAATGTGTTTTGCCGTTTGCCAGCCGCCTGGCAGCCACCCATGAGGCCGAATTGGTGCTGGTCCACGTGGTACCGCAGGCAGAAATGATTCAGCGGCGGCCCCTTTCCCCAGAAGAAGCGCATCTGTGCGAGCAGTTACAAGAACGCAACAAAGCCGAAGCCGCTCAGTACCTACGCCAATTAGCTGACCAGGAAGCGCTGTCCATCACCACTCATTTGTTGACCGATGCCCAGGTGCCAGATGCGCTGATCAACTTTGCGAACTCGGAACAAATCGATCTGGTGATCCTGTGCGCCCACGGCCATTCGGGAGGCAAACATCGTCTGTATGGCTCCCTGATCACTAATTTTATCCACTACAGTTCTGCGGCCTTATTTGTCATTCAAGATTTGCCCGCCGACCAAATCAAGTCATCTCGAATTTCTACCAACGCGATGGGTGGCTTCAATCCGAAAATTGCTTATGCCCAACCCGAAGACTGGACTCCCAATTAACAGCTCTCATCCACTCCAACCAGACGTCCCCCTGCCTGTAAACAGCAGTTCTTCCTCTATAGAAAGTACAGCCCAACAAGTGGCCCAACGGCAGCAGCAAGTGTTTATCGGGCAAACACTCCGCCATTTATTGCGCCGTTTGCCGGAGCAAGCCCGGCTGCTTGAAGAGTGCCATCAGGCTTATCAGGACGCCTCGCAAGTTGAACTGGCCTTTTCCGCGGCTGCCGAGTGGATGCTGGACAATTTCTATATTGTCCAGCAAGCGCTGCGGCAGGTGAAAAAAGATTTCACCCCCGCCTTTTATGATGATTTGCCCAAACTGAGCCTGGATGAGGCGGATGAATACCAGCACTTTCCGCGCATCTATGCCCTGACGCGCCACTACATCCTGCAAGAACAGTGCCAGATCCAAACCGAAAAACTACACCGATTTCTCCAGGCTTATCAGACAGTGACTCCTTTGACGATGGGTGAAGTATGGGCGCTTCCTATCATGCTGCGTATTTCTCTGCTGGCCTGCCTGGCTCAAGCCAACGGCCGTATCACCCAAATCTTGCCTGCTGCCGATGAACTCTCCCCCGCCATGCGCTTTCAATTCCCGAATGCCGAGGACGACAAAGACATTGTCGCCAGCGCCATCACCAGCCTGCGCCTCTTGGGTACGCTGGATTGGCAAACATTTTTTGAACAGGCCAACCTGGCCGAACAAGCCCTGCGGCAAGACCCGGCTCAGTTGTACGGCCGTATGACGTTTGCCACACGCGACCAATACCGCAAGGTTGTGGAGGGATATGCGAAGACCACCGGCCATTCTGAAATCATGGTCGCGCAAACGGCCGTAACCCTGGCCCAAACATCTGGCGCACCACCACCCACCGCAGACCAGGATCCCTGGTCGGGGCTGGCCCTCCCCCCACACGCCCACGTGGGTTTTTATCTGGTTGGGACGGGACAGGCCCAACTGGAAGAAGCGCTTGGCTACCAGCCCACCGGCGCCGCCCGGCGGCGCCGCCTGCTCAAGCGCCATCCCCTGGCCGCTTACCTGAGCGGCATCCTGTTTTTCACCCTACTGTTTTTGCTGCTGCTTCTGTCTTATACGGTTGCTGCTGCCGGTACCCGCTGGCAGCTTTTGCTGGTTTGTGTGGTGGCCTTGGTACCGATAACGGCCGTTGCCGTCAATCTGGTAAACTGGCTGGTAACCATCCTGCTCCCCCCGCACCAATTACCCAAACTCAACTTTGAAGAAGGTGTGCCCGCCTCCTGCCGCACCATAGTCGTCATTCCCGTCCTGCTCACCCATGCAGAAGAAATTCAATCCCTGATCGGGCAGCTAGAACAGCACTACTTGCGCAATCCAGACCCCCATCTCGGCTTTGCCCTACTCAGCGATTTTGCCGACGCGCCCCAGGCCCACATGCCCACCGATGCCTCCTTAAAACAGTTAGCGCAAGCCGGAATAGAAGCGCTTAACCATCGCTACGAACACCAACCTTTCTACCTCTTCCACCGGCAACGGCAATATAACCCCGGCGAGGGCGTCTGGATGGGGTGGGAACGCAAACGGGGCAAGCTCCACGAGTTTAACCAACTGCTGCGCGGCGCTGACCATACTTCCTATGACAATGAATATGGCGATCTCCGCCGCCTGCCCTTTTTCCAATATGTCATTACCCTGGATGCCGACACCATTTTGCCTACGGATGCCGCCCAACGTCTCATCGGCGCTATCGCCCATCCCCTAAACAGAGCCTACTGCGACCCCCATACCAGCCGGGTAACCAGCGGCTACACCATCTTGCAGCCGCGCACCGAAATTCAACCTTCCAGCGCGGGTCAATCCCTGTTCAGCCGTGTCTTTGCCGGTGATATTGGCCTGGATTTATATACGCTGGCCGTGTCCGACGTGTACCAGGATCTGTTTGGCGAGGGCATCTTTGTGGGCAAAGGCATCTATGATGTAGACGCCCTTGAGTGCAGTTTAGCTCATGGTGTTCCCGAAAACAGGCTGCTCAGCCATGATTTATTTGAAGGAGTACAGGGTCGGGCCGGGTTGGTGACGGACATCGTTTTATATGAAGATTATCCGCCTCATTATCTGGTTTTTGTCCACCGTGCCCAGCGTTGGATACGCGGAGACTGGCAGCTTTTGCCCTGGTTGTGGTTCACGGTGCCCGCCGCCAACGGCCGTATCGCCAATGATCTTTCCGCTCTCGATCGTTGGAAAATTTTTGATAATTTACGCCGCAGTTTGGTAGCTCCTTTTCTATTTCTCTTTTTCATCGTGGGTTGGCTGCTGCTGCCCGGCTCTCCATGGGTCTGGACGCTGATCGCCTTGCTGCTGCCGGGCATGGCCTTATTAACCGCTGCGTTTATGGCGCTCAGCCGCCTGATCGGCGGCAGTTCCTGGCGCGAAGCACAAGCGCCTGTGCGCCACAGCGTCCTGCGCTGGCTGCTACAAATCGCCTTTTTACCGTATGAAGCCCTGCTTAATCTGGACGCCATTTTCACCACGCTTGGCCGTCTCATCTTCACCCGCCGCCACTTATTACAATGGACGACTGCCGCCCATGTCGCCCATGTCTTTGGTAATGAGCAATCTGCCGAAAAAACTGCCGGACAAATGATCCGCCCGCTCATCCTCGTCACGATTCTCGCCTTGATGATCATCGCCTGGCGGCCGCAAGCGTTGATCGCGGCTGTACCCATCATGATTTTGTGGGTATTGGCGTCGGAAATAGCCTACCGCATCAGTTTGCCCTATCATGAAGAAACGGCCGTACTCACCCCCCTGGAACAACAACACCTGCGCACCCTGGCCCGCCGCACCTGGCTCTTCTTTGAAGAATACGTCGGCCCCGAAGATCATTGGCTGCCCCCCGACCATTACCAGGAATACCCCCGCGGCGTAGTCGCCCACCGCACCTCCCCCACCAATGTCGGCCTCTACCTGTTAACCGCCTTAGCCGCCTATGATTTCGGCTACATCGGCCTGCTCAATCTATCCCTGCGCCTTAATGACACCTTCGACACCCTGACCAGGCTGGAGCGGTATCGCGGTCATTTTCTCAACTGGATTGATACGCGCAGCTTGCATCACCTGTCGCCGCGCTATGTCTCCACCGTAGACAGCGGCAATCTGGCGGGCTGTTTGCTGGCCCTCAAGCAAGCGTGCCTCAACATGCCAAACGAGCCAGTCTGGCGGGCGGAACGTTGGCGCGGACTGCGGGACACCCTTTCCCTTTTTGATGAAGGCGTGGAAAGCTTGAGCGGTCACGCCAATGTTCAGGACGTAAAAGCCCAGCTAACCCGGATGCAAACGGCCGTACAAAATCGGCCGGAAACATCCTATGAAGACCCCAGCCTCATCCTCTATCTGAACGAAGAAGCGCTGCCCGAACTGGAGCGCCTGTTACTCGTACTTTTTGAAGAGGGGGGCGAGTTGTTGACGCCCGAAATGGCGCAACATTGGCAGCTTTATGTGGGTATGCTGCACCGCAATCTGCAAGGTATGCAGCGCGATGTGACCATGTTAAGCCCCTGGCTGCTCTTTTCGCAGCAGACGCCAGCCTATTTCACAGCCCCGGATTTGCCGCCGGATGTGGCGACCGCGTGGCAGGCGCTGCCCGCCGCCCTGCCGCAGCACCCCCGTTTGGGCGAGCTGGCTGAGGTCTATCGTCATCTGGAAACGGCCGTTCGCCACCTGCAAGCCACCCTGAAAACGGCCGTTCCCTCCCCCCATCTCGCCGCCGCCAGCCAATGGTGCACCGACTTCAACGACGCACTGCTCAACGCCCGCATGAGCGCCAGCGCCCTCCTGACCAGTTATGATATGCTGGCGCAACAGGCAAACAGCTTTGTGCAAGAGATGGACTACGCCTTCCTTTATAATCCCCAACGGCACGTGTTTCACATCGGCTACAACCTGGAAAACGGCCGTCTGGATGACAACTACTATGATCTGCTGGCCTCTGAAGCCCGCATCGCCAGTCTGGTCGCCATTGCCAAACGAGATATACCAATCAAACACTGGCTGCATCTGGCCCGGCCCCTGACCCAACTGCCCGAAGGGCTAACCCTGCTTTCCTGGAGCGGCACCATGTTTGAGTATCTGATGCCGCCGCTGTTGATGAACAGTTTTCCCGACACGCTGCTGGCCCAAAGCTGTCGCACTATCGTGGCGCGGCAAATTGCTCACGGACGGCAGCACCACATGCCCTGGGGCATTTCCGAATCTGGTTTCTACACCTTCGACAACGCCCTCAACTACCAATACCACGCCTTTGGTGTGGTAGGCGCCGGCTTCAAACGCGGCTTATCCGAAGATCGGGTGATCGCCCCTTACGCCTCCCTGCTGGCGCTGCCCATCCAACCCAAGGCGGTATTGGCGAATTTAGACCACCTGCGGCAGTACCACATGATGGGCATGTATGGCCTGTATGAAGCGCTTGATTTCACTCCTTCGCGGCTGGAAGCGGGGCAAGAAGCCGCCGTTGTGCAATCGTACATGGCCCATCATCAGGGCATGATCATGCTGGCCCTGGTCAACACGCTGCAAAATGAGAAGATGGTCCACCGTTTTCATGCCGAACCGACGGTGCAAAGTGTGGAACTGCTGCTGCAAGAGCAGGTGCCCGCCGCCCCAACTCTGCAAAATCCGCATGAAGATGAGACCCATCAGGAAACGGCCGTTCCGCCCAGCAGCCTATCGGCCGATCCCTGGCAACTCCCGGCAAACACCGCTTTCCCGCAAGTTCACTACCTGACAAACGGCCGTTTGGGATCCCTCATCACCAACGCCGGCGGCGGCCTGCTGCAAACGCCCGATCTCGCGCTCACCCGCTGGCGGCCCGACGCCACGCAGGACAATTGGGGATTGTGGCTTTACGTGCAAGACCAGGAAAGCGGCGCTTTCTGGTACGCCACCCGACACAGCAGCGAGGTGCGATTCTTCCCCCATATGGTGGAGTTTACCAGCCGTCAGCATGGCATTAATTTGCAAACGGCCGTTACCGTAGCCCCCGCCGACGACATCGAAATCCGCCATATCCACCTCACCAACCAAAGCAACCAGCCACGCCACCTGCGCCTCACCAGCTACGCCGAAGTCGTTCTGACCGATTTTGCCACCGACAACCGCCATCCGGCCTTTGCCAAATTATTTGTCGAAAGTGACTATCTGCCCGCCGAAAATGCCCTCATTTTCCGCCGCCGTCCTCGTGCCGCCACCGAAAAGCCACGCTATCTGGGGCATATGCTGGTCGTCTCCTCTAAACTAACCCCCACCGGAGCCTACGAAAGTGATCGGGCCGCCTTTGTAGGGCGCAACCATTCTTATGCCCAGCCAGCCGCTTTACAGCCGGGCGGCGCATGGCTCACCAACGCCACCGGCGCCACCGGCGCCACCGGCGCTACCCTGGACCCGATCATGGCTTTGGGGCAAGAGATCACGTTGGCCCCTCACAGCTCCGCAGAAGTAGCCTTCCTCACATTCACCGCCGCGTCACGGGCTGAGCTTCTGGCGCTGGCGCAAAAATATCAACAGTGGACGGCCGTTCACGCGGCATTTAACGAAGCCCGCACCCAGGCGCTGCAAAATCTGGCTCGTTTGGACATGACCACCGCCATGCTAACTCAGGTGCAGCAGCTCCTGTCGCTGCTGTTTTATCCGCACAAAGCCATGCGCACCCAGGCCGCGACCATTGCGGCCAACACCCTGGGGCAGTCCACCCTCTGGGGCTATGGCATCTCTGGCGATTACCCCATTGTGCTTTTGGAATTGGCCGATGAAGAAGCGCAGGAACTATTGGTAACCCTGCTGCGGGCACATGCCTATTGGCGGCGCGGCGGCCTGCGCGTGGACCTGGTCATCCTAAACCGGCAGGCGTCCAACTATGGGCAGCCGGTGCAAAACACCATTCACCGCACCATCCGCCGCCTGGAAAGCGAGCATTGGCTGAACAAACGAGGCGGCATCTTTATCGTGCGCGGAGATCAGATGCACCCGGCCGATGAAACCTTGCTGCGCACGGCCGCCCGCGTCATTTTGTCCGATATGGCAGGCTCCTTATCCGCGCAGCTTGCCTCGTTCAACCAGTATGGCCTGGAACTGCCCTTGTTCCAACCCATGCTGCCCGCCAACGAATATGCGGACGCCGCCCCACCGCTCCCCCGGCCACAAGGGCTGCTGTTTGACAACAGCTATGGCGGTTTTACGGCCGATGGCCGCGCGTACGCCATTTATCTGCGACCGAATGAGTCTACCCCGGCTCCCTGGATCAACGTCGTCGCCAATGAACGGGTAGGATTTTTAGCCTCCGAATCGGGCGGCGGTTATACCTGGGCCGAAAACAGCGGCGAAAACCGGCTAACCGCCTGGCGCAATGATCCCGTCCAGGATATGCCCGCCGAAGTGCTCTATCTGCGTGATGAGGAAACGGGCAATATCTGGACGCCCACGCCGCAACCCGCGCCGGATGGCGCTCCTTACCTGGTTCACCATGGCGCTGGCTACACCACCTACACCCATCACAGCCAGGGCCTAAAACAACACCTGCGGCTCTATGTGGCCCCCGATGCGCCGCTGAAGATCATCCACCTGCGGCTGGAAAATTGTGCCCCACGGCCGCGCCGCCTGACCGCCACACTTTATGCCGAATGGGTGTTGGGGCCGTCACGCCCGGACACGCAAATGACGATTATTCCTGCTTATCATCAGGCGTATTCCGCCTTGCTGGCCCAAAACCCTTACCATACGGAATTTGGCGCGGCGGTTGCCTTTATGAGTGCCAGTAAAACGCCGCATGGATTGACCACAGATCGTACAGAATTTATCGGCCGTTTGGGCGATTTGAGCCAACCGGCGGCGTTGGGTCGCCTGGGTTTTAGCGACCGGGTGGAGGCTGGCCTGGACCCCTGTGCCGTGATGCAGATGCATGTGGATTTACCGCCGGGCGGCAGTGAGGAGATCTATTTCTTGTTGGGGCAGGGGCAGGATGAGGCGGAGGCGTTGGCCGTGATCGGCCGTTTCCAAAACGAGGCCGAAGTGACCGCCGCCTGGAAGGCAACCCATGCGTTGTGGGATGATGTGCTGGGCACAATTCAGGTGGAAACGCCCGATCCGGCGATGAACCTGTTGCTGAATCGCTGGTTGTTATATCAGGCGCTGGCTTGCCGCATTTGGGGGCGTTCGGCGCTTTATCAATCGAGCGGGGCGTATGGGTTCCGAGATCAGTTACAAGATGTGATGTGCCTGGTTCATACCCGGCCGGAGATTACCCGGCAGCAGTTGCTGCGGGCAGCGCAGCATCAATTTGAAGCGGGGGATGTGCTGCATTGGTGGCATCCGCCCTCAGGACGCGGGGTTCGCACACGCATTTCGGATGATTTGGTATGGCTGCCTTATGTGACGGCGTTTTATGTGCAGGCCACCGGTGACACGGCCGTTCTGGATGAACAAGTTCCCTTCCTGCTGGGCGATCCCCTGACCGAGGATGAAGAAGAACGATATGGCCGTTATGAATCCACCCCCGAAACCGCCAGCTTGTATGAACATGGCTGCCGCGCCCTGACCCGCGCCGCCACCCAAGGCAGGCACGGCTTGCCCTTGATGGGGGGAGGTGATTGGAACGACGGCATGAACCGGGTCGGCATTGAAGGGGAAGGTGAAAGCATCTGGTTAGGCTGGTTCATTGCTTCTGCCTTGCAGGCGTTTTCCCACCTGTGCCGCCAGCGGGGCGACGAAAAGCAGGCCAGGCAATTTGTGCAGCAGGCGGAAATGTACCGGCAGGCCCTTGAGCTACACGGCTGGGATGGAGAATGGTACCGGCGAGCTTATTATGATGATGGCACACCGCTTGGCTCTCAGGTGAATCAGGAGTGCCGCCTGGACGCGATTGCCCAATCTTGGGGCGTGTTAACCGGGCTGGCCCGACCGGAACGCGCCCGGCAGGCGATGCAGGCGGTGGAAAAGCACCTGATCAAGGAAGAGGAGCGGCTGCTGTTGTTGTTTACGCCGCCTTTTAACAAGACGACCAAAGACCCAGGTTATATCAAGGGGTATTTGCCCGGTATTCGGGAAAATGGGGGGCAGTATACCCATGCCGCGCTCTGGTCTATTTGGGCTTTTGCCCATTTAGGGGAGGGCGAGAAGGCGGAGGCGTTATACCGCCTGATCAACCCGATCTACCGGGCGGACACAGCCGCCAAAGCCGCCGAATATAAGGTAGAGCCGTATGTCGTTTCCGCCGATGTGTATGGCGTGCCACCGCATGAAGGGCGCGGCGGCTGGACGTGGTATACCGGTTCCGCCAGTTGGATGTATCGTCTGGGGATTGAGGGTATTTTGGGGTTAAGCCGTGAAGGAGACATGCTGTGTTTGCAGCCCAACATTCCGGCTTCCTGGCCTGGGTTTAAGCTGGTGTATCGCTACGGCCGTACGCTTTACCATATCACTGTGGAAAGAAATGGAAGGGAAGAAAGCCAACTCATGCTGGACGGCAACATGTTGGCCGATTATCGAATACCGCTGGTGGATAACGGCCGTTCTCATGACGTGTTGCTGTATCTGCCGAAATAAAGAAGATGGAGGAAGAAAGACAGATGATCACATATCGCATGGAAAAAGATTCTCTCGGTGAAGTCAAGGTGCCCGCCCAGGCCTACTGGTCTGCTCAAACGCAGCGGGCGATTTACAATTCCCCTATCAGCGGACTGAAGCAATATCCGGCGTTTATCTGGGCTATGGCGCTCATTAAACGAGCGGCAGCCGAAGTCAACGAAGATTTGGGTTTATTTGCCGACAAAAATATGGGCGACAAGGTGGTTTCCGGCACGGACATGGCCCAGGCCATTAGGCAGGCGGCCGATGAAGTGATAAACGGCCGTTTCCCCGATCAGTTCGTAGTAGACCCTATTCAAGCCGGCGCTGGCACCAGCCACAACATGAACATCAACGAAGTCATCGCCAATCGGGCCAACGAGATACTGGGTTATCCATTGGATGCGCCGCACAAACCGATTCACCCGAACGACCACGTCAACATGGCTCAATCCACCAATGACACCATCCCTACCGCCATTCGCCTGGGTTGTCTCTGGCGGTTGTCGGAGTTGCAGCAAACGTTGGCTAATCTGGCGCTGAGTTTGGAGGAAAAAGCAATTGAATTTGATGACGTTGTCAAAAGCGGCCGTACTCATTTGCAAGATGCCGTACCGGTGCGCCTGGGCCAGGAATTTGGGGCGTATGCGCGCTCTGTGCGCCGCAATAGCGAAAAAATCGAGTCCGCTGCTGTCGGTTTGCGCCGCCTGGGCATTGGGGGCACCGCCACCGGCACCGGACTCAACGCCGATCCCAATTATCATCGGCGCATGGTAGCAGTGCTGCAACGCCTAAGCGGCTTGGAACTGCACGAATCTGACAATTTATTCGAGAGTATGCAGAGTATGGCCGACCCCGTCCATTTTAGCGGCGCTTTGCGCACCCTGGCCCAAGACCTGATTCGTATCGCCAACGACATTCGTCTGCTGGCTTCCGGGCCTAGCACCGGCCTGGATGAAATACGCCTGCCGGCCGTACAGCCCGGCTCTTCCATCATGCCGGGGAAAGTCAATCCCGTGATGGCGGAAATGCTCAACATGGCCATGTTTCAGGTGATTGGCAATGATTTGACGGTGATGATGGCGGGTCAGGCCGGACAATTAGAGTTGAATGTGATGATGCCCATCATTGGCTACAACCTCTACCAAAGCATGGATATTACGATCAATGCCAGTCGTGTTTTCCAGGAAAAATGCGTGGTGGGGATAGTAGCGAACCGCAAAAAAGCGGAGGGTTGGTTGGCGCTAAATGCCATTCTGGTTACGGCGCTCAATCCGGTTATAGGGTATGAAAAAGGAGCGGAAATTGCCAAGGAAGCGATGGCTACCAATCGAACGGTGCGCGAGGTGGTGTTAGAGAAGGGATATTTAACTGCTGAGGAAGCCGACCGGCTGTTAGATGCGCGGGCATTAACTTAAAAAAAGGTATCCAAATTATGTCTTTACCAATAACAAGTTTCTTCCGCCAAATCCATATGGGGAGTTTTTGCATATTCCCTATAAAAACAAACTCCCTATCTGAAGATTTATACAGCCAGGTTCAAACTGGACTGCTGCTGAATTTTTAAGATTGATGCCGCCTCGTGCCGGTTATTTACATCTAACTTCTTCAGAATGTTATGGACATGATTTTTCACCGTACCGCATTCTATAAAAAGCCGGTTGGCGATTTCCTGATTTGTCAGACCTTTATCTAGCAGGCGCAGCACTTCTTCTTCACGGGAAGTCAATTCATCCAATTGGGTTTCTCGTGCTTCCATGTAACCGTAAGGTGTATCTAATTTCGCCAGACAACTCAACCGTTTCATCAGGGCAGCCGCCACAGAAGGCGAGATAATCGCTTTTTCTTGATGCGCTGCCTGTAATTTTTTTACCGTGTCCTCAATGGACTCGTTTTGCAAAATATAACCAGATGCGCCCGCTTCGATATAACTTAGAATGGACTCGGGGCGCTCATCCACGCCCAATACCAGGGTTTTTGCCTGCGGATGAGTCATGCTGATGTCGGCCAACAGGTCAATGGCGGTTGCATTACCCATTTCTGTGCCTAATATCACCACATTGCCATGCGGCAGGAGAAAATGAAGCTCTTCTGCGGTCGTGGCGCACCCCACCACATATACATCCTTTTCATTATCCAGAGTAGTCCGCAATGAATCACACACTAAGCGGGAGGGATGAGCAAGCAAAATACGGATCATTTTAAGTCTCCTTTCTTTTTCATGGATAAGATTGTGTCTTCAATGGATTTTGTTTTTACAGGATATGACACGGGGTCATACTTGACTTATGTTTGTAGTATGAAGGAAAACGGCCGTTTGCTCTATGGGGAGAGCACCTACTATCTGATAAGGGATTACCCTACCTTGGGGCTAAAATAGGGGTAAAAAGGGGTTTGGCTGGTAAGAAAAGGTAGCGGGTAACGCTTGCTACAAGAACTTGCTACAAGAAGAGTTCGCCTTTGGTGGCGGCCCGGATGGCAGGAACAAGCTCCTGGTTTGCCTGCTGTTTCAAGATGAACCCTGAAGCGCCATTTTTGCGGGCTTGCTGCAACAGGACACTGTTATAGTGCATGGAAAGCATGATAACCCGCGCGGAAATATCCAAAGCCTGGATTTTCCCGGCGGCTTGGATACCGTCTAATTCTGGCATGGAGATATCCATGACAATCACGTCAGGCTCTGTCGTTTTAGCCAACTGGACTGCCTTACGGCCGTTTTCGGCTGTCCCTATCACCTGCATATCTGGTTCCAACGACAGCAGGGCCATGATGCTTTTACGCACCATCTCATGATCATCAATGACTAAAATTCGAATTACAGATTTTGACATAACAATAGAAAATTTTCCTTCGTAACAAAAGAAGGCCGCCTATCACCTGGCTTCTTTATCAAGATATTATTCCATAGATAGCCTGCGCGCCGTATAGGGGAAAACCCTACTATAGGCAAAACAACCTCTTAACGCATCAAAATATCAGCCCTTGTTTGATAGCTTCGCGAATCAGGGAAGCCAGATCATTTACCTGTAACTTCGACATGACATTAGCCCGGTGTTTCTCCACTGTCTTGACGCTGATGCTCATGATATCGGCCATATCGTTGTTGGTATGGCCTTCCGCTACCAGTTGCAGCACTTCACGTTCACGAGGGGTCAGCAAATCGGCCATCCGTTCTGCGGAAGGATCCGAAGGGGACAGCAGCATGGTCATCACCGTATCAGAGATTGTGGGACTGAGGAACAATTTGCCTTGACTGACCGAGCGCACGGCCAGCAGCAGTTCTTCGGTGACGGCATCTTTGAGCAGATAGCCCTTTACGCCCCGGCGCAAAAGCTGCTGAATCATGGTGGTGTCGGCGTGCATGGAAAGGATGATGATCTGCGTGGGCAGATTCATATCCAGAATCCGTTCGGCAGCTTGCGCGCCGTCTAAACGCGGCATGGACAGATCCATGACCACCACCTCTGGTTTGTGTATTTCCGTTAATTGGATGGCTTCTTCGCCGGTAGCGGCTTCGGCAACAACCTGCACATCGCCGCTTTGCTCTAACAAGGCGCGAACACCCTGGCGTACCAGATTGTGATCTTCAGCAATGATGACATGAATCATGTTTCCTCCGCCATAAAGGGCACAACGGCCGTTAACCGGCTGCCTTGTCCTGGTATGGATTCGATGTGTAAACGGCCGTTTACCATTTCCAGGCGTTCTATCATCCCTACCAATCCAGCTCCTTGTGTTGGCAGCGACTCTTCAATATCAGGCGGCGAAAAACCCTCGCCATTATCTTCAACCAGCAAAATGATCATATCCAACTCCAGGTTTAACGTCACTTTCATCCATGTCGCCTGAGCATGTTTGGCCGCATTGGTCAGCGCCTCTTGGGCAAAGCGATACAACGACAAAGCCGGCAGCGCCGCCAGATTGGGCAGATCAATCCCTGTATAAGTCACTTGTAGCGTTGTATGTGTCTGAAAATCATGACAAAGACCGGCGAGGGCGGCATCCAGACCATATGCATCCAGGCCAGGTGGACGCAAATTGTGCGCCAGCAGCCGCAAATTATTCATCGTCTTATCCACAAGAGAAAGCACATCACCCAGGTTCTCCTTGATCTCCATCATCTCTGGCGGCAGCAGAGAACGGAGCAAATCCAGGCTGATTTTGAGAGAGGTCAACGATTGTCCCGACTCGTCATGCAGCTCACGCGCGATGCGGGCGCGTTCCTTTTCCTGGGCTTCTACGACGCGCCGCGCCATGTGGCGCATTCGTTCACGCTGCTTCTCCGCTTTCTGGCGAGCCTTCTGTTGGGCCGCATAAAGCCGCGCGTTCTCAATAGCCATGCCGGCTTGTATGCCAAAGATCGTCAATAAGCGTTCATCATCGGTGGTAAAGGCAGACGGCGTGGCGCACTGCACGCTGATGGTGCCGATGCGACTTTGGCGGCTTTCCACGGGAGCCACCAGCAATGAATGGGCATTGATGCTGGCGTCTATCGTTAAACGCCGTGGATCGGTCTGCATATCAGCGATATTGATCACGCCGCCATGGGTTATCACCTCACCCGCGATACCTTTCCCTAAGTCCATCAAGTGTGCCGCGGCGGCGACCTCGATCCCGGCGCTGGCAGCTAATTCCAGGGTGTTTGTTTTGGTTTGCAGCAGATGAATGACGGCCCAATCGGCCTCAGGGATGATGCTTTGCACCTTGTTGACAATGAGTTGCAGGAGTTCGTCCAGGTCTAACGTTTCGATTAAGGCATTGCTGATGGTGGTTATGGCGTCACTTTCCATTAAGCGGCGCTGCAATTGTTCATACTGGTGGGCGTTGCCAATGGCGATGGCGGTCCAGGACGCCACCGTTTCTAGCAACTGCATATCCTCCTCATCAAAAGTATCTATCTCTTGATGAATCGCCTCTAATACGCCTATTGCTTTATCCTGCCAGCGCACGGGAGCGGCGATGATCGTTTGTGGCCGATAGTCAGTCAGTCCTTCCAGTATGGGCGATAACTGGCGGATACAAGCTTCTCCTTTCACCAGAAGAGGCTGGCCACGCCGCCATACTTCACCGGCTATGCCAGAGCCGGAAGGCAAACACACGCCGCGCATATCAGGGATATTTTCCTGATCCATGGCGACTATTTCGAGCATATTTTCCTTATGCAAAAATAGGATAAGCGCCTCGGCCTTGATTAACGGCCGTCCCAGTGACAACACCCGCTCATAAATCAATTCTAAATCTAGCGTGGCCGAAACTGTCTGCCCAATTTCCATTAAGGCCGATAGGGTGCGCACGGTCTGCGCCAGGGTTAGCTCCGTCTCTTTGAGTTCGGTCATGTCCTGGGCTGTGCCATACAGTTTGACAATGCGGCCCGCATGATCATAAATGGGATGGCCTCGCGCATGAAGCACACGCATGGAGCCGTCAGAGCGGATAATACGGTGGAAATGGTCAAAGGAACGGCCGTTTTGGTAGGCGCTGGCTACTTTTTGTTGCGTATACGCCACATCGTCAGGATGAATCCAGGCCAGGAAATCTTGATAGGTGATCTGGGGGGTGTCTGGAGACAGCCCATAAATACGGTAGAGTTCAGGCGACCAGGAAACTTTGTCGCGCACGATATCCCATTCCCAATGACCGATGTGGGCCGTCCTCTGCGCTTCGGCTAATTGGGTTTCACTGTTGCGTAACCGCGCCAGGGTCTTCTGACGCCGCATTGCCAAGCCCAACAAAGCGCCCACATGCGTGATGACAGCGATGATGTCCTCGTCAGGCGCGACTGCTTCGGGGGAGAAAAATTCAAGAACGGCCGTTACCCGCCCCTCCACTATCACCGGAAAAGCAAAATAGGCGCGAATGCCCCCCTCTTCAACCGGCAGCTTTCGCCTAAACATCGTTTCAGTATGGACATCCAAAATGGAAATAGCTTTGCCGCTTTCCCAAACCCGTCCCAAAGTACCTTGCCCGCGTTGGAACTGCGTGGCTTCGCTCAACTGGCGGAAAGAGGAAAATACAACCGGGTCCACCATATGCCAGATACGGCTGGAAACAAGCTCGTCAGTGGCCTCTGACCAGACATAGACATGCCCTAAAGGCCAGCGCATAAAGCGACAAATGTAAGCAAGAACATCGGTGAAGGCGGCATCAACGCTTTCTGCCTGGTTGACGGCGAGAGAAATAGCTTGCAGCAGCATCAGGCGGTGCTTGTCGGATGGGGGCGTGATTGCTTCGGATAGATTGGTTTCTTCTGTCATCTACTTCCTTTTTCCTGTGAACAGATCGTCAAACACTATCCAATAAATATGTTTTCAGAAAGAGAGGATGAGGGCCGGCTGCGGAGGCTATCTCATTGAAAAATGACGGTGACAAACATTTTATCTTGTTTGCTGGCTGGAGAAAAGGCAAAATGCTGCCCTCCGTTTTCTGACGCTGTCGTCAGCCTGGCGTGACAAATTCATGCCCGATTCTGGTAGTTGACCCATAGGATAGTTTCCAGGTTAGCCCTGTAGAAATAGGGTGATTTCTGAACTAAAGGTAGGGATTCCCCCGTAACGCAAGGTTAGGGCCATCACGCAGGCTTGCGTTATTTGTGACTTGAATTCCCATCGAGGCTCCTTGTTTTTAGGTATAGCCAATCTGTATCTTGACTCTATACCTGGTCATATGGAATCTACTTTCTACTTTACATATGATTAAAAAGTAGAATCGAAACTTTTTTATCGTATTTGCAATAGGAGGCAAACATGTTAGTTAATATCGTTTTATGGATTATCTTGGGTGGTGTTGCTGGTTGGATTGCCAGCATGATGATGGGGCGCGACGGCCAAATGGGCGCTCTGGCTAATATCATTGTAGGTATTGTTGGCGCGGTCATTGGTGGGTTCCTGGCTGGCTTGTTAGGTCTTCCAGGTACGACAGGGTTCAATATTTGGACGCTGTTGGTAGCGACCGGCGGCGCTATAGTCCTGCTCTTCCTTGCCGGTCTTCTTCGTCGGGGCATCTAAGTTTCATTGCAGCCCTACGTAAAATACCTCCATACACATCAGTACGGGGGTATTTTTTTGTCACGCAGAAAAGTGTTTTTGCCGCCATTCTGTTTTACTGGCCCGGTTCGGACTGGGCCGCCAGATGTTAAGGAGTAACCGCCATGAAGCATGTGGAGGTTCCTGATATTCCGGCGCGTCAATTGGTGTTGTGGACGTTGACAGGCTGAAGATGGACAAATCCCGCTCGAATTAACAAACCTGACACAAAGATTGGCCCATCTATTGTCCTCTTCTCGTCATGTCAAACCGGAACTTGTCAGTGAGTAAGCGAGAAGTGGACACAACGGCTCAAGATGCGCCGGGGTCTATACCTTCATCTATATCTCTTTTTTATACCATGTCTATTCATCACAACGGCCGTTTCCCATAAAATATAGCGACGGAACGTTCCTGTTCTGTTCATGGATACGATTTATCAAGAGGTCAAAATGACTGACAAATCAACAAATCTCGCCAAAAGAAACCGGCCGATAATTGATCGGCAAAACTGCCTGGTGGATAAAGTTATCTTACTCGTTGGAAACGATATGACTGTTATGCAATCTATCATCATCCAACTCGCCCAAAAGGGAGCTGATGTGGCGCTCATTTGCCCAAAAGTACCCCACGAAACCTTACGCAATGTGAGAGAAAGTGTGGAATCTGTAGGGCGGCGATTGTTGGTCATAGAGGAATCAGACCGCAATCCCACCTCGGCAGAGGGGGTAATTCGAACTGTCATCTGGCAAATGGGTCGCCTCGATATTTTTATAGACCTATCGGCGTTCAAAAGAAAATTGTCCACATTGGAAAGTGAAAAGGGACAAATCAAAGAATGGGTTCCCTCGAACTGGTCGCTCATGCAGGCAGCCCTGCAAGAGATTGCTCACGCATAAATCGTAGGTATCATCGATATTCTTCCTACTAAAGCAGGTTCACTTGATCGGGATTAAAGTGACCCCAGGCACCTATCGAAAAATTGTCCCTACCTGAGTATTGGTTTGGTCAATTTTCACCGGACGGCCGTTATCTTGCCTTGGTTGACCAAAATGACACACTCAATGTTTATGGTTTCCACAATGCTACGCTTGTTGCCACAGACCAAGTTGGCGGTTATCTGGATCCTTTTAATACATCTTCAATTATCTGGAATCGAACAAGCCATGTATTAGCCTATGTTAGTTTTCGCGAAGAGGTAGATGCCTGGATTTTGCGTACTGTGGCAGTGGATGGAGAGACAAAGGATTATGAAAATTTCTTTAGTCCCGCATTTAGTGCAGATGGTTTGCAAATGGCAGTTCGTTTAGGGGGAGATGAGCCAAAAAATCTGATTTTCAATTTGCAGTCAGGTGAAACAATCCCCATCCAGTTTCGTTTTAGTCAATTTTCCGCAGCGGACCCGGTCTTTTGGCTTGATTTGAACGACGGTGAATAGGGCTGTCGATTGCAGAGGGTTTTCGTTTTTTGTATAGACGTTAATAATTGTGCCTCGGACTGGTAAATTCAGGTGTCTCGGTTATGTTCTGGCTTTTGCGGTTTTCTTTTCATAGCGGGAGCATTGGCCTAGATGAAAGCTATTCAGCGTTTGGCAATGGGGAACGGCCGTCCGGTAAAACAAAAGTGGTAGACGTGAAACGCCACCGGCTGTTGTAGGTTTTGCGAAATGAAGCGATGTTGGGTAGGAACGGCCGGTTTGGATAGCAAAAGTGGTGGATGGGAAGCGGCCGTCATTCGTTAAAAATCGTGGGCAAACGCCAGCGCCAAAACCAGCCAGGTCATGAGTAGTTGCTTCGGCAAAGGCGTTGGAAGTTGTTGCTCAGAAAGAGAAGAAGTCTTAACAACCCTTCCTGAGAAACTTCCGTTTTGTGGCCTGGGAAGCCAAAAATGGCTCGAAAAACGTGTTGTGGAGGTAGATTTTTGGTTTTTGGACGGCAGAGAATGACCAAATGAGCGGCAACAATGTTATATAGGTACAGCAAAGCTAACCTCCGTTGAATAAAATGGACGTTGATAACCGAAAACAGAACTTGAACTAAATCCAAGTCAGAAAGAAATCGGTCAACTCTAAGCTGTGACCACACCAACCCGCTCCCAACGTAAGAGTAATTTCCTGAACAGGGTCACGCGATGCGTGCCGCTAATGGTGAAAACACCGGGGAGCGAGAACCATGTTCCAGTGCGGGTTCCCGGAAGAGGGCTTCCATGACACCAAAGAATTGTACGGTCTTATTTTTGGTGTGGTACGGAGAGGATACCTGATTTGGGGATGTAGGCAAGGAAGTTTCTCTGGTGGGGGAATGCCCCGCCAGGCATGGGAGGTTCCAGTTGACGCTGGCGCGATGCCTCGGACGGCTGGCGTTTTGGTGAATGGCAAAGGTCTTGGTCAACCGCGCCAGCGCAACTGAAGGCGGCGTTCGCAATCAAAGGTGAGATGATCCCGCCTTGCGGCGAGCCTTCAGTGGTAGGAAATAACGTCTCGCCGTCCAACACGCCAGCCTTAAGCCCGGCGCGAACGGCTCTCTGCATCGCAGGGTAGGTTTGCAGCTTGGCTAACACAGCCGAATGCGATATTTTGTCGAAACAGGCAGCAATGTCTGCCTCCAGCACGTATTTTGCCTGGAGGCAGATGTTTTTGAAGATGGCTTCTATCGCATCGTGGGCGGAACGTCCTGGTCGGAAACCGTAACTGTTTGGTTCAAAGCGTGCTTCCCATTCCGGTTCAAGGGCCAGTCTGGCTAATGCCTGTTCAGCACGGTTGGCAATGGTGGGAATGCCTAACGGCCGTTTCTCCACTTTTCCCGGTTTGGCATCCAAACCCGCCGTATAGGACAAGCTGTCTGGGATAGTTGCAACGTTTGCGCCAATCTTAACCGTTCTGGGGGGTCACTTTACCCATACCAAATCCACATCGTCTGGTTACGCATTGCAAACCTCCTCTAGTTAGTTTTGGGATTCTGATTTCAACTTATGTGGGTGAAGCGTTTTTTGTATCAAGTTACGGATACCATTCACCAAAACGGTTAGTACCACTCATATAGACCTGAGAATTGGGGACGCTTTTACCGTCCTGAGAATATTTTTTGAGAGTGAGAGATTTAAATTCGCCACGGCTAACCGCATCATTGGGGGTGCCAGGACCAGCCAAAAGATAGCTGATTGTGCCCAAGGCTTTGTTCAACGGCCGTTATCGACTCATCCACCAGGTCGGCCAGTTTCGGAATTCAGCCCTGTTCTAGCACCACAAGCTCATCCGCATCCCAGCCATTATCGCCGCCACGAGTAAACACTTTAAAACGGCCGCTAGAGGCCAGATGCTACTTATTGACCTTTTCCAGTCCAAACTGCTACAATGATTTCTGTCATGGGGGGTTGGAGTCGGCGCTTGTCGTGCATCCCCAGGGCTTAAATTCCAAATAGAAAATTCTCGCCAAATGTGGCTGAGTTCAACTCAGGATTATGGAGCGGCTCCGAAGACTCCGCGCCCCATAAATCCTTACTTCGTTACATGAAGCGGAATCCGCAGCACCTGCTGTTTCGCTGCCGAAAATGAGCGTACCATGTGTCCCATGTGCGTTTCATCGGGCCGTTGAGAGTGTATTTGCCGCTGTTGCGGCGTTGAAAGGAGACACGGGGACAACGACACGAAGGGGCGTGGAAGTTAGGCAACATGATTCGAGCAATTCTGTGCCTCCTTCGTGAAACTTCGTGTCACAAACTAAAAGGAGCTAAGTCATGAATATGCAGCAGTTAGAGAAGCAAGTAGTGCATCGGCTGGCAGGATGGGTTGGGGCCTTGTCCACGGCCGTTCTACTCATTGTCCTCGTTTTAGGGGTGTTGGCTGATCCCGGCGAGGTGTATGTATCGAGTACGACAGGTAGTGATGGTGATGGGTGCGGTACGGCCGTTTCTCCCTGCCAGACCATTCAATACACGCTGGACAACCGCGCCAATCCAGGCGACGTCTTGCTGATTGCCGCCGGAACGTACACGGAAAACGTCGGTATCCAGATGAGTGTAACGTTGCAGGGTGGCTATAACCCCATCGGTTGGAGCCGCGACGTGGCTCTTTACGAGACCATCCTGGATGGTTCGGCTGTTCAGCCGGTGGTGGGGGATTGGGACGGCCGTCATGTGAAAAAAGCCCTCCGTTCTGTGGGACGGCAGCCAGTACCGCATGTGGTATGACGGCGTCAATTTGCTGTACGACGTGGAAGTAGGCGAAGCGACCTCGGCCGATGGACAGACGTGGCAGCGTAATCCCAACAACCCGGTTTTAACCAATCAAAACGCACCCTGGAACGACCCTGCCTCTGAACGCAGCCCCTTTGTCCTGGGAGCAACCGGGGCTTTTACCATGTATTTTGAGGCGGCGACCGATGGCGTGCGCTCTCTGTATCGGGCGACCAGCGCCGACGGAACTGCCTGGACAGTGAACCCGGCGACCCCCATTCTTACGCCAACGGCCAACAGCTATGATGAAAATTTTGTCGGGCATGGATCCGTGCTGGTGGAAAATGGCGTGCATCGGCTGTGGTATCATGCCGGGGGCAACCAGGGGTATGTCATCGCCTATGCCGAATCGGACGATGGCGTTGCTGATTGGGACAAAATCGGCACGGCCGTTGTGCCGCAGCCGGGCGACTGGTATGAATGGGCCGTGTGGGGGCCTTCGGTTGTTGTAGATGGCGGTGGGGATCATTGGCTCTTCTTCACCGGCGTGGGACCGGCGTACCCGGCCTCCATTGGCGCCTTTACCAGCAACGATGGCGGCCAGACGTGGACGGCTGTTGGCAGCCAACCCCTCATCACCGGCGGCAACCAATTGGCCGACCCCCATGTTATCTACGCCGGCGGCCTCTTCAAGATGTGGTTCTCCAACAACGACGACGGCGCCATCTACTATACTCAATCGGCCAACGGCCAAACCTGGACAGACCCGCAAGCTGTTTTCTATTCGGGCGACCTGGGCAGATTTGGACTGCCGGTTGTAGACATATTCAACCACGACGCCGAGGTGGTGTTGGATGGCCTGACCATCACCAACGGTTATGGGGAGGAGGCCGGCGGTGTGCGAGCTGGGGATGCCACCCTCGCCATTCGCAATTGTCTGATCCACCACAACACGGCTGATGGTTCGCCCGACAGTTGGGGCGGCGGCGGGATCATTGCCCAAGGGAATCTAACCGTCAGCGACAGCCTCGTCATCCACAATTTGGCTCGCCAGGGCGCGGGCGGCATCCGCGTGGGCGAGGGGGCGCTGCACCTGAGCAACAGCCTCATCGCCGACAACCTGGGAGACGCCGGACTGCATTTGAATGGCACGGCCGTGATCACCAATGTCACCATCGCCAACAATGCTCCGGGCACTGACCGCCCCGGCATCAACTTTAACCCGCAAACCGGCCTGGACTTGTACGTCACCAACAGCATCCTCTTTGGCAACGCCGGGGGATCCATCCATATCCCGGACGCCAATGACGCCCACATCAGCTATTCGGCCGTAGAAGGCGGCTGGCCCGGCGCAGGTAACATCAGCGATAACCCGCAGTTTGTGGATGCGGTTCAAGGCGATTATCGCTTGCAGTTCGGCTCTTCGGCGATAGACACCGGCGCGAACACCGGCGCGCCGCTGTATGATCTGCTTGGCGTTTTGCGCCCGCAAGATGG
Source organism: Candidatus Leptovillus gracilis (assembly GCA_016716065.1). Classification (NCBI taxonomy): domain Bacteria; kingdom Bacillati; phylum Chloroflexota; class Ardenticatenia; order Promineifilales (SeqCode); family Promineifilaceae (SeqCode); genus Candidatus Leptovillus; species Candidatus Leptovillus gracilis. The sequence continues at coordinate 384,511 of JADJXA010000003.1, read as the reverse complement.
GGATTTGGACGGTACGGCCGTCGCCGATATGGGCGCCTATGAGTGGCTGCCCTATCAAGTTTATCTGCCGGCAATTGTAAAGTAAGCGTACAAAAGGCACGTTACCCATTGAGCGAGACCTGTGACCCGGAAACGGGGCGCAATTGATCACCAGTGTACAAATAGGGTGTTTTTGTATATCTCACCCAAAAAGTATATTTCAAAATTCCTTCTCGAGTAAAAATGATCGCAAACAATCATATTAATAGACCGTATCTACTTTAGCCTACTCGACTGAGATACGCTGAAATATACCTTTTGGGTGGGATATGCAAAAACACCCATGCTGCCGCATCAAGCGTGCCACCCGGTTCACGCTGCACGGTATTTCGTCTTTCATCTCGTGGTAAATGCGCGGGCTAACGTAACAACCACGATTCGCTTCATGAGCCGTTTTGATTTTGTCTAGCAGTTGTTGACTGACCATCTCCCTCAATTTGTCTCTTGTGTGTGTCCACTTTTTTGGGGAAACCCCAGCGGCAGGCTGACGGTAAAGAGGGAGCCAACGCCGAGTTTGCTTTCAGCCCACACACGGCCGTGATGGGCCTCCACCACCCCTTTCACAATCGCCAAACCCAAACCAGAGCCGCCGGTATCGCGTGCCCGTGAGGGGTCGGCGCGGTAGAAACGGTCGAAAACGTAGGGCAAATGTTCGGGCGCGATGCCGGCGCCTGTGTCGCCTACACTGACAAGCAGTTCGTCTCCCGACTGCCAGACAGTGACGGTCAATTGCCCGCCGGGGTCACTGTATTTGATGGCGTTGCCGAGCAGATTGCGGAACACCTGCCCCATGCGCCGGACATCCAGTTCGATGAGGGGGAGATTATCCGGTAGGTGGGTGGTCAATGTCAGATGGCGGCCGACGAGTTGGGGAGTAACGGCCGTTACCGCCCCCATCACCACGTCAACCAACGAGACTGGCTGCACATCCAAATGAAGCTGCCCCGCTTCCGCCAGTGATAGTTCTTGTAGGTCGGCAATCAACTTATCCAACAACATCACCTCGTCATGCAGGGAGTTGATCACGTCTGGCGTGGGTTCCAGTAGGCCATCTTGCACAGCTTCCAGGTGACCGCGCACGGCCGTAAGCGGCGTCAGCAGTTCATGCGCCACATCGGCGGCCAAATGACGGCGCAGTTCCGACTGATGCGCCAGATCCGCCGCCATCTGGTTGAACGATTGCCCCAATTCGGCCAGTTCATCCTTGCCCTGCACCGCCACACGAACGCTCAGATCACCCTGTCCCATTTGCCGGGTGGCTGTGGTGAGTGTCTGTACGGGGCGCAAAATGCGCCGGGCCGTGACCCAACTGAGCAGCACGGCCACCAGCAGCGAGACGCCCAGAGCCGCCACAAAGGCGCGATTGACGAGTTGGATGAAGGCGCTCTGGCTAGCAAACGTGTCTACCAACACATCGGGCGGCGATACAACGATGTAAGCCAACTCTTGGGGTGTGGTGACTGACAGGGAGATAGCCTCGCCGCTCGCCAGGTGGGATTCATCATCAGGCAGCAGATCCACCACAGACGTTTGACTGCTAATGCCCACATCGGCGCTGTTGGGCATGGAAATATTTGCTTCTACCAGTTGGTTGTTTCCCGGCGCGGAAAAGAAGTGGACGGTGCTGGCTTCGCCATTGGGCGCATCTTGTCTGAGAGCCAGACCCACAGGAGGGAGGGAAACGGCCGTTACCCTCTGCCCCACCTGCTTCACATCAGAAGCGGACACAATCACCCCTACCGTATCGTACACATAGGCTCGAATGCCATACACCTGGGCAACTTTGGCCGTCAGGCTATCCAGTTCCGCCAACGAGCCGGATAGAATGGGCGCTTCAAACAGTTGCGCCGTCTGGTTCAGGGTGATCATCTGGTCACGAGCCACATACGCCCCAAACTGGCGGCGCGTCTGTTGCATGGCAACCATGACCACAATCGCCAACGCGATCACGGCGACACTGATGAGGGTGAGGAAAAGGCGGGTTTGTAATTTGTGGCGCATATCTTTTTCCGGTAATAATCGGAACTCTGGAAGAGCTGCTTTACAATTTTCGGCATGGCTAAAAAAGCCAAAGTTGTCCTTTACAAATCAGTCGGCGAATCGTCATTCCTTCGGCGTTGCTCAGGACAGGTCTGAGCGGAGTCTGCGGGCCTGAGCGTAGCCGAACGGGGAAGAATCCCTCCGGCTCTGGTCATGCAATTCATAGGGGATGCTTCGCTCCGAAGACTTCGCTCAGCATGACACTTCTCATTTGTAAAGGATATTTTCACAATCTTGAACCACACCCAATTTTCTGACCACCAGCCACCAGCCATCGGCCACCGATTACCGATTACCCTCTTCCACCCGATACCCCTGCCCATATACCGTCTGCACATAAATGGGGTGGGCGGGGTCAGGCTCTATTTTGCGGCGCAGGTTCATGATGTGTGTATCAATGGTGCGTTCCAGGCTGGCGGCGTCGTAGCCAAACAGTTCGTCTAGCAGGTTTTGGCGGGAGTAAACGCGGCCCGGGTTTTGGGCCATGAAAGCCAGCAGGTTAAACTCCGCCGGGGTCAGGGGAAGAATGCGGCCATTTTGTCTTGCTTCTCGCCGCACATAATCTACCACCAACTCGCCAAGCTGCACCTGCTCCGGCTGGCTAGACTGCGCCTTTTGCAGCCGCCGCAGCACCACCCGCACCCGCGCCACCAATTCGCGTGGGCTAAATGGTTTGGTCACATAATCGTCCGCGCCCAGTTCCAGGCCAATCAGTTTGTCATCTTCCGTGCGCCGGGCGGTGAGCATGATGATGGGCGGCCCACCTTCTTGGGTGAGCAGCCGCAGTACATCCAGCCCATCTACCTTCGGCAGCATCAAATCCAAAATGATCAGATCGGGTTGTTTTTGCCGGGCTATTTCCAGCGCCTGCAACCCATCGTAGGCGGTGAACACCTGATACCGTTCCTGTTCCAGGTACAGCTTCACCAGGTTCACAATCTTCACATCGTCGTCTACTACCAATATCTTTTGCGGCATCATCGGAATCTTAACGGAAAGGAAGTCAAAGGCAAAGGGGACGGGGGCAATAGTTAAACAAGTTGGGGAAGAAGTTCAACTTCTCAGAAGAAGTTGAACTTCTAAACAAGCTCCAAACAAATTCTGTTCCTTATCGCTGGGATAGCCGCATGAGAATGACATCGGCTACGATTTGGTCGCCAGACCGCTCACCCCATACGTCCACGAAGGTGTTTTCCACCAGCATGTCCAGGTTTTCCACTTCCTCTAATTTTTGTTCCACGGCCGTTTGGCCCAAAGTGTACTCCGTTCTATCTATGTACAATCTGGTTTTGTTTGTCACCAAGACATTCTGTTTGATGCCGTCGTAGCTAAACTCCGGCACGGCGTTGGGTTCAGTGGAAATCATAGCCATGACATTGCCTGTCCCAATGGTCAGGGTGTCATCGGTGCGGCCAACAAACAGCCCTTTTGTTTCCGGCGCTCTGGCGGGCAGTTCGGCAGCCATCTCCATAAGTGGGGCCGGGATGCTTTGGGCGACACTGCCATTTTGCAACGTGATGGACTGGGCAACATCGGATAAGGGTACTGCACCCTCAGCTTGAGCCATGAGGTTGCCGCCCATAAAGGCTGCGGCCAATAGCAGCATTAATACGAAAGCTCCGCCAATGAATAAACCTGTACGGTTGTTTTTCTTGCTGATTGTTTCTTCGGTCATTTCAATTTCTCCTAGAGTTTGTTTGTATGACGGCTTAAAAGATTTGCCTGTCATGTTTTGAAAGTATTATAGGTAAGCGGTTGTCAAGATTTGATGGAGATTGTGTGGGCTTTGGGTCGGGTTTAAGGAACTGCCTTATTCGTAGCGTAACGCATCTATCGGCTTCAAATGCGCCGCCCGCACGGCCGGGTACAGGCCAAAAACCACCCCGGTCAGCAGAGCCACGCCAAAGGCCAGGGGGATGCTGTTTGGCTGCAACAGCGCCGGACTGCCGTTTAACTGCGCCGCCAAAGGAATGACCAGAATGCCAACGGCCGTACCCAACAACCCGCCCAGCGCACTAATCAACATCGCCTCCAGCAAAAAGTGCAGAATAAGGTCGCGCCGCCGCGCCCCAATCGCCATACGCACCCCAATTTCTCGTGTGCGCTCGGTCACACTCACCAGCATCACGTTCATAATGCCGATGCCGCCCACCACCAACGAGACAGTCGCCATGGCCGCCAGCAGCAGGGAAAAAGTACGAGCCGCTTCCAATTTGGCCCCCAACACATCCTGGCGGGTGGTCATATAGAAGTCATCGGTATAGTTGTCCGCGCCGTCTAGGATGATGCCGTGGCGCTGGCGCAAGTAGGTGGAGATTTGCTCTTTGGCCGTTTCCATCTGTGTCTCGTCGCGCACATGCGCCGCAATGCTCACGGCTGGCTCTTCGGCAAACAAGTGGGTCACGGCCGTGCTAATCGGCAGATAAAGCCCTTCATTGATATTGGTACGGCCATACCGCTCCTGCGGATCGGTGGATTCTAATTCGCGCAGCACCCCAATGACCTGGCACCGCTGGCGGTTTAACCAGATGGTCTCGCCCACCGGGTCATCCCCGGCAAAGAGGTCAAGCGCGGTTTTATGGGCCAACACGCATACCTCCGCGCCACCAGCCACTTCGGCGGGGGTGAAGAAACGGCCGTTTGCCAAAAACGCCTCATTCGTCAGGGGTTGACCATCCGGCCAGCCCAGCGGCTGCGTCTGATTCTTTTGCGCCAGACCCGGCAGCGCATCGGCCATGGCGCCTGTCGCGGTGATGTCGGCCACATAACGGCCGTTGCGCGCCTTGCCATACCCCGTCACGGTCATCTCTACCCGGTCAACCAGGGGCACGTTGGCTGCCATTTCCAGACCATCGGCGAAGGAGAGCAGCTTGCCTTTCGGCTTCATTTCGCCATCTTCCAACGTCTGTTCCATGCCAATTTCAATTTCGTCCGAACCGAGAAAGCGGAAGCTGGACTCCACCTCCCGGCGGGCGCCGTTGCCTAAAGCCAGCATGGCGATCACCGAAGCCACGCCGATGATAATGCCCGTCATGGTCAGGGCGGAGCGCAGTTTATTGCTGGTAATGCCTTGTACGGCCGTGCGAATCATGTTGAGCCACGTCATCTCATTCTTCTCCCTTGAAAATGGGAGCGCGGACGTCCCGTCCGCCCTGGCAGGCGAGACGCCTGCGCTCCCAGGGCTTTCATTGCATCACCCCATCCATCATTTGCAACACCCGCCCGGCGCGACTGGCAACAGAGGGATCGTGGGTAACGACGAGGATGGTACGGCCGTTCGCCGCCAGATTGAGCAGCAAATCCAACACCTCCGCGCCAGTGCGGCTGTCCAGATTGCCGGTCGGTTCATCGGCCAGAATGATGGCCGGGTCTGTCACCAGAGCGCGAGCGACGGCCACCCGCTGCTGCTGCCCGCCCGACATCTCGGCCGGGCGATGGTGGGCACGGTCGGCCAGCCCCACCGTGCGCAGCGCGGCCGTGGCTTTCTGGCTGGCGTCTTTCACCCGGCCACGATAAAGCAGGGGCAGCATGACGTTTTCTAAAGCCGTAATGCGGGGCAATAGATTAAATTTTTGGAAGACAAAACCAATGTGTTGGTTCCGCACTTCCGCCTGCTCATCGGCCGACAGGCGGCTCACATCGCGGTTTTGCAGGAGATAACGGCCGTCAGACGGCCGGTCTAAACAGCCCAACAGGTGCATGAGCGTAGATTTGCCACTGCCCGAAGGCCCCGTCAGGGCCACAAATTCACCTGCCGCCACCTGAAAGGTAACGTCGCGCAGGGCGTGAACTTCGTTATGGCCCATCGTGTACGTCTTTTGCAGATTCTCGACTTGAATGATGCTTGTCATTTTCGGTAAGCCCTTTGCCCTTTATTGGCCTAATACCATCTCTCCCTCTGTCAAGCCAGAGAGGATTTCTACATACGTGTCACCACGCAGGCCAACCTGTACCGGGCGCGATTCCGCCACACCGTTGTGCCACACCTGCACCGTTGCCGTATCATCACTGCCCGCCCGAATCAAGGTGCGGGGCAGCCGCAGCACATCTTCCTGCCGCTGGATGATGATGATGGCGTCGGCCGTCATGCCCGGCAGCAGCATCTCCGGCAGCTCATCCACGCTGATATACACCGCATAAAGCGGGCGCTCTGTGCTCGTGCGCTGGGGCACAATGCGGCTAACCGTGCCGGTAATCGTGCTGTCGGGTGCGGCGTCGAAGTAGAGTTCGACACGCTGCCCCACACGTACCAGGGGCAAATCTTCCTCAATGACCGAGGCCAGCACCTCACCCTGCCGCACATCGGCCAGAAGTAACAGCATTTGCCCTGCGCCTACATTTTCGCCCACGCGCACCCCCACTTCCAGCACCACGCCCGCAAACGGGGCAGTGATGGTGGTCGCGTCCAGACCGGCCTGCGCCTTGTCCACGTCCCATTGCAGTAAGGGATCTACGCCATTGGTGCGTAACGCATCCAATTCGGCCTGCGCTTTGGCGACGCCAATTTCGGCCCCGTTGACGCTCTGGCTGTTCGCCCAACTTTGGTTTTGCACGCTGGTCAACTCCGCCTGAGCGATAGACAGGTTATCCTGGGCCATTTGCACCTGCCGGGGGGCGGCTTCGCGCTCCGCTTTGAGCATGTCGGCGCGGTAAGGGTCATTGAGTTCCCAGTCACGCCCCGGATCAAACGCTTTGTTGTAGGCAGCCAGGGCATCGGTGAGGGCCTCTTGGGCCTGCTGCACCCTGATTTGGGCGGCTGTCAGGCTGGGATAACCCGCCTGCGCCGAGGCGACGCCGGTTTCGGCGCTCTGCACGGCCAATTCCGCGTTGGCAATCTGGCGCGCCAACTCCTCTTGAGCGAGTGAAAGTTTTAGTTGGGCGAGGGAGAGGGCTTCTTCATACGGCCGTCGGTCAATCTGCGCCAACACGTCGCCGGCCTTCACCCTATCACCCGGCCGAGCGTGCAATTCCGCGATTGTGCCGCCCACGCCAGCGGGCAATATCTGTTCTTTGACGCTGGCTAACTGCCCGGGGGCGATGATGGTTTCTTCTACAGTGCCGCGCTCGACAGGTATGGTGGGAGGTGGGGTGAGTGTGGGATCGGTAACGGCCGTATCGCCGGAACCGAGCCTGGCCTGTAGCTGCGCCATCAGGTCAGTCGCCTGGCCGTTGGATCCGGAATACCCTACGTACCCCGCCCCCAGGACAAGGAGGAGGAGGAGCATGATGCCCGTTGTTTTGAGTGATCCATTCATGTGTGTTCCTTATATTTGCCGATGGCCGGTGGGGAGTAGGACTCGCTTACGGCCGTTTTGTATTCTGGCATAAGGATACGCACCAATTGTCAAGATGTGATGGAGATTCTGTTGGGGTTGTATCGGCTCGATCTGCTCCCCGATTCCGAAAGTAAACTCGGACTTAAGGTCCGTAAATTTATTACTTCTCGCACTTGCTCAGCTTTCTATGACCAGGGTGCGGGAACTTATTTTTATGGACCCAAGACCCGAATCAACTCTCCTTGTTGGGGGTTTTTTACACAACCCCTCAAAATTGGCAACTTCCCGTTTGCCTCACGCCGCTTTGCGAAGATGCTCTGTTCACAGTCCGGTTTCCCCTTCTGCTAACTTCGTTCGGCTTGTAAGTTTTTGACATCTCCTTACAGAATCCTCTGGATTCAATTCAATCTCGCCGTTTCACGGCGCACTGCCTAAAGCCTCGAAAAGGTTCAATTCAAGCTAATCACCGGAGGTAGAGACTCTAAAATCAAAATCCGAAAACTAGAGGATTTGGCCGGGTTGCAAGAGTCGCCACCAGAGGTGGGATTTGTGAGAAAATCTGGATTGAACTATTTTGAGCGGTTGGGGCCAAAACCCCTTTTGCGATTGTTAGTGGAAAGCATTGTCCTTGAGGATGAGACGGTTACAATTAAACACATCATCTTACTGATGAAAAGTGTCGATTATTATCGAGCGACTTATTACGAATTTACCTCTATTATTATGGACGATAACACGAAAAGTTATGTAGCCCAATGGCTCGATCTGCTGGAAAAGCAGCACCGGCAAACGTATGCGGTGCTGGCAGGGATTTCAGAGGAAAAGTTGTGGGCACGCCCAGCACCGGGCGAATGGTCGATCGGGGAGATTCTGGACCATACGCGAGTGCTGAACCGCTCCTTTCGGCGGCTGATCGCGGTGGCGTGGCCGCTGCTGCGCCCCTGGAGCCGCTTGCGCCGCGCCCGACCATGGCTTGCCAATATTGATGATGTCTATGCTCGGCCAAACTTTCCGATGAGCGTGGGATGGTTGTGGCCGCCCCGCCACAAGCCGGGTAGTGGGGTGACGCTGGCGCAACTGGAGGCAGAATCATCAGCCGAATACCGAAAAATCCGCGCCTGGTACAGCAATAAGGAGGAAGACATGCTGGGGAATACGTATTTCTACGACCCGGTGATCGGCTGGCTCAATCTGGTGCAGGTGTTGCGCGTGGCGGCCTGGCACGACGATCTGCATTTCCGGGATGTGGGCAAGATGCGTAATGAGTGACGCTAATACAATACAACGTCGCGGGATGGTTCATTTTGACGGAGAATCAGGTTTACCCTTTTGAAATAGACAAAAATCTATATGTGGGTGTTAAAGTGCTGTTTTTGCGCAAAAACCAGAGAGATCTTCCTGTTCGGGCGCAAAATGGCGCGACCAGGTAAGAACACGGTTTTTATGCGTATTGGACCCTATGACGGCCGTTAAGATGCACGCCAACGAAGTCCACACCGACGCGCAGCTCGTGCGCCGGCTGCTGGAGGCGCAGTTTCCGCAATGGGCCAACTTGCCCCTCACGCCGGTCCCTTCGACCGGCACCGACAATGCCCTCTACCGCCTCGGCAGCGATATGGTGGTGCGTTTGCCGCGCATTGATTGGGCCGTCGGGCAGGCGGAGAAAGAGCGGCGCTGGCTGCCCCGGCTGGCGCCCTACCTGCCACTGGCCGTTCCGGAGCAGCTGGCGCTGGGCGAACCGGGCGCAGGTTATCCCTGGTCCTGGTCCATCTATCGCTGGCTGCCGGGCGAGAGCGCTACGCTGGAACGGCTGGACGACCCCTGCCAGGCGGCCGCCCAACTGGCCCAATTTATCACCGCACTGTGGCAGGTTGACACCACGGGCGGACTCCCGGCCGCCGAACATAATTTGCGCGGCGCGCCCCTGACGCTGCGAGACGGGCCAACCCGCCAGGCGATTGCCGCGTTGGCCGGCGTCGTGGATACCCAGGCCGCTACGGCCATATGGGAAGCCGCCCTGGAAGCCCCGGAATGGGAGCGGGAGCCGGTCTGGTTTCATGGCGACCTACTTTGCGGGAATGTGCTGGTTGAGCAAGGCCGTCTGAGCGCGGTGATTGACTTTGGCGGTCTGGCCGTGGGCGACCCGGCCTGCGACTTGATGATCGCCTGGAGCCTCTTCTCCGGCGCGAGTCGAGAAGTGTTTCGGGCGGAAACGGCCGTCGATGAGGCGACTTGGTTACGCGGCCAGGGACACGCCCTGTCTCAGGCAGCGATTTTTATCCCCTACTACTGGCAGACAAACCCCAGCGGCGTCAAAAGCGCCCGACGGATGATCACGGAGCTTCTTGTTGCAGTTGGTGCGAGCGGTTGAATGTAAAGTTTAGAGGACATCCGGTCACATGAAAGGGGACTGCTGGCGAATTGTCTCGTCGCTCCGAAAATCACAAAAATCAGCTGCTTCAAGCTCAAAAAACGATCAAAATTTGTTTGTTTTATCACCGATTTTTGACCTGTTTTGAATTCGCCAGCAGTATAATGAAACAGGTCATATTGGGGGCTTTAGACTTCGCCAGGATCCGCAAGCGCCTCTCTAAGGGTCCGTAAATTTATTACCTCCCGCACTTGCTCAACTTTATATGACCAGGGTGCGGGAGCTTTTTTTATATGGACCCTTAAGCCGTTCCAGGTGGCAAATTCGGGCAAATTGGCAGCTTTCCACATCTTAGCCAATTTGAAGTCTCTGTGGGCGCGTGAAATCAAAGGTTAGCTTCTGGTTCTATAGCTCTCGTGACGACAACCAGGAAACTTGCCTTTAATGTGCCGTTGAGAGTTGACAGTTTTCTGACTCTAACTGGCGGAGTCTAGCGCCCCAAATATGACCACGCTCATCTGGCCGGGTGTCTAATCTTTGATGATGTTCTTGCTAATTGTGCAACCATTTAGCTTGTAAGCGCTCAAATAGCCTTCTACCCGCCAGCCCACCGCGAAAACGCGGGCCAATCCACCGCCAGGCAAGGAATGTCGTTTTCAATGCGCTCCCGTCGACCGCGCATAAATTGCGCCGTCCAGGGATGTGCCTCTATGCCTTCCAGCCCCACATCCCGCAAGAGGACGGCGTAGAGATCAATCTCGCGCAGCTTCATGAAGAAGGGGATTTCCTCCAGCCAGCGGCCGTCCAGCGCATTCTCTTCACAATAGCCTCGCCAGAACTGGGGCCAAAACATCTGCGCAAAGGTGGCCGCGTCCTCCCGGTTGACGATGGCGTAAAAGAGAACCATCGCCAAATCGTAGGCAAAATGGCCGTAAACGCAGTCGTCAAAATCAAAGAGGGTGATCCGGCCGTTTTCATCCACAAACAAGTTGCCGGTGTGGGCGTCCTGGTGAATCATGCCGTAACCGTCCGGCGTTCGCGGCAGCGCCAGCAGATGGTCAAAAACAGCGCGGTACCGCTCCGCCACCGCGCTCTCTTCCTGCGACAAGGCGGCGTAAACGTCGTTGTTAATTGGGTCGTCCCACTGCGGTCGGCGCCAGGCAGGGTTACTCGGTCGGTACATTTTGCTGAGAGCGTGGATGCGGCCAAGCAGACGGCCGTAAGCCAGGTTAAACGCCTCCGTCCAGCCCCCCATCTGCCAGACCGGCCCACCCGCCGCTTTGACAAAGGCAGTCGCCAGGAAATGGCCGCCCGCCCCATCGGCGATCAGTTCCACCAATTCGCCATTCTCCGAAAGCGTCGCTTGCGCCACGCCCGCGCCGCGCGCCGCCAGATAATTGATCCAATCCACCTCAGCCCGTACCAGGTCGGGCGAACGGCGGTGGTTGTGACCGAGGCGCAGAATATAGTCCGCGCCATGGTGACGAAAGGCGTAGATAAAGCTCTCAAAACCGTCCAACAAGGTTATATCGTCGGGGGCGACGCCGTATCGCCGCCGCGCCTCTTCCAGGATGCCTGGACTGTATCTGTCTCTAATGATCTGTTCCATCGCTCGTTTCTCACTTTACTACGCCAACTGCCCGTGCCGGAAACAATCTACCGTATGGTCGTTGACCATGCCCACCGCTTGCATGAAGGCCTAGCAGATAGTCAGGCCGACAAAGTTGAAGCCCCGCCTGCGCCCCTTTGAGAATGAGCGCATTTCAAACAGGCGGTGGTCATCGTGGATGTTGACGCCCCACTCTTCGTCATGGTAGGCAATATCTGATTCTAACGCATTTTGTGTAAACGCATGAATCAAACGATCTTCACTATTGGCAGCGGCAAATAAATTTTATCTGTAAATTACCAGAGCCATCCAGAGGTAGTGGCTGAAATACACAAAATCCGTTAGGACCAGAAAAATTCTCTGCTGCTGCCGGCGACTGGTGGACCACTAAATATTGCCCGCTGATAGATAAACGTCATCTGTTTTTGCGGCGTTTTCGCAATGTTTCAGGAAGTCGTATGCTTTTTTTAGGTCAATGCCAGGTTTTTGTTGGTTATTATCGTTCGGCTTATGGCGAATTTACCCCTGGTCGCAATGTTTTTTGGTTTTGTGTATGATTGCCGGGAGTTGGTGATTCGCTTTGGAACGTACGTCGGGGATGGTCCTCGTTTAGCCCAAGTAGGAAGATGGCTTGCGCCACGCCCCGAAGTCACCAAGAAAAATCTTTGAAATTTTCGCCTTAGCGTGAGCATTTGGATCAAACGAAGACCAACGCCGAAATGGCTGTTGGCAACGGCCATTTCGGCGTTGGCAACCCCAAATACGCCAGGCCCCACAGGAAAAACCGAGGAGGTCGAATGAGCGAGAAACCCACTCTGGAAGAAACCGCGAACTGGCAGCGCCGCCTGGCAAGTCAGGCAAACAATCGTGCCTGGAGCCTGTCGGAATCGCGTGTGCGGACGCCGGAAGAGGACGATGAAATGCTTCAGGCTGCACATACGGCAATGTATCTCTGGACGGCCGTTGGTAACGAAAAAGCGCAGGCTCATGCAGCGCAGTTGGTAGCTCATGTCTATGCACTGCTGGGCATGGGCAGCGAGGCGAGCCGCTACCAAACCAGGTCGCAGCCCATCTTCTTTGGCGAAGGGACGCCGCTGTGGGAAGTTGCCCTGGCACATGCGGTGGCCGCTAACGTGGCGGCGGTCAACAAGGATACCACGGCGCACAACCAACATTACCGGAAAGCCATTGCCCTGGTTGCCGCGCTCCCCGACCCTGAGGACCGCCAGATTTTGGAAGCAACGCTGAACGTCGTTCCTCTGCCTGACGCTTTTGTTTAAAAAGAATGATTGACCCCCGCTACCTCAACGTCCTTCGCAGAATCGTCGCCTCCCTGCAAGATTGCCACTGCCCCTGGGTCATCACCGGCAGTTTGGGTATGGCCCTCCAAGGCATGGTGATTGCAGTAAACGATATTGACATCCAGACTGATCGGGATGGCGCATTTGAGATTGAAAGCCGTTTGTCCGCCACCATTGCTGAGCCTGTGCGCTACCTGGTTTCTGCACGGATACGCTCTTACCTGGGTCGGCTGGAAATGGATGGCATCCAGGTAGAGATCATGGGCGACATCGCCAAGCGGCTGGACGACCGGACGTGGGAAGCGCCCATCCAGGTGGCGCAACACCGGCGCTGGCTGGCAATGGATGGGTTGCAAATCCCCGTTCTGTCGTTGATCTACGAGTATGAAGCGTATCTAAAGCTGGGCCGCATGGAAAAAGCAGACATGATTCGGCAATTTTTACAGCAGAACAGATTGGGACAGGTATAATCATGAGCCAACCAGTTATAGATCCGTTGCAAAGGTCTGCCCGGTTAAAACAAGAAGCTGACTTTATCCTGCAAGCGGTCAACCTGTACCCGATTTTGCAACCTTACGGCCGTATCACCCCCACCGGCAGCTACTATCTCGGCGTCATGATTTATCCGGACATTGATCTCTACCTGTCGCCGGTCTCAATCGAGGCGTTATTTGCAATTGGCAGCCAACTGGCGGCCTGCGACCTGGTCTTCCAGGTTGTCTTCGAGAAGTCGCAGACAACCCGACTGCCCGGCGGCCTCTACCTGAAACCGCGAATCGCTTATGGGGAGTGGGGACGGCCGTGGAAAATTGACATCTGGTCCCTGGCAGACGAGGTAATCGACCGGCAAATGGCCGAGATACACCGCTTCAAACAAGCCATGACACCCGAAATCCGAGAGCGAATCATCCGCTACAAACACGCCATCCTGACCGCCAGCCAGCGAACGCCGATGTACAGCGGCTACCACATCTGTAAAGCGTTCATTGACGAAGGCTTGACTGATTTCCAGGCGGTTACAGCCTACCTGATTGGGCAGGGCATTCGGATGAGTTGATACGCCAGGAGTCATCATAGGCGACCTTGAAGCGCAGGCAAACAATGTACCGTTTACAAATGCTGGAAGCAATCGCCCAGCGCATCGCGCAAATCAAACGGCCGCATCCGCTGCGCGTGGCCATTGACGGTGTGGACGCGGCGGGGAAGACAACGCTTGCCGATGAACTTGTGGCGCCGCTGCAAAGCCGCGGCTTGCCTGTAATCCGGGCTTCCATTGACGGCTTTCACAATCCCGCTCGCTGGCGGCGCCGGCGCGGCGCGTTATCCCCTGAAGGCTACTATCACGACTCCTTCAATTATCAGGCGCTCATCACATTGTTGTTGGCCCCCATGGGACCCGGCGGCTCGCGCCGCTACTGCCCCGCGTTTTTTGACTACCGCACTGAATCAGAAACGCAACTGCCCCGGCAGATTGCGCCAGACAATGCGATACTACTGTTTGACGGAGTCTTCCTGCTTCGACCCGAATTGGTCAATTGCTGGGATTATTCAATTTTTGTCCACGCCGACTTTGCAGAAATAATTCGACGAGCGGAACAACGCGACATCGCCCATTTTGGTTACCTTGCTGAATTGCGCCAACGATATGAGCAACGCTATATCCCGGGACAGAAATTATACCTGGATACCTGTCGCCCCCAGGAACGAGCGGATTTGGTCGTTGATAACAACAAGCCGTTACAACCGCGTCTCTACGAGGGTTGGCCGCGCAGGGCCTCTACTTCGCCCGGCCGCTGGCGGATAACGTTTCCGCGCCGACTCTACCGCCCGGCTACCTCATTCGCCCGCTGCAAAGCCCCGCTGAACTGGATGCGTATGGGGCGTTGTATGATTTTACGGCCGTTAATCCCCACCACCGCCAGGAGATGTTCCACAGCGACGAATACGGCCATCTCGTCGCCGTTGCCGATACGGGGGAGTTTGTCGCCTATTGCGAATACGCCTTTTGCCGGGCGGAATGGGCGCAAAGCGGCCGCCGCCGGGGTTGGATTGAGTACCTTGGCGTGCGGCCGGAGAATCAGCGGCAAGGGTTGGGGCGCGCCATGCTTCTGGCCGGACTGCGCCAGGTGCAGGCGGCCGGCGTGGAAGTGGCGCTGCTGGGAACGATGAATTCAAACAAAACGGCCGTTAACCTGTATGAGACGACAGGCTTCACGCGCCTGACGACTCCGGAAACGCCAGCCTACCAGAAAACCTACTCCCTCCATGCTTGAAAAACCGGACATTTCCCCTGCAAAGATTGCCGCCTGTTTACAGGCCGCCTATGGCGTCACGGCCGTCCAGATCATCTTCCTGCCGTTGGGCGCAGACCAGAACACGGCCGTTTACCGTATCGAAACCAATGTTGAAACCGCCTACTTTCTGAAGCTGAGAAGCGGCGTTTTTGACGGAACAGCCGTTACCCTTCCCCAATTTCTCCACGACCAGGGAATCCGGCAAATCGTCACCCCCCTGACAACAAAAACTGGGCAGCTTTGGACAACGCTCGATGCGTTCACGGCGATTCTTTACCCGTTCGTAGACGGCTGTAACGGCCGTGAACGCAAGCTGTCGGCGGCGCAGTGGGCAGAGTTTGGCGCGGCGCTGAAAAAACTGCACATGCTGGCCGTACCACCAGCCATAAGAGCCAATCTACGGCAAGAACGTTATTCCCCCCGCTGGCGCGAGATGGTCAAGATGTTTTTAGGGCGCGTCGAGAGCGACGTCTACGACGATCCCGTCGCCCTGGATTTAGCCGCGTTTCTGCAGAGCAGACGGGCTGAGATTCTCGACCTGGTACAACGGGCGGAACAGTTGGCCGATTCATTGTCAGGCGAACTTCTGGAATTTGTGCTGTGTCACGCCGACATCCACGCCAGCAACGTCCTGGTTGACGGCCGTGACGCTCTTTACATCGTGGACTGGGACGACCCGATGCTGGCTCCCAAAGAGCGGGATTTGATGTTCATCGGCGGCGCGCAAGGATTTGTCGGCTATAATGCCCAGGAGGAAGAAACGCTGTTTTATCGCGGTTACGGCCAGGCGGCGATCAACTGGCGGACGCTGGCTTATTACCGCTGCGAACGAATCATCGAAGACATCGCCCTCTTCTGCGAGCAATTGCTCTTATCGAACGAAGGCGGTCAGGATCGGGCGCAATCTCTGCGCTACCTGGTCTCGAACTTTCTGCCCAACGGCACAATAGAGGCGGCTTATAGAGCGGACAAGCGGATTGATCTGAGTTATGGGGGCATGAAATGAATGACAAACCAGTTAAGTCTGGCCTGGCGGCCATCAATAACGCCCGCATCTATTACGAAGCAGCCGGAGAGGGGCCACCTCTCGTGATGATTCACGCAGGCGTGGCTGACAGCCGTCAATGGAACAACGAGTTCGCCCATTTCGCCGACCGGTTTCACGTTGTTCGCTACGATCTGCGCGGCTACGGCCGGAGCGAGCCGGTTGAGGGTGACTTTAGCCATCTTGGGGATTTAATCGCCTTGCTGGACTATTTGGAACTGCATGAACCTGCATTGTTCATGGGTTGTTCGATGGGCGGTGGCCTGGCTATCAACTTCGCCTTAACACGGCCGTCGCAAACAGCAGCCTTGATTTTAGTCGGCTCCGGGCCGTCTGGCCTGGAGTTGGATACGCCGACGCCGGCCAAATTTGCCACGGCCGAGCAAGCCTACCACGCAGGAGATTTTGACCTGTTGGCTGAGATAGAGACGCAAATCTGGTTTGACGGTATGGAACGAACGCCCGATCAGGTTAATCAGACCATGCGCCGGTTAGCTTACGAGATGAATCGTCAGGCGCTCTCCCACTACGCCAAAAAGCTGGGCCAGGAGCTTCTCGATACGGAGATTGTCGCCGCTGAGGAGATGAGCGCATTGCAGACGCCAACGCTCATTATTGTGGGCGCTCATGACATACCCTATATTCATGCGGCGGCCGATTACATGATGACTAAGTTGCCATCAGCCCGAAAAGCCCTGATTGCCGACGCCGCCCATTTATCCAACATGGATCAGCCAGAGGAGTTCCGCCGGATTGTAACTGAATTTCTGGCGAGTTCGGCGCTTTATGGCCGTTAATCTTGGGACCTGGTTCACAATGACAATACGGCTTTGCCCGGTTGGCTGGTTTTGGTGGCCCGCAGACACATAGCGACCTATCCTGACGTTGCTCTTGGTTTGTAGATTCGCCGAACAGGAATTGAGCTTGAAGTATAACCTATGTCTACACTTACCAACCGTTTATATGCTGGCCCGGATGATCTACAAGCCATGTTGCAGCTTTTGTTTGCCGTCAGGCCGGCCGCGCGTCTGGCAGATTATCCAGGTCCGGTTGATTTACGAGAACTTCTCGCCTTGCCTGCTGTGCAGGTCAATACGCGCCTGTGGTTAGATAGCAACGGCCGTCTCGTAGCCTTTGCCTTTGTAGACCAGTACGACAACCTGCGCTTTGAGATGGACCCACAGACCTCATACCCTGACCTGGGAAGGGAGATCGTCGGCTGGGGCGTGGCGTGTCTGCGGCGCGCGATGTCGGCAGGGGATGAAACGCGCACGCTCGACGCCAGTTGCCGTGAGGATGACGCCGGACAAATTGCTTTGCTCGAACGGCACGGCTTTGTGCGGCAAGAACTCCGCTCGCTGCGTCTGGTTCGTCGCCTCACTGAACCCATTCCACCGCCGCAACTACCGCCCGGGTTTGCCATCCGCCACGTTCAAGGCGAGCAGGAGGTTGCGGCGCTGGTCGCGCTGCATCGCGCCGCGTTTGGCACAGAGTATATGACGGCCGCAGAGCGGCTGGCGATGATGCGCGGGCTAGAGTATGAGGCGGAATTGGACCTGGTGGTCGTGGCGGCGGACGGCCGTCTGGCCGCCTACTGCCTGTGTGCGATTAGCCAGGAAGAAAATGAACGCACCGGACGGCAGGAAGGGCACACGGACCCGGCAGCGACGCATCCCGATTTTCAGCGACGAGGGCTGGCGCGGGCGCTTTTGCTCACGGGGCTGCGCCTGTTGCAAGAACGTGGGATGGATACGGCCGTGCTAGGCACAAGCAGTGATAACCCGGCGATGCTGGGCACTGCCCAATCTGTTGGGTTTCAGGTGCAGACCGCAACTTGTTGGTTTTCCCGGCCGGTGAGCGGCGTTCCTGTTACGGCAATGCGCTAAGAATGGCCTGGATATGAATGTTATGCGGTTGGTTTGTAATCGGGGTCGTGTTGGTCGAACAGGATTGGGTTGCCGTCCGGGTCGGTCAGCGTGAAATAGGCGGGACCCGTGGTGGACTCATCCGCTTCCGAGTCCAGTTTCAAGCCACGCGCTTTCAGTTGTTTTTGGATTGCCCGGGCATCTTCCGGGACAAAGGTCAGTAAATTCTTCTCAAACATGCCCTGGAATAATCCGATGACGGTCTCGCCATTTTGGAGAATCACCCAATTTTCATCCCGGTGATCATCCAGCAGGGCAAAACCAAGATTTTGGTAAAACGCCAGGGAGGCATGAATGTCTGTTACGGCCAGGCTAAGGGAAAATTTTCCAAGTTCCATTTGTATCTCCTTGTAGCCGACGATCCGCAAGCAATCGTCGAGACGACAGGCAATTCATTCTGCCGCACATTACATCGCTCTGCCATTCCTTTACAGATGGCCGGTAAATATTCTATACTGACGCAACGTCCAAGCCAACGTCTGTCTGTTTCGGTAAAGAGGGTTTTTATGGCATTTGATATCTGCCACGGGTTGGAAGAACAAAATTGGGAAAACATGGACCCCGGCGAACGCTTCGATTTCCTGCGCCAGATGATTGAACAGTCGCTCACTGACTGGCAGTATGAGCCGGTAGATGTCGTAGCCGGCGCAGCGCCCGATGGGGCTGAAATGTACTACGACAGAGATACCCGGTCGCTGGTAATTGATGTGGACAAAATCGGCGCCGACGACTATTCCGGATTTGACGGCGTTTCGTTGGGCATCCATGAGGTTCTGCACGCCCTGGATGACCAGGATTTCGGCGGCAGCTACGATTATTTTGGGGATCAGTCGCAGAGCGCCATCCACAACGAGCTGCACCAGACCGCTCTGGCCTGGACGACTGAACGTCAGGAAGAATGTTTCCGGGAAGGACAGTCCAGCGAATCAGCGCCGGACAAAACCTTGCCGCCGATTAACTGGGGAATGTAACCATGAGTTTTGCTGAACTATCCGAACAAAACGCCCAAGCCTACCAGCGTTACCAGGCGCTGCGGCGCGAGGTTCTACGTCTGCGGATTGACAACGCCCGCAATGAAGGATTGTTGGCCCTCATCGCCGCCATTGAATCCCAGGCCGCCGACGAGCGGCACGCGCATGGCGAAGCCCTGGCCGAACTGAGTGATCGTCGGGCCGCGGCTTACCGGCGCATGGCCCGTTACCGCAGCGCGCGGGCTGTTTTTGGCCGACGCGCCTCAAACAATCTGCATCATTCGGGCCTGGTGGAGGAAACGCCATGATTCCCTACGGTGTTATGCCCGCTCGCGTACGTCTGGCGTCAGATACCGATTACCCGGTTACGCTGCGCGCCCTGATCGAAAAAACGACCCGCCATTGTTTGTGTTCTCTCTTTATCGTGGACCTTCTACCGGCCAGCGATCCCGATTTGCAGGTTCACGAGGTGTTTCGCGCTTTGCAAGGCGCTTTGTGGCGGGGGGTAGATACGCGGCTGCTCATCGGCGGCAGCCGCACCAACCTGGATATCGCCGAACGGTCAATCACCGCCCGGAGTTGGGCCGAAGAACAGGGCATTCCGGTACGCTGGCTGACGGCTCAGCCGGTACGCGGCAGCCACGTCAAACTGGTCGTGGCCGATGATTATGTGTTGACCGGGTCGCACAATTGGTCGGGGGGCGCTTTTACCAACCAGACGCAGGACAGCGTTTTGGTGCAGTCGGCGGCGCTGGCGACGCGCTTTGTCCATTTCTTTGAGGGGCAGTGGCTCCGGGCAGAACAACGATGAGCTATTACAAAATCAACTGGTCGCAGTTTGTCACCGACGCCTCCCTGGCCATTCTGGCCGGGCAGGTCGGCGCGCCAATCACTCAGTCTGTGGGGGAATTACGGCCGTTCGTCGCCTCTATTTGCGCCTCTGCCGGTGGGCTGCCGGTGACTGAACAACCGCTTGATGAGGCAGCGCGCACGGCCGTTGTGCTGCGTCTGGTAAATGAAGGGCTGGCCCACGCGCTGCATACGGCCCATGAGGGGGGACGGCGTGTACCGGACAATTACGTTCAGACTGCCGGACCCGGGATGTTGGCCGAAATTGTCACCCCGGTTACGCCTCTCAACCTGAATACTGCCTCGGTCAAAGAGATGGTACACTTGCCGGGCATTGGGCCAACTTTAGCCGCCCGAATTGTCGGCGAGCGACTGGCGCGGGGGCTATACAGCTCGTTGGACGACCTGGACCGGCGCGTTAAGGGTGTGGGACCAACGGCCGTTGGCAGGCTCCGTTATCGCGTTCGCTTCGGTTCTCCTCTGGAGGCCACAAACACGGCCGTTCCCGACCTGGCCGGGTTGACAGCCAGGATGCCTGGCGCAACCATCTGGGAACAATTGGTTGCGGCGTTGGACGCGGTAGCCACAACCTGCGCGGCCGACCCCCATCCGGCAACGAAGGAATATCAGCCTCGCAATTTTGACCTGGCGCTGGCTGAACCGGAAAGCCTGGCCGATTGGGTCGGCGTTCTGTCCGGCCTGGATTATTTTCGGCGCCTGCCAGCCTTGCTGCAAAATGTCACCACTTCGCTTGACGTCTGTCTGTTTCACATCGCTCTGCCGGAGCCGACCCATCCAACGCGCCTGTTGCTTGAGGCGCTGGTTGCTGCCCACAACCGGGGCGTGGCTGTGCGCGTATTGCTAGATGCCGACAGGCCAGAAGACCCCTATCGTTCATCGGTGATTAACGCCCCGGCGCAGGCGTATCTGACCGCCGCCGGCATACCGGTTCAGTTTGACTCCACGGAGCGACTGCTCCACTCGAAGTATCTTGTTGCCGACGGTTCTCTGGTTATCCTGGGCAGCCATAACTGGTCGGCCGGTTCCTATTTTGTGTATGATGACCTGAGTCTGGTTATCCAGTCTGTGGAACTTGCCCAGACATTAACCGCTCGTTTTGTCTCTCTCTGGCAGGAGGCAAGCGAGAGGAACCCACCAGGTTAACGGCCGTTACGCTACTCAAATGCTCTTCCCGACAACCGCGCCAGATGCTCCGCCAGCAGATTCACCACCCCATCTTCCTGCTGTACTTTCCCCGCCACCAGCAGCAGCCGCGCCCCGCGAATGACCGACCGGTAACGGCCGTACACCCCCGGCGACACTATCACGTTCATCAGCCCATCCTGGTCTTCTAGGGTTAGAAAGTGAAAACCTTTCGCCGTCGGCGGCGACTGATGGACCACCAGCAGCCCAGCGGCGCGCACGCGACGGCCGTGTGCGCGCCGACTCAATTCCTGACTGCCCAGAATATGCTGTTCGTCCAGCCATTCCCGGTACAAAGTCATCACATGCTCGCCTGTTGACAGACCCAACACCGCCTGTTCCCCCAGCATCGCCGCCGCGCTATCCCCCAGCCGTCCTGCGCCCCGGCCACGATGAGCGCCTCTACCGCCTTGCGCCCCAGTTCCGTCCGGCGGCAGAAGTCGGCCAGGTCGGCGAAGGGCGCAGCCTCTCTTCTTACTAGAATGGCGTCCATCTGCGCCTGGCTCAAACCCTTGACGTAACCCAGTCCCAGACGGATACGGCCGGCGGCCACCGTACACTTTTCCTGACTCACCGCCACGTCCACCGACAGCACCGCTATCCCTTGCCGCCGCGCTTCGTTGACCAGAATCGCCGGCGTCCAGAAACCCATCGGCTGGTTGTTGAGCAGCGCCGTGTAGAAAGCGGCGCAGTGGTAGCGCTTAAGCCAGGCCGACTGGTAGACCAGCACGGCAAAGGCCACCGCGTGCGACTTGGCGAAGGAGTAGCTGCCGAAGCCGCGCAGTTGGTCAAAGACAAGTTCGGCCGTCGCCGGCGGCACGCCATGGGCCTGCGCTCCGCTCAGGAAGGCGGCGCGGAAGCTTTCTAGTTCGGCCGCCGCCCAGGGGATGGGGGGCGGCCATGACCTTCAAGGCCAACGTCGCCATACCCGAAGTGGGCACGCCCCCCATTTCGGTGATGCGGCCACGAGGGATGCCGCCCATGCCGAGAGCGGCGTCCAGGTCTGGGAAGCTGGTAGGGATAACTGGGGCGGCACAAAGGGGGCGTCCGAAGGGTCCCCCCGCTGGACAATCTGGCTGCCCCACCGACCTTGCAAGGTCGTGATGGTTTTTTCTAGTTTACGCTTTTTGTCGCCGGGCACGAAATCGCTTTCTCCAGAGTGCTGCGGGCAGCCGTAAGACATAGGTGGCAGAACAAACGTTCCGATTGAGGATTGTAACATGCCGCGTAGTACCGGCGTATTAGCGGCGGGGTGAAGATGGCGTGAAAGTTGGGGATTTGTGACGGCAGGTGACACAAACGGCCGTGTTGCCCCAAGTGGGCAATTTAGAGGCCCAATCCGTTACCCGTGAAGCCAGGCCAGATGAAAGGCTACCGCTGGCGAATTCAAAAATGGGGCATGAATGCTACGAAAGATCACCTTGGAGGGGGTGGGACGGTTTCTGGGGTGGTGGCAACCGGCAGCAAAAAGCGGTTGATGCCTTCTTTTGTGCTGAAATCCAGGTGGGTTGTATCATTAGCTGACTTTTTCGGAATCCCTGGGGGTTTATGAACCATCTTTGGCTACAAATTATGGGGTTGTTGCTGTTAGTTTTGGGGGTCAGCCTGGGCTATTGGCGCTGGCTGCGGCCGTATCACAATCGGCTAAATAATGCCCAACGCAGCCTGATGTTGTTGGTCATTCTAACGTTAATGGGCGGCTTTTTTGGCTCGTTTGGCTGGTGGCTGGACGTGCCCGCCAGTTTTTCCTGGGATTTACCCCCGTTAGCGGCGCGAATGCTGGCGGCGGCGGGGTGGTCGTTCGCCCTGGTTTGCTGGTTGGCGCTAGAACGGCCGTCGCTGCCCCGTTTACGCCTTGTTGTCATCATGCTCTTTGTTTACCTGGCGCCATTAGCGGCGGCCATTTTGTTGTTCCACCTCGACAGCTTTGATTGGACGGCGCCAATCACCTATGCTTTTTTTGCCCTGGTTGTGCCGATGACGGCGCTCACCACCTGGCATTTATTTCATCCGATGGGCGTCATTGAAATATCAGGTGATGGGCCGCCAACAGGCATGGTGCGCGGTTGGCTGTGGGGGGCGGCCATTCTCATGACCTTGTGGGGAGCAGCTTTGTTTGTCACTGACGGCGGACCATCAGCCTTCATTTGGGTATGGCCGGGTGATTTGCTCACCAGCCGGCTAATCGCCGTGATGCTGTGGACGCTGGCGGCCGCCGCCGGGTACAGTCTGCGCTCCACGGAGGCGATGTCAGTCGCTTTGGCAGCCATGGCCGCTTATGGCGTGGGCGTAGTGGCGGCCAATGTGTGGCATTTCCCGGCCGTTAAGCCCTTTTATGTTTTCTTTTTTGCCGTGCTGGCGCTGGGTTCCCTCGCCACTCTTTACCAAACCAGGTCCAGGTGACTTCGCCCTCATCCGCTGGCAAGCTTTCTACAATTAGGCGCACGGCCGTTGACACAAACGGCCGTCACGTCAAACGGATAGGACCAGGAAACGACCCGGTGACACAGACGAAGTGACTCAAACCCGCGTCGGCAGCGGATGACGCCAGCGCACAACTTCAAACTTCATCTTCTTGTCCGGGCTAAGCGTGGGCACGGGGTCAAATCCTAACTCATAGTTGGCCGGGCTGAGCCTTAACTCGGCAAAGTGAAACAGGGTAGCGACGGTAAGCGCCATCTGCATTTCGGCCAGGCCCTGTCCCAGACAGGTGTGCGGACCCAGGCCGAATGGGGCATAGACGCCGGGTTGACGATGTTCTTTTCGTTCCGGTGTATAGCGCTCAATGTCGAACACCTCCGGGTTGGGGAAGTAGGTCGCCAAATGGTGGGGCACTGTCGTGGCGATGATGACGTCGGTGTTGGCGGGAATGGTATATCCGGCAAAAGTGATGTCTTGCGTCGTGGTGCGCGTTAAGGCTGGGGCAATGGACCACAGACGCATCGCTTCCATGGCTACCCGGTGAGTGGCATCCATGTGGCGCAGACCGGCCGCTGTGGGGCCATCGGCGCCAAAAAGTTCGTCGGCTTCAACTGTCACCTGAGCAGCCAGATCAGGATATTTAAGCAGGGCGTAGAGGATGAAGGCGGTGGTGCTGGCAACGGTGTCCAGTCCGGCGATAAAGGGACCTAAAACGGCCGTCATCATGTCCTGTTTGGGCAAAAAGTCGGGGTCCTCCTGGTGCAGGGCGACTATTGCGTCAATCAGGTCGGGTTCGGCTCCCTGGCGCAGTTCCGGCGCATGCGCGGCCACCACCTCATGCCCGATTTGCATGAACGGAGACTTGGCCTTTGCGAAAAGCAGGCGTCCGGCGCAAGATGGCGGGGCGCTGTTTGGTGACGCGGGTGGCAAGGATGGTGCGTACGGCCGTGATGATCTCGTCCAGGTCATCTTTGGCGGAATAGTTGGCGGCAATAACACTGAGCTGCTCGGTGACAATACGTTGAAGTGAATACAGGGCAGGCATTGGCTGATTCTGCGTTAGGTACTCATCTCCCGCGTGGTAATGGCAATTGGGCCGTGGGTAAGTTATCAAACAACATCGAACGGGCGTATCGGGGCGCTGCACTTTGCGGAAACGGGTGTGGTCGTCGCCATCCATGCTGATGAGTGACCGATTCGCGCCAAATTCCGCATCCTGTTCCTGCCAAATCTTTGGACCGGAACAACGTTTCCCTTCCTGGGCATAAAACAGATTGGCTTCCACTCCCGCCAGCACCACCATTTCTCGATTTAAGGCGCGCCGCGAAAAGTGAGTCCCAATTGACGGTATTGCTCCGTCAGGGAAACGGGCCACATTTTGCGCCAGCGGCAGCGCTACCCAAAACAGGCAACCCTGGGGCCAACGGTATTTTATTGACGGTTTGTGGGGCGGTTATTGTCATAGGCTCTTACTTTCGCTCCTTGTTTGTGTGTATGATGGCTCAAGCCTATCGTATCACAAATCAGGCAGAAGGATATGAGAAAGGAGAGAAAGTTGGGAGCTTGTGACGGCAGCGCCGCCAAATGAGGGCGCAGCATCCCACCAAAGCAAAACCGCCCCGTCGAAACGGAGCGGTTTTGTTTTGTCGCCAGACCGGGGATGGTGGCCTGGAGACAGGCGGGCGGGCAATACGTATACGAGAAAGGAGGGTGTATTAACCCTAAGTCCAGCAGAGCGTTCCAGTCGCGTTTCTCTCGTGCCAGTTTTGGGGGGGAGGAATTTCTCTCTCGTATATAACCCCACTGAACCTGCCCATAGTCTACAAAAAAAGCGGTGATTTGTCTATAAACGAACGGTGACTTTGGTCAGGGGGATGGTGCGTCACCATCCAGGAGTCTCATCAGCGGTTCCTGCCCCGGGCGAGCTGGAAATGGCGTTTGCCCAAAGTGGATAATGGCGGAAAATAGGGGCCATGTCCATACCACCACCTGACATTCCCACGGCCGCGGCCGACATCGCCGCCCAACTCCAGGAAACCCACCCCCCGGCCATCCTGCAAATCCGGCGCATCATCGAACAAATCGGGCTGGAGGCCGCCTACGCCTGCCTGCAAAAGGCGCTCGAAGTCGAAGCCGCGGGGGGAATGCTTACCGCCAACAACAAACAGCGCCGTACGCCCGGCGGGACCTACTTCTATATCGTGCGCGGCCAACTGACGCCGGAACAGCGGCAAATTCTCTGGCCGCCGCCCCAATGGCCGTCGCGCACCAAGCCGTCGCAATCCGCCAAAGTCCCTTCTCCGCCGCCGTCGCGACAGTCTGGTCGCCAACCCAAGCCCCCTCCCCGCACCCGACATTGCCCTGGGATGCGCGTGAAACCCTGGCCGTCCCGGCCCTGGCAGAAAAAGGAGTCGCCACAACCGTGAAAATCACTCTCGTTGGCCGTCCTGGTAAAGTCATCGAACGTCCTGATGCTGTTATTGTCACCCTGACCGGCCGCAAACCGCCGGCCCTGCCAAAAGGCTTGCCCATCTTGCCCGAAGACGCCGTCACCGTCTTTCTGGTCTACATCGCCAGTAAGCAGTGGCAAAAGGTGTCCGTGGCCATGCAAAATCCTGAAGACAAATTGGTCATCGAGGGCTACCCCTTCATGGACGCCAAACTGAAGGTCATCGGCGTGCTGACGCAAAGCGTGACGACTGTCCTGACGCAGCGCGCCCTGCGCACCAACAGCTAACTCCCCGATTCCCTGTTCCCGCCTTCCCCCGCCTTTGCCCGCTTCCGCCCCTTGCAGCCCCTGCGGGCAAAGCTGCTGACTGCGACCGCCCAAACCTTCGTGTAACCACTAAGGCAGACCACCCCCAAATGCAACCCCCAAAGAGAACATTAAGAATTTCGTCCTGGTGGGTACGTGGCTGTCGTTGGGCGTGGTGATTGGGCTGTACTTCCTTTACTACATCCTGGGCATCACGCCCCATCTGTGGGCGCAAGGCATCTGGTTTTCGGAAAACGACATTCTCCACCTGGGCCTGATCGCCTGGATGGTCTATATCGGCCGGGTTGTCTTGCCCCAAGTGCAGGATGTAGCAGATAATTGACACGATACTGCGCCCAGGGGTGATAAAACGGTTTGGACAAGGGCTGGCGCTATTGCTGGCCGCGCCTCATTCGGCGTTGCCACCGGCGCGGCAGCAGCCGTTCGACGGCAAAGGAAGGCAGGCAGATGAATGACAAGAAAGCCATGAACTTTGGCGTAGCGCTCCCCTACACCTCCGCCCGCGCCATCGCCACCCTTTGCCAGTCAGCTGAAAAGACCGGCTGGGATGGCTGCTTCACCGGCGATGCCATCTGGTGCGAAGACCCCCTGATTGGCCTGGCCGCCGCCGCCATGCTCACCGACCGGATTCGCCTGGGAACGATGGTGACGCCTGTCCCCCTGCGCAAGCCGTGGAAACTGGCGAGTGAATCGGTGGCCCTGGACCATTTATGCAACGGCCGTCTCACGCTCGGTCTGGCAACGGGTGCAGCCTGGATGGGCTGGCACGCCTTCCCCGACGAAGTGACCGATGCCCGACAACGGGCCGAAATGCTGGCTGAGACGATTGACATTCTGACGCTGCTGTACGCGAGACGGCCGTTTGACTACGACGGCCGTCATTATCAGGTGCGGCTGACACAGCTAGACGAGCAGTATTATCCGCCTAAGCCGCAGCAGCAGCCGCGCATCCCGTTGTGGTGCGTTGGCATCTGGCCGCGGATGAAGTCCATGCAGCGGGCGCTGACATGCGACGGCCTGATCGTCGAAAAGCAGCGCCTTCACGGCCAGGAGCAGCCCATCACCCCGGCCGCCATCCGCGCCATCCGCGCCTTTGTCCAGGACAACCGCCCGGTGGCCACGCCGTTTGACATCGTCGTTGTCGGCAAGACGGCCGGGTGGCCGCCGGCGCAGATAGAAGATACCCTGTCGGCCCTGGCGGAAGCGGGGGCGACCTGGTGGGTTGAAGGGTTGTGGGATGAATCGGTCGAGCGGGTCAGGCAGCAGATTGAAAATGGGCCGCCTGGCGGACGCGAATCTTACTCTGTCGGCCAGCAAGCCGCCCGCTGAAAAGGAACAAACACCATGCCTGACACGATTTTCCAATTCAAAGTCACCCTCAAAGAAATCCAGCCCCCCATCTGGCGTCGCTTCCAGGTGCGCCGCGACATCACCTTCCGCGACCTGCACAACACCTTGCAGGTCGTCATGGGCTGGTGGGACTATCACCTGCACCTGTTCCAATACGGCGGACTGCTCCTTACCGATTACAACACGTTGGCCGAATGGGGCGAAGAAGGTCTCCGAGACGACACCATGCCGCTCAACACGCTGCTCAGGCGGGAAGGGATATCGTTCACCTACGAATATGACTTTGGCGACAGTTGGGTGCATGACCTGGTGTTGGAGGCGATGCTGCCAGAGGTGGAAACGGCCGTTTACCCCCGCATTCTGGCCGGAGAACGCGCCTGTCCGCCCGAAGATTGTGGCGGCGTTTGGGGCTACGAACAGTTCCTCGAAGCCATCCGCGACCCGAACCATGAAGAGCATGAAAGCTACCGGGAATGGGTTGGCGGCTCGTTCGACCCCGAAGCCTTTGACCTGGCTAACGTTACGCGGCAGTTCCGTGAGGGCGTTTATTGGCAAGGTGAACTGGTGGCCCCGCCCTTAACCTCCACCCAGACCTTCACCGCCCAGGCGCGCTGGTTCTGGAACAGCATCCCCGAAGAGGCAAGGACCCGGATGATTGGGGCTGTCTGGTGCAGTCACTGCGGCCAAAAAACGACCATCATCAATTTCAAGGGCAACATCCAGCAGGGAGATCTAATCCTGCGCGGCAAGTGTCTGCGCTGCGGTGGCGTTGTTGTCCAACGGCTGGAAGGCGGCTAGTTGTTGTCGCCGCTGGAACCGGATGCCCCCAAACACCCGCCGCCGCAACCCCCACGTATCCCCATACCGCACGTGGTTAATCCCCCCCTGCACGCTGGCGTCTAAATCGGCAAATGAAATCTCGCCGCTGGGTAGGCATCTTTGATGCAGGCTATAGTGATGATTAATCCGCTGACAGCGGGGAAGGTTTGGGAAGGAGCACGGCCGTATCTCACTAATGACCATCCCTCCTCACAATAACCGGTTGCCACCTTCTACGGCTCGTGTTATCATGCAAACATATGTTCTATTAGCAGGGCGTCAAAATTAGGACTCCAAGCACATGGGATGCCGCCAGCCACGTCAGGCCATCCGTTTGCGATAAGCCCCGAAACGGACGATATTGCTGCCACCATGAACGAGCTGCGAGCCTATGAAAAGGAGAAAAAGATGAAAAGAGCAGCCATAGCGGAGGCGCGTGTCTTTGACAGTTGGCAAGATTATCAAGATGCTCTCAAGCGGGCCATCGCCCCACTCACCGACGAACAGCTGCAGCAGCGGCCCTTGCCCGGCCTGCGTACCCCCGGCGAAATTGCCGAACATATTGTCTTTGGCCGTGCCCTGCATTTGCACCACATGCTGGGTGAGACGGCGGCAGAATTAACCCCGCTGCACCGCTGGGACGATGAGGATGATTTGCCCCGAACGGCCGTTGAAATTGTGCAAGGGCTGGACCTGACCTGGCGTTACATCACCAACTGCCTGATGGGCGGCTCAGCCACTGACAGTCTGATTGAAGAAGAGGTACAAATCGTGCAAGCCGTCTGGGGACTGCTCGACCACGACCTGCCCCATGCGGGAGAGCTGTCGCTGCTGTTGGGCGCGTCGGGCCTGCCGGGGGTGGAGATTTAGCCCTAACCAAACGGAGGAAACACAGTGACCAAACATCGAATCTTTACAATGCCTTTTGCGGGCGTTTACCCATTGTACATGCAAAAAGCGGAGCGTAAAAATCGGACAAAAGAGGAAGTTGACCAGATTATTTACTGGTTGACGGGCTACGATGAGGCAGGCTTACAGGAGCAAATCGAACAGGAAAACGATTTTGAAACCTTTTTTGGTCAGGCTCCTATCATGCATCCCAATCGTTCGCTGATCAAGGGCGTGGTGTGTGGCGTGCGCGTGGAAGAAATTGAAGACCCGCTGATGCAAAAAATTCGCTATTTGGACAAGCTGGTTGATGAACTGGCCAAAGGCAAGGTGATGGAAAAGATTTTGCGGTAGTAATGCTTTATTTTGGAGGAACTGTGACGAATAACTGTATGCGGGTGACCTTAGAAATTGGACCCAACGGCAAGAAGGTGGTGGCCGTAGCGCCAGATTGGCCTGGCCTTGAGCGCGGGGCAAAGACCGAGGCAGCGGCCATCGAAAGGCTGCAAGCGTATATGCCGCGCTATTTACAGGTGGCAAAGCTGGCTGGCCTGAACGTGGCGTTCGATATCGCCCAGGACATTGACGTAGTCGAGCAATATCCAGGAACGGGATCCACTGACTTCTGGGGTATCTCATTTGCGTTTTCGAGCTTCGACGAGCAAGACATATCAGCTGACGAACTGGAGCGTGAGCTGAAACTAATGCAGGCGTGTTGGGCGTTTTTTGACACTGTGCGCGGGCGAGTAACGGCTGAGATGCAGAAGGGCCCCCGAGGTGGCGGGCGAGATCGGGATCGCATCGTCCACCATACGTTTGCCGCAGAGAAGGATTGGGCCAGCGGGGTTGGGGTACTCACTCCTGATGGCGCGATGCTAACTGACGCGGGACTGAAAGCGCATCGCGAGGCCTACTGCCAGGCCATACGTGACTATCATTCACAGGGTAAGCTGGCTGGCAGCCGGGCGAAATGGCCGCTGCGGTTCCTGATTCGGCACACGGCCTTTCATACCCTGGACCACGCCTGGGAAATGGAAGACAAGGATCTGACGGCCAAAGAAGCGTGAAGCCAGGTAGGCTGCCAAGATCGCCAAGGAGAATCACCATGAAATTACTCCTCACCTCCGGGGGCATCAAAAACGCCAGCATCCACAACGCCTTGCGGTAGTGGTTAAGTTACGACTGATAGATGTAGAATAGTGGGTATGATTCACGAAACCATAACATATGAATGTACGCGTTGCGGTAGCCTTGACATTGTCAGAATGGTCAGACGAAGCAGGGTAAGCAGAAATTTCACTGTCGTGTCTGTGGTGCTTATGGCACCTTGAACCCAGAGGTCAAATATCCACCGAACGACGAGAAGAGATTATGCGGGCCTATCATGAACGATCCAGCTTGCGGGGCTTGGAACGCACCTTTGGTGTCTGCCGCCAAACGGTCGCCCAATGGCTTAAAAAAAGCCGAGCAACTGCCTCCTTTAACTGAATCACTGGTTGAGAGTCAAGCTGATGATGTCTTGGAACTGGATGAATTATGGTCATTTTTCGGCCAGAAAGAGAATAAGCGCTGGATTTGGATTGCCCTCTGTCGGCGTACCCGTCAGGTCGTTTCTTTTTCATTGGCGACCGTGGTGAAGAAAGCTGCTGGCGGCTTTGGCAATGGATTCCCCCGGCCTATCGTCATTGCCACACCTTTAGCGACTTCTGGGAGACCTATCAGCAGGTCTTTGGTCTGTTAGGCCAGGACCACCAATCAGTGGGCAAAGAAACGGGTTGAAACTGCCCATGTGGAGAGGTGGAACAAGACCTTACGGCAGCGACTGGCCCGTTTTGTTCGCAAGACCTTGTCCTTTTCTAAGTCGGACGAGTATCACGAAATTGCTCTCAGGCTATTTATTCATGAGTATAATTCAGCGGTTATCAGTTAACAGTTAACCACTACCAAATAGAGATTGGCATTATGCGTCATCAATGTTTGCGCCTTCGTCTACCCGATGAATGGACATTACAAGCTGAGCTAATGTCATGGGAAGCAAAAGTAATGCTGCTTGCCGCAAAATTCATTGGATTCACTGTTGAAGATGCGCGTCGCGTTTTAAAGAGTACTACCCCTCAAAATTAGAAAGTTGAGGTACTAGCTCAATTGAGTTACCGTCAGGACCAGAAACCAGACCAACGCAGTGGCTTGACCGTTCAGTACTTCAATCGTCGTCATGTAGAGTAAAAGCAATGCAAGAAGAAGCACACGTCAATAATAGAAATGCGTTCCGTGGAGTAATGTATGGTTACGCAAATAAATGAGGTCAGCTCTGAATAGAGGTTATAAAGCAGATAAGGTTTCAAACAATGATAGAAATCATGATCATCTCGTTAATGCTTTGGTTCGGTGGGTTGTTGGGACAAAAATCGTCTAAAGAAGATTATAGAATTATAACAAAAAGCAAAGTTGCTCTTTTTTTGGGGGTTAAACCAGGTTCTCAACCTATCTTTGTCAGACCTGCAATTCCTCAAATAGTGGCTATCTTAATGATACTGATTGGGACAATCACATCATTGTTGTTTCCCGATTTCCTTTTCTGTTAAAGCTGTTGTGTTTAGATTTATGCTAGTTAGTCTTGGGATAGCAGTATTGCTTATTGGTTTGGCTGATCTTTGGTTTAGTAGGCGATGAGCCTTGTTTGCTGGAGCATCCAGCGGTCTACAAGAGTCGGCGCGGGACAACGACTTTGCCTACGATGCCGCCGGAATCCGGGTGAAGAGCGTCAAGTCAGGCGGCAAGACCAGCTACTTCCTCCCCGGCTACGAGGAGAGGGTCAACGGCAGCACGACCACCCCGGCGCATCACCTACGCCATTGCCGGGCAGACGATGGCCTTGCGGGTGCAGGTGGTGGGCACCGGTGGCAGTAACACCATCTGCCGCCTGCTCAACGGCCTGTGGCAGGTTTCCGGCGGCCACGGCCGGATTGACCCCACGGCCGCCGTCGCCGAGATGGTCGGCTACCACGACGCCGGCTTCACCACCTGGGACCTGGCCGACCACTATGGCCCGGCCGAGGAGTTCATCGGCGCGTTCCGGCGGCAGTTAGCCGCCCGTTCCGGCCAACAGGCGTTGGAGCAGGTGCAAGCCTTCACCAAATGGGTTCCATCGCCCGGTCCGATGACCCGTCCAATCGTCGAACGGGCGGTGGACGTGTCGCGGCGGCGCATGGATACGGAGACGTTGGACTTGCTGCAATTCCACTGGTGGGAGTACCGCGATTCGCGCTACCTGGAGGCTCTGGCGCATCTGGCGGCACTGCGGGCGACCGGCAAGCTGCGCCATCTCGGTCTGACCAATTTTGACACCAGGCGGTTGGAGATAATAAAACAACAAGGGCTGCCTATCGTCGCCAACCAGGTGCAATACTCGCTGCTGGACCGTCGACCGGAGGTGGCGATGGTCCCCTTCTGCCAGGAGCAGGGCATCGTCCTGTTCACCTACGGCACGTTGTTGGGCGGGCTGCTGTCGAAACGCTACCTGGGCCGGCAAGAGCCGGGTCCGCGTGACCTGACCACCGCCAGCCTGCGCAAGTACAAGCAGATGATTGATACCTGGGGCGGCTGGCCGTTGTTCCAGGAGCTGCTGCAAGCGACTGACCAGATAGCCGGGCGGCATGGCGTCAGCATCGCCAACGTGGCGGTGCGCGCCATCCTCGACCGGCCGGCCGTTGCCGGGGTCATCGTCGGCGCACGGCTGGGGGTAGCCGAACACAAAGACGAGAATGCGCGTGTGTTCAGCTTTCAGTTGGACGCGGCGGATTGGGCGCAGCTGGATGCCGTTCAGGCCCGGTCGCGTGACCTGTTTAAGCTGATAGGCGATTGTGGCGACGAGTACCGGCGGTAGCGGCTGCAAGCAAGTGTAGTTACCGGCATCGCCTTCCCCACAACGGCCGTGCGCGCCGCTGCCAACGAGCGCTGGGCCATGTGTTGGGATGGGTGGGGATGAATTCTACTGGGCGGCCGATGAGTCCATTGCTGCCGGGGCAGAGGTTGGGTTGTCGCTGACTTATCAGCAGATTTCCCCATGCGCCGGGGTATTTACGGTGCGGGGGTCACTTTAGTAAACCCGGCTTTTACCCCTTTGCCTACCAGTTGACCCCGAAATATTAAGAAGGTACTGACCAGGTATCTTATAGTACTTTTTGTCTAGTTTATCGTCAGCTATCGCTGGTCATATACAATATACGCTGGTTTATTGTTACGTGTGCGGGAATGCCTCTCATTTAGGAAGCCGTCAGCACCTAAAATCACAACCCCTTGGGATAACGATGTACAGCCCTCCCCATCTAATCGGCTTAAGAATGGCGCTTGAACGCCTGACTCGCCCCTCGTCTGCCCTGACGGACCAGTCGGCGCGCCAGCAGGCTCGGTTGCTGGCCGTGTTGGCCCTGACTTTTATAGTGATTGTACCTATCATTGTCCTGATGTGGGTTGTCCCCGGGTCGACATACATGGTCTTTCGCCCTGTCTCACCGGGCATTCTGCTAACGGCCGTTCTGATTTACAGCCTCAGCCGCACCCGCCACTATTGCTACGGCGCCATGCTAATGGTCCTGACCATCTTCAGCCTGGTGACTCTGGCTCTTCTCACCTTACCCGGATCACTGACAGAGCGGATGCCGGCGCTGAACTTTCTGACAGCAGCCATCATGGTCTCCAGCCTCTTTCTCCGCCAGTCTGTTACCTGGGTAGTGACACTGCTCAGCCTGGGCATCACGAGCGCCTTTTTCTTTCTGCCGGACGTGCCTTTTATATTCATCTATATCTATCTGGCCTCCTTTTTGTCCGTCACCATTCTAGGGGCTGTTGGCGCGGTGTTGACCAGGCGTTATAAAGAGCAGTTGCTAACAAGCGAAGAGCGCTACCGTTCGGTTGTTATGGCTATGTCTGAAGGCGTGGTCCTGCAAAGCCGAGATGGTCTTATCTTGGCCTGTAACGCGGCTGCGGAGTGCATCTTGGGTTTAACCACCGCCCAGATGATGGGGCGTGCCTCGGTCGACTCCCACTTGCAAGCCATCCGGGAAGACGGCACACCTTGCCCCCCTGATGAACATCCAGCTATGGTGACGCTGCGCACGGGACGGCCGTTAACCAACGTCATCATGGGTATTCAGCGACCAACCGGCGAACGGCGCTGGATTTCCATCAACTCTCAACCCCTGACCCGCCCCGACGAAAGTCTGCCTTTTGCCGTCGTCACCTCATTTACCGACTTTACCGGACGCCTACAGCAAGAACAGGATTTGATAGACTCGCGCTCCCGCTATTACGCCCTGTTTGAGCAGGGCCACGACGCCGTTTTTATTCTGGACCTGGAAGGACATCACCTGGAGGCCAATCACCGGGCAGCCAATATGTTGGGCTATTCCATGGAAGAGATGCAGGAGCTTACCTACAGAGATTTGTCGGCGGAAATTGATGAAAGTGAAGATGTGCGGCAAAAGTTGTTGGCCGGTGAGCATATCCCCGTCTTTGAACGGACATTCCGCAGGAAAGACGGCCGTCATATCCCCGTAGAAATCAAGGTGGAACTGGTCCGCAGCCTATCCGGTCAACCATTGCATATTCAGAGCGTTGCCCGCGACATCACCGAATTATGTCAGACCCGGCGCGAACTCAAACGGCTGCAAAAGCGGCTTGAATTTGCCATATCTGCGGCACGCCTGGCCTGGTGGGAAATGGACGGAGATACCGGCCAAGTTCAGTTCGATAAACGAAGAGTCCTCATGGCAGGCTACCAGCCCCAGGCGTTCCAAAACGTCACGTACCACGCCTTCACCGACCTGATCCACCCCGACGACTATGCTGCTACCATGCAAGCCATGCAAGATGTACTGAGCGGGCAGCAACCCTTCTACGCCGCAATCTACCGCATGCGCACCGCCGACGGTGGCTGGATGTGGTTACGAGACTGGGGCGAGTTATTGACTAACGAAAGCGAACGGCGTATCGTGCGCGGATATGTTATCGATATTTCGGAAAGCAAAGAGGCCCAGCAGCGTGAAATTGACCTGGCGCTAGAAAAAGAGCGGGTCCAAATGTTGTCCACTTTCATCCAAAGTGCCGCCCACGAGTTCCGCACGCCGCTTGCCATTATCAACACCACCGCGTTTGTCATGGCGCACATTAATGAAATGGAAAAGCGGCAACAAAAGGTGTCTATCATTCAAGGCCAGGTGCAGCGAATTGTGAGATTGATCGATATGCTGCTGCTGCTGACTCGGTTGGAGAGCAGCGCTCCCACCTTGCAACCGGCCGTAGATATCAACGCCGTCATGGAATCCTTTTGCCAACAAGTAGTGGCTAATAGCAATTGCCGGCTGACGATCCGCTGTGAAGAAAGTGCCAGGCTGCCCCTGGTAGCGGGGAATCCTGATGAATTATTGGAAGCTATCCAGCAAATCGTGGATAATGCCTGTCGCTTCACCCCGGCCGATGGCGTTGTCACTATCTCCAGCGGTGCGACCGATGCGAGCGTGTGGATAGAATTGCGGGATACCGGTCCCGGAATCGCCCCAGAAAACCTGCCACACCTGTTTGAGACATTTTGGCGGTTGGATGAAGCGCACAGCACACCGGGTTTCGGGCTGGGCCTGGCGATTGCCAGAAAGGTCATGGAAAGACACGGAGGGCGAATCGAAGTAAAAAGCGAAGTTGGGGCAGGGTCCGCGTTTCAACTCATTCTACCCACCCAGTCACAATCCGCCGTTTCATAAGCAGCATACAGCCTTGCGGTAAAAAAGCGAGGAGCATCACGACGAACAACATGAATCCCATTTCGATTCACTCGTCGTTTTTGTTACAACAAGTCTCCGACAAGACAAAATCATGGCCGATTTTATTCGCTATCTGACATTCGTCATCTCGTCTCTCGCTGCCATTTTGGTCACCGACTGTACAGCAGAGTTCTCGGAAAGCATACCACCCAACGGCCCATTACCATTACCCCACCCTTTTCACAGGGCGAAACCATCCGCCTGTTGATTGTAGGCGATCCTTTTTCCATTGCCTTACAGAACCTCGGGCCTGAACTGAACAGCCTGTCCGGGGGGACGTTTGACATTGAGGTTGTGGGTTACGACGACATGCGCCTGTTGGCGCTAAGAAACGCTCAGGACCAGGTTTCAGCCTACGATATCGTGAGCTTCGATGTGGTCTGGATAGGCGAGTTTGCCACCGAAGGCGTCCTGCTACCGCTAAACATACAAGTTACGTTTCATCTAACCGTCAGACAGGACCCATAGGCTATATTTCCTTCCTCGTTGCGCCCGTACCGGGCCTTATTTCCACGACTCCTTCACGAAGACCTATCTCATAAGTGGTTACAATGAATCCGTAAGTTGCATAGACGCGATGTGCGAAGTCTTGCCGCACAAACTCGGCCGTTTAATGTTTTTGGCCCGTTGCTCAGGCGAATGCTTCACTTCAGTCGGCGCTTACGGGAATCATCATGAAATTGTTTCCAACTACCACTGCCACAACACGGATTCGTATTTATGGGACGTTGTTTGTCTTGTTGGTGGTAAGCCGTTTCTTGCTGCCGGCCGATGCCTGGCAAGGCAATCTCACCCGCCACATGGCGCTGGAATTTATGGCCGCGATGCTGGCGATGTTTGTGGGTATGTTGGCGTTGGTGCGCTATTTTACCCGCCGCGACAATGTTTTTCTGTTTATCGGTGTTGGTTTTGTCGGGGCAGGGTTGTTGGATGGGTTGCATGTGCTGGCGGTTCATCCACAGTTGATGGACATTTTCCCCTGGCTGAATTTTACGCCGCGTTGGATTTGGAATGCGTCGCCCACGTTTCTTTCGATTTTGATTTTTGGCAGTTGGCTGACCTGGCGGCGAGAGGTGGAAACAGGGTGGTACGGCCGTATGACCGGCCGCCGTCTCTTCCTGCTCATCGTGGGGCTGACGCTGATAAACGTGCTGCTGTTTGCGCTGGTGGCCCAGAGCGAGGCTGCCCCCTCGCTGCCGCTGGAGCGCGTTGAACTGTTTATTTCCACAACGTTTTATTTGTGGGCGCTGGTCAATTACCTGGCCAAAGGCCATTGGCAGCACGACACCTTTGAGCATTGGCTGATCATCGCCCTCCTTCTCAGCTTTTCCGGCCAGATTTTCTTTTTGTTCTCTTCCGTCGAATTATTCGACGCTTATTTTGAAGTGGCTCTGGCCTTGAAACTGGCGAGTTATTTCTGCGTGCTGGTCGGTTTGATGGGCAGCATCGTCGTCATTTTTCGGCAGGCAGCTCGCAGCGCCGC
Organism: Candidatus Leptovillus gracilis; assembly: GCA_016716065.1. Lineage (NCBI taxonomy): Bacteria > Bacillati > Chloroflexota > Ardenticatenia > Promineifilales (SeqCode) > Promineifilaceae (SeqCode) > Candidatus Leptovillus > Candidatus Leptovillus gracilis. The sequence continues at coordinate 347,033 of JADJXA010000003.1, read as the reverse complement.
CCAGTTGCAGCAGGCCAACGACGCTTTGAAGCAAGAGATCGCCGAACGCCAGCGGGCGGAACGGGCCGAACACGAGCAGCGCCGGTTGGCCGAAGCGCTGCGCGAAGTGGGCATCGCCCTCAGCGCCACGTTGGATTTTGACCAGTTGTTGGAACGTTTGCTGGACCAGATCGCTCATGTCGTGCCTTATGATACGGCCAACGTGATGCTGCTGCGCGGGACGGAGGTGGACATTGTTTGTACGCGGGGCTACGGCCGTTCCCAGACCCCGCTCATCAACCACTTTGCCCTGGCCGACATGCCCAGTCTCCAGCAAATGGCCCGCACCGGCCTACCCCTGGTCATCCCCGACATCTCGGCCGATCCGGCCTGGGTGCGCGCCGAGGCGTCGCCCCACGTGCGCTCTTGGGCCGGTACGCCTATCGTCGTGCAGCAGGAAGTGGTCGCTTTCCTGGCGCTCAATTACAGCCAACCCAACTTTTATCGGCCGGCGCACGCTTCCCGGCTGGCCGCGTTTGCCGGGCAGGCGGCCATCGCCATCCAAAACGCCCGCCTGTACAAAACCCTCCAGCAGCGCGTCGCCGAATTGACCACCCTGAATCAGATCAGCCACGCCGTCACCTCGTCGTTGGATTTGCAGACGACGCTGAACATTGTCACCGCCCAGGCTACGCGCCTGTTAGACGTGGATGCAACCTCGGTGGTGTTGGTGGATCGGGAGCGGGGCGATTTGTGGTTTGCCGCCGCTTTTGGGCAGGCGGCCGAGTTTGTGCGCGGCAAGCGGCTGGCGTTGGGGCAGGGCATTGTGGGCTGGGTGGCCGAGCATGGTGAACCACTACTCATCACCGACGCCAAGACAGACCAGCGCCATTTTCCTCATTTTGACGAGGTCAGTAAGTTTACCGCCCGTACGCTGTTGTGCGCGCCGCTGCAAGTGAAGGGACAAACGATTGGCGCGATAGAAGCCATCAACAAAGCGGCCGGGCCGTTTGATGAGGCTGATTTACGCTTACTGACGCTGCTGGCCGGTCCGGCGGCGGCGGCCATTGAAAACGCGCAGTTGTATGAACAGGCGCGGCGCGAAATCGAGGAGCGGCAGCGGGCTGAAGCGGCTTTGCAGGCGGAACGCGCCTTGTTGGCGGACCGGGTGATGGAGCGCACGGCCGATCTCAGCGCGGCAAATGCCGAACTGGCCCGCGCCGGCCGGTTGAAGGATGAGTTTTTAGCCAGCATGAGCCATGAACTGCGCACGCCGTTGAACGCCGTGCTGGGCATTGCCGAAGCGCTGCAAGACGGCGTTTATGGCCCGCTGAACGATAACCAGGACCATTCGCTGCGCAGCATTGAGGAAAGCGGCCGTCACCTGCTGAATTTGATCAACGACATTTTGGACTTGTCCAAAATTGAGGCGGGCAAACTGGTTTTGGAACGAACAGTGGTATCGGTGCAAGAGGTGTGCCAGGCGAGCTTGCGTTTTGTCTGGCAGGAAGCACACAAAAAGCAGTTGCAGGTAGCCACGGAGATTGACCCGTCGGTAATGACTATTTGGGCCGATGAGCGGCGGTTGAAGCAGATTCTGGTGAATTTGTTGAGCAATGCGGTGAAGTTTACGGCCGTTGACGGCCACATTGGTCTGGAAGTGCAGGGCAACCCGGCGCAGAAAACTGTGCATTTTGTGGTGTGGGATAAAGGGATAGGCATTGCCCCGGAGAATATCAAGAACCTGTTTCGGCCATTTGTGCAGCTAGACAGCCGCCTGTCGCGGGAATACAGCGGCACTGGCCTGGGATTGTCGCTGGTGTATCGCATGACAGAGCTGCATGGCGGCAGCGTGGCGCTGACCAGCGAGGTGGGACAGGGCAGCCGGTTTACGGTTTCGCTGCCGTGGGACCCGGAAGATGGTTTTGGCCGTAAGGCAGATACGGCGGCGTTGACAACGGCCGTACCGCACGCCGCGGATGGCAAAGTGATTCTGCTGGCCGAAGACAACGATATTTTTATTGAAACGGTGGGCGATTACCTGACGGCAAAGGGGTATCGGCTGATGGTGGCGCGCAACGGCCGTGAAGCCATTGAGCAGGCGGCTGTGATACGGCCAGACCTGATCTTGATGGACATTCAGATGCCGGAGATGGATGGTTTGCAGGCGATGACCCGATTGCGGGCGGAAACGGCAACGGCCGTCACCCCCATCGTCGCCCTGACAGCCCTGGCAATGCCCGGCGACCGGGAACGCTGCCTGGCCGCCGGAGCCAACGCCTACCTGAGCAAGCCGCTGAGTCTAAAGCAGCTTATCGAAGTGATTGAGTCGTTTACTTGACAATTTGTAGCCGCGGTATCCTTACCGCGTTTACACCAGCGCGGTAAGGATACCGCGGCTACTGACACGAACGGCCTGGCGGAAAAGTGACAAATGAACGGACAACCGGTGGTTTTAATTGTGGACGATGATCCGACGGCACGAAAGACGGCCGAAATGCTGCTGCTGCAACAGGGCTACGCGCTGCATTTTGCCGCCAGCGGGCCGGAAGCGTTGGCGCGTCTGCCGGAAATTGGGCCGGACGTGATTTTGCTGGACGTGATGATGCCGGGCATGGACGGTTTTGCCGTGTGCCGGGCGTTGAAAACGGCCGTAACCACCCAACACATCCCCGTCGTCCTCGTGACAGCCCTGGACAGCAAGGAAGATCTGGCGCGGGGTCTGGACGCCGGCGCCGATGACTTCATCCACAAGCCGGTGAACGGCCTGGAACTGCGCGCCCGCGTGCGCTCCATGCTGCGCATCAAACAGCGCCACGATGACTTGCAAACCCTGATGCAGCTACGGCAAGATTTGGCCGACATGATCGTCCACGACATCCGCAATCCGCTGACAACCATCACGATGTACTGCGATTTATTGCACCACATCACCGGCGCGGAAGGGCGGGAAGCCCTGCAAACGATCACCAGCCAGGTGAACCGCCTGAGTTCGTATCTTACCGACATGCTGCTGATGGCGAAAATGGAGCATGGCAAGCTGGTGCTGCTGCAAACGGCCGTCAACCTGAATGATTTGCTGCAAACGGTTGCCACGATGTATCGGCCGTTGGCGGCGCAAAAATCGGTGACGCTGGCGCTGGAACTGCCGCCGGAGTCGCTGGTTGCCAGCCTGGACGCCAATTTGTGGCAGCGCGTGCTAGATAACTTGCTCTCAAATGCCCTGAAGTTTTCACCGGAAGACGGCCGTATCACCCTCCGTTTACGGCCGTTAGCCGACGGCCGTTTTTGCCTGGAAGTGGGCGACGAAGGACCGGGCATCCCGCCAGAACATTGGGAAACGATATTCGACAAATTCCAGATTGTGGCCGCCGGGCGGCGCGACCTGAAGCAGGTTGGGCTGGGGCTGGCTTTTTGCCGCATGGTGGTGGAAGCGCATCACGGCCGTATCTGCGTAACCGCCAACGAACCCCGCGGCGCGCTCTTCCGGGTGGAAATGTGAAAAAGTTTTGCTACGAGGAGATTAGATGACCCCATCACGGATTTTACTGGTTGACGACGACACGGAATTGGTCCGGAGTTTGCGGCTGGTTCTATCGCAAGATGGGTATGAGGTATTGACGGCGCACAATGGGCTGGAAGGGCTGCAAACCGCCCACCAGATGCAGCCGGACCTCATTGTGTTGGACGTAAATATGCCCTGGATGGACGGCCTGGAAATGTGCCGCCGCCTGCGCCTGGACACGGATCCGGCGCTGCGTTACGTGCCCATTCTTTTCCTCACGTCACTGGACAGCGTGGACGACCACGTGACCGGCCTGGACTTGGGCGCGGATGATTATCTGGATAAGCCGTTCCAATCGAAAGAGCTAAAGGCGCGGGTGCGCGCCTTGCTGCGCCGCCGCGAGGCGACCCGGCAGCAGCCCGCGGCGGCCGACACGCAAGAGTTAACGGTGGGGCCGCTGACGCTGCATTTGCAGGCCTGTTGGGTACGCCGCGACAACAAGGACACGGTGCAGCTAACGCCGGCCGAGTTTGAGCTGCTGTACCACCTGATGACACATCCGAAACGGCCGTTTTCCAGCCAGGATTTGTTGGTGGAAGTGTGGGCTTACCCACCCGGCACGGCCGATCCCAGCCTGGTGCGCTGGCACATTAAAAATTTGCGCCTGAAGATAGAACCAGACGCGGAACGGCCGTCGCTCATTCGCACGGTCTCGCGCCTCGGTTACATGTTGGTACCCGAATGAACAGAGGGAACAAAAGACCGAACAAGATTGGTCCAATCTCCGAGATTGGACCAATCTGTGGCCCTCACGCAAGCCTCACGCAAGGCTCGCGCCAAGCCCACGCTCCGCAAGATAAGTCTGTTGTACAGTAAGGACATCGAACAAAAACGGTGCAATGCAAAAAAATCGAATCCGCAGCGCGCCGAGAAAAAACAACATTCATATCTTGCATAAGGAGCAAAAAAATGAACAGCAACAATTTTTGGAAAAAATTAGGTCGGGATGAAAGCGGTATCACCGCTCTGGAAACAGCCATCATCTTGATCGCCTTTATCGTGGTCGCCTCCGTTTTCGCCTTTACCATCCTGTCAGCCGGTACATTCTCCACCGAGCGCGGTAAAGAAGCCGTCTACTCCGGTTTAGGCGAAGTGCAGTCTTCGATGGAAGTGAAAGGTTCCCTCATCGCCACGGCTACCGTTAGCGGCACGACGGGCGCAGAAATGGGCACGCTGGTCTTCACGGTCGGTAACGTGGTGGGCGGCGAACCTCTGGACCTGAACACGACGACTCCGGTGATGGTAGTGAATTACGTAGACGCGGTGCAGTTTGTAAATGATTTGCCCTGGGAAACGGAATGGATTGTCAGCCATGATGGTGACGAACTGTTGGACAAGGGCGAACTGGTAGAGATTACCCTGGACTTGAGCGGCCTGACCAACGCCCTGAGCATCAACACGCAGTTCGCGATAGAAATGAAACCGCCCAAGGGCGCGGCGCTCAGCGTACAACGCACCTCCCCGGCGTACTTCGACATGGTGATGGACTTGAAATAACAAATCACGGTTAAAAAAATGAGTGAACAGTCGAGCCGGACTTACAAGTCCGGCTTAACTGTTGCCACAAAAGGAGCAGTCTGATGGACATCGAACAAAGAGTGAAGTCTCTGGAACAGGAAATGAAGATTTTGAAGAATCAGGTTCAAAAGACGTTATTGGACATTCAAGAACAAATCCTCGTTCATTACCATCCGGCGCTCCGCACAGAAGACGATTCCTTTGAAGAGAACAATGCAACGTCGAGGGAAACGGGCCGGTCAGGTGGCGGCAATGGGCTGCGGCCAGAGGCTTCATTTTCGAACGAGGCCGCGGGTGGGTTGAAGGTGCGCCAGGTTTCTCTGGCCGATTTGCGACAATCCAATCAGCCGCCCGCGGAACCAACCATTGCTGCGCCCATCATCACCGCTCCTGCTCCCGCACCCGCCGCCAACCCCATGAGCGATGACGAGATTTTTGCCGGTCTGGTGGAGTGGGTGAGTGACAGCGTGGTCAAGATTGGCGCAAAACGGACCCAGAAACTATTGGACCTGCGCGCAGCTACCGGCACGGTACCCCGTGAGGTTTACGACACGTTGCAGCAACTGATTACCCTGTGTGACGAGAATGAAGGGACTGACGCCGCGGAAACGGCCGTTCTCCTGCATCAACTCAGTCAACTATTAAAGCCAAAATCAGCCTGACAGGCGCTTGAAGCCCGGCTGTAAAGAGACCAAAGGGTTCACATGGATAAAGCAATCATGACCACAATGCTCATTGTCATCAGTATGGTGATGGGTGTTCTCCTGTTCCACGCCGCTTATCCGGCCATTATTGAAAGCAACGATGCCATGACCAGCATGACCAGCCGCGCCGATGAAAAGTTACGCAGCCAGATCACCATTGTCCACAGCGTTGGCGAACTAGACAGCAGGGGATGGTGGCAAGACACCAACGGCGATGGCAACTTTAATGTGTTTGCCTGGGTGAAAAATGTAGGCGAAACGCGCATGGTCGCTTTGGAACAAACGGACGTCTTTTTTGGTCCAGAGGGGGCGTTTAACCGCATTCCCCACCACAGCAAGGCCAGCGGCTACCCTTATTGGACCTGGCAAGTGGAAAATGGCAGCCAATGGACGCCAACCACCACGCTGAAGATTACTGTGCATTATGGCGTGCCTTTGGGAAACGGCCGTTACTTCCTTAAAGTCATCACCCCCAATGGCGTAGACGCCGAATACTTTTTTAGCATGTAAACCTGGATGATAGACGTTTATGGAAACAATCCTGACTGCCTTTATTGTTCTGACGCTTATCTTGTTCGCCGCCCTGACCATTTTTACCGGTTATCTGAATGCTCAAGAAACGCTGCGCCTGGCCTGGCAAGAAATGCAGACACGCCTGAGTGATCAATACCACACCGACCTGGCGCCGGTTATGGCGGAGGCCAAAAGCTCCGGCGCGGTCATTGAGCTAACGCTGCGCAATGAGGGCGATACCCGCCTGACCGATTTTGCTGCCTGGGATGTGATTGTGCAGCATTATTCAGCGCCCGGCGATTACTACATTGACTGGTTTTCATATGCAGACCAGGGTGATCCGGTGGATGGCGAATGGAGCATTGTCGGCATTTATCAGGATGCAGCCACGGCCGAAGGTGAAGTGTTTGAGCCAGGAATTTGGAATCCTGGCGAAGAATTATTAGTACGTTTGCGCATATTGCCGCCGGTAGGCCCAAATTCCACCAACATGGCAACCATCACCACCGCCAATGGCGTGGGCATCAGTATGCAATTCACGCGCTGATCTGTCAGGCGTCGGGCGCGGCAACGCGCCTGGCCTGACGCTTCCGAGAATTAAGATGGCTCTTCATCACATTTTATTGGTAGACGACGACGAAATGCTGGTCCGTTTGTTGGCGCGGGCGCTGCGAAAATGCGGATATCAGGTGGATACGGCCGTTGACGGCCAGGATGGCCTGGAAAAGGCCCTGACGTTGCGGCCAGACTTGCTGGTGCTGGATGTGATGATGCCGCGCATGGACGGCTACGAAGTGTGCCACCACCTGCGCCGTCACCCGGAAACGGCCGCTACGCCCGTTCTCATCATTACGTCCCTTGGCTCTGCCGGCGGGCCGCTGGCCGACAGCACAGAGGAACACGCCGAAGCCGTCCACCAGTATCGCCAGCGCGCATTTGCCGCTGGCGCCAACGACTTCCTGACAAAACCGGTGCGGCCCCAAACGCTGCTGGACCGGATCAAACATGTGACATTGGATACGCCGCACCTGGCATGTCCGGGATGAGGAAAATGATGACTCAATTACAAGCAGAACGAACGGATTGCAGTCCGATTGACCTGACTTATGCCCACGACATTGTAGACGGAGACATGGAGCTGTTGCAGGAGATTATCGCCCTGTTTCTGGAAGATTACCCGTCTCAACTGACGGCGTTGGGGCAAGCCATTGTGGTCGGCGACGCTGCCGAAACCAAAGCCAGGTCCCACCGCTTGAAGTGCAGCCTGGGCAACATCGGCAGTTGGCGCGCCTATAAGCTGGCGTATGAAATCGAGCTGATGGGGATGCAGTCCAGACTGGAAGGCGCGGCTGAACGTCTGATTGACCTGACGGCCGAAATTGGCCGTATTGTTTTCTTTTTCGAGCAGCCTGGGTGGGTCTTGCGGACCCAGACATTGCTCGCCTGCGACGAGGACCAATGAATCGGCCGCATCGTATCCTGGCGATAGACGACGATCCGTTGACCCTGCACATCGTGGAACGGGTGCTGCAAAGGCATGGTTATGAGGTGTTCACGGCGTACAACGGGCATGATGGCATAGCCAAAGCCCGCGACTTGAAGCCGGACCTGGTGATTTTGGACATTATGATGCCGGGATTGGATGGTTTTCAGGTATGTCGCCGGTTGCGTGAGGACCCGGAAACGGCCGTTCTTACCATCCTCATGCTCTCTGCTCGCGGCGCGATAGACAAGCCGGCCACCGACCCGGTAGATTTTGCCCAACGGGTGCGCGACCAGCTACAGGGCTACCGTGTCGGCGCATCAGATTTTCTGACCAAGCCGGTGAAAGCGGCCGTTTTGGTGGAACGGGTGCGTTCGTTAATCTGGAGCGGCGGAAATTGACATGGCGCAGAAGATTTTGATCATCGAAGGCGACGTGCCGATGTTGGAGTGGATTCAGGGTCTTCTGGAGGAAGAGGGCTACCTGGTGTTGATTGCGATTGACGATGGCGCGGGATTGAAAACGGCCGTGACCGAAATACCCGACCTCATCCTGCTGGACATATTTTTGCCCGGCATGGGCGGCGAAGAAGTCGCCCGCTATCTGCGCGCCGACCCCGAAACGGCCGAAATCCCCCTCATCATGCTCGCCAACGAAAGCGAGCTAGACAGCCTCACCATCGGCCACGAATCGCCCGTAGACGATTACCTGATCAAACCCTTCGATGCCGTCACGCTGGTCACTAAAATCCTGCCATACCTGGGCCGCAAAGGGCCACAAAAAACCGTCATCTCCTCTGGCAATGGCGAGCTAGACAGCAAAATGGGCGGTGGCATTCCCCTCGGTTCTCTCACCCTCGTCGAAGGCAGTTCCGGGGCCGGCAAATCCGTCCTTTCGCAGCAGATGATGTTTGGCTCGCTCAACGACAACTTCACCCTCTCGCTGTTTACCAGCGAAAACAACGTCAAAAGCCTGGTGAAGCAAATGCGCAGCCTGGACCTGGACATTCTGGACTATTTGCTCCTGGGCAAAATTCACATCTACCCGATGGAATTGTCCCAACTGGGCAACGCCGCTCCCCGCCTGCTGCTTCAGGCCATGGGCCAGGAAACCAGCCGCGACATGATCATCGTGGATTCGCTGACACTGGCTATCGGTCAATCTACCATTGAAGAGGTATTAGGTTTCTTTGAGGAATGCAAGCGGCTGTGCGCGCGCGGCAGCAGCATCATCCTCATTTTGCATTCTCACGCGCTCAACAGCGAATTGTTGGTGCGCATTCGCTCGTTGTGCGACGCTCATTTGCAGCTTCGCACCGAGGAAGTAGGCAAAAAACTGGTTAAAACGTTAGAAGTCACCAAAGTTCGTGGCGCAGACAAAACCACTGGCAACATTGTCAGCTTTGAAGTGGAACCCGGCTGGGGCATGCGCGTCATTCCGGTGAGCAAAGTAAAGGGGTAGCCTGGTAGTCTGTCGTCATGGCAACTCGACTACTTGACTATTCAACCAATCGGCTATTCAACCAAACGACTAAACACTATGTCTCAATCAGTCCTTCCTTTCCCCTTTCAGACAGGTGGCGCGCAGTGCGACCATGGTGTGGGGTGCAGCCTGCAACTGGTGCTGCCGCCGCCGCTGCGCGATGCGTGCGAACAAGCGGATTTCCTGGCGGATTATTTGCACCAGGTTCCCTTGGGCGATATTGGGATTCCCATGTATTACCCCAAGCTGACACGCAAGCTGCAACTGTTGGAACGGCGCAATCTTATTTACCCCATTGACGGCGGTCTGTATGTTCACATTTACCCGGACGCTGTGGCGGCGCGTGATCACTACGTCTCAATTGAGCCGACCGTAATGGTCAGTCTGGATGAGGTGATGCTGAAGATTGACGAACGTCTGGTGGAATGGGCCGAAGACATTGGGGAAGTAATAAACGAAGAAGAAAAGAAGCAGATATTGCTGAAGCTGCTTGACCAGATTTGCACAACGGAGCCACCGCAGGTAAATGGAAATGGCAACGGCCGTACCCCCTCAGCCAAAGCCGCCGCTAAAAAAAGCAAAACCGACCCTATTTACGTCACCGCACAACAACTGGAAGGCGTGCGCTACCGCGTCCTACGCGACAAAGTCGGGCTGGGACCCTTGCAGCCCTTGCTGCTGGACCCCTACATAGAAGACATCAGTTGCAGCGGCATTGGGGCCATCTTTGTTGAACACAAAATCTTCAAAAGCCTGCAAACCACCATCAACTTTGAAACCCTGGACCAACTCGACGATTTCGCCGTCTGGCTGGGCGAATGGATCAAAAGCCCGGTCACGGTGCGCAACCCTATTGTGGACGCCGTGCTGCCGGACGGGTCACGTATTAACATCGTCTACGGCCGTGAAATCTCCAAACGCGGCAGCAACTTTACCATCCGAAAATTTGGGGGTTCCACCACCAGCATCCTGGAACTCATCGAATTTGGCACACTGGACTACACCATGGCCGCCTACCTTTCGCTCATCATGGAGGAGGGGATGAACGTCTTTGTTGTCGGGGCCACAGCCTCCGGCAAAACGACGACGTTGAACGCCATCAACACCTTCATTTTGCCGGAAGCCAAAATCATCACCATTGAAGACACCCCTGAAGTGATGGTTCCCCACAAAAACTGGATTCGGGAAGTCACCCGCGATATGGGGCGCGAGTCCGCAGGGGGCAGCGTGGGCATGTTCGATCTACTCAGAGCGGCGCTGCGGCAGCGGCCGGATCGCATCATCATCGGTGAGATTCGTGGCGAAGAGGGGCGCATCGCCTTTCAGGCCATGCAGACCGGCCACGGCGTTATGTCTACCTTCCACGCCGCATCCGTTGAAAAACTTATCCAACGTCTCACCGGCGACCCCATCAACGTACCCAAGACCTATATAGACAATCTCAACGTCGCCATCGTGCAATCGGCCGTGCGTTTGGCCGACAAAAAAATGGCCCGCCGTATTCTTAGCATCAATGAAATCATCGGCTACGACCCGTATACAGAAAGTTTCTCCTTCTTGGAAACTTTTCGTTGGAACCCGGCGAATGACACATTCGAGTTTCCCGGCTACATGAACAGTTTCTTGCTAGAAGAGCGCATTGCCATGAGGCGAGGCATTCCACCCCAAAAACGCAAAATGATTTATACCGAATTAAAACGCCGGGCAACCGTTTTTCAACGGCTGCATAAAGAAAAAGGAGTGCGTGGTTTTGATGACTTCTTCCAAATCCTTGCCGAAGCCCATCGCCAAAAACTCTTATAAATTTAAGAGCATTACGGCTTTTGACCAGTTTTACCAGTTGACGTATATGTCGGCCACGGCCGCTGCCGGCATCTCGCGCAGTAAAACGTTTGAAATGGCCGCAGAGTCCGGTTCACCGGCGGCGAATTATTTTATAGCCATCAACTTGCTGGTCAACGAACTTCGTTTCGACTACCCGGAAGCGTGCCGTACGGTGGCCAATAAAGCGCCCTCGGACGAGATCAAAAGCTTCCTGCTGCGCCTGTCCGACGCGATGCGGTCTGGTGAGCCTTTGCCCGCTTTCCTGGCCCGCGAAGCGGAGGTGCAGGCAAATGTGTATGACAATGCCTACGAGCGTGACCTGGAATCGCTGAAAAAGTGGTCGGATGCGTTTTCTTCGATTGTGGTTTCCGTGGCCCTGATCGTGATCATTAACCTGGTATCCACCATGATTTACTCCATGGGCACGGGCATGATTACCGGATTGGTGATTACGGCGATTGTCATGGGGTTTTTTGGCGCCTGGATTCTTTCACGCGCTGCCCCACAAGAAGAGATGATCATCCCGTCGTCCATCGGGTCGGCGGCGCAGCGGCGCACGCTGCAATTGAGCCGGATTATTATTCCTACGGCCGTTCTTCTCTGTGGCATTCTGGTATTTCTTGGCTTTGGCACGGCGTGGGTACTGGTTGGTGTATCGGTTGCTTTATTGCCTCTGGGTATTGTCAGTTCTCGCGCCGACACCGAGATCACCAAAAAAGACGCGGAGATCAGCTCCTTTTTGCGCTCGGTGGGTGGCATGGCCACTTCCACCGGCACCACCCTCAAAGAAGCCATCACCAAAATAGACATCAGCTCCTTCCCCCAGCTTCAGCCCGATGTGAAGCGATTGGATACGCGCCTGCGCGCTCTGGTCAGCCCGGTGGTTTGCTGGCAGCGCTTTGGCAACGAGACCGGCAGCCGCCTGATTCGTCAGGCCACCGGCATCTTTTACGAAGCGGTGCGCCTGGGCGGCGATCCGGAACAAGTGGGATTTCTTTGCTCTATGTTTGCTTCGCGCACCGCGATGCTGCGCGCCAAACGACGCACGGTGGTCAGCACCTTTGTCTGGCTTACCCTGGTGATGCACGTCGTGGTCGCGGCGTTGATGGTTTTTGTGCTGCAGATCATCCACAACTTTTTGCTCCTGATGCAATCGGCCATGACCGCCGATCAGTCGGCGTTGGCCTCGGAAAATCTGGCAATGCCGCTGGCAAATTTTAGCCCGCAGCAGATGCAGTTCCTGGACGCCATCACCATCATGATGGTGGTGTTGTTGGCGGTCATCAGTGCGATGGCCATCGTCGCCAGTGATGGCGGGTATAAATTTAAGCTCACGCTTTACCTGGCTGTGCTGCTGTTTATGTCGGGTATTAGCGGCAGTTGTTGATTGATCTATTTAACAGATTTACACCGATTTTCGGTGATTGAGGGTACGTAAAGACCCCGGTTGCTGACGATTTGACTTGGCAATCTCTCCGAAGAGTGGAAAATGACCCCGTCTCCTGGGAAATAAACCCTTGGAGTTTTGCGGATGAACAGACCCAGTTTACACCGATTTTCTGGCCTGGATTTTCCGAGAAACCTGAAGACCAAGGTCCTGGATTTGGAATATTTGGACACCCCCGTGTCCCTAGCCCTGAGGGTTTCTCCGGCAGACTTTGGTTTTGACGCATGATTGAGGAATGACGTTTTATGTCTAAATCCAAACGGCCGTTTCGCCTTCTTCTTCCCCTGGTTTTTAGCGGTGGGCTGCTGCTGGGCTGGTTGGTCATTGGCTGGTGGTTGTGGCCGGTGCAGTGGATCAACGTCTCGCCGGCGCAGTTGTCGGCGGAGCATCAGCGGATTTACGTGGCGATGGCCGCCGAAGCATATGACCTGACGGGCGACGTGGCCCAGGCGCAGTCTCGGCTGGCAGCCTGGGACGACGAGGCGCTGGCCGCGACCCTGACATTGCTGATCCAGGAAGCGGCCGATCCGCTGGCTCGTGAGCGATACGTCGCTTTGGGGGAAGCGATGGTCATGCCGCAAGTAGACCTGAACCTGATGGACGTAATTTTGGGGCAGAAAGCGATTTTGATAACGGCCGTTGCCGCCGTTGGCCTTTTCGTGGCTGCCTTGGGCATGGCCCTGTTCCCCATGGCGCAGCAGGCCAGAATCCGCAAGCAAGAAGAGCGGCGTCTGCTGGCTGGCGCTGAAGCGGAAGCCGACATGGACGAGGATGAGCAAACGGCCGTTTCCGCCACCAACGCCGCCCGGCAAAACAAAGGCGGAACCGAAACGGCCGCCAACACCGGCCAGGGCGCTTCGCCTGACCCGGCGGCCAATGCCGCGCAGCAAGCGAACCCCGGCGACCAGGCCAACGCCAGTGGCGGTGGGGCTGGGCAATCCGGCGCAGTCCAGGCTGGAGATGGTAAACAGACGCCACCAAACCCGGCCAACGCGGCCACACCGACGGCTGAACAACAGGCAACGGCCGTGCAAAATCCGACCAACGCCGCTGCGCCTGCGGCCAATCAACCGCCGCCGGAAGAGGCGGCCGAAAAACTGCTCAGTGAAGCGACCGGTGAAATTCAGGCCTTGCTGAACGGTATCTTCGACGAAGACGACAAACTGGCCCATTACGATACGTTGTTGCAAGGTTTGGGCGACGTCAATATGGTTCAACTGGCCGACCGCAGCGCCCACATGCTGCGCCAACTGCGGCAAAAGAACCGGGAGATGGCCTGACATGGATATTTTCTGGCTGGTGTTTGGTTTTTTGTTGGGTTGGTCGTTGAACTGGCTCAGCGACTTCTTGCCTTGCCGCCTGAACAAAGCGCCGCGCCCGGCTCACCAGTCGCGGTGGACAGCCGGCTGGCCCTGGGTGATGGGGGGGATGACGGCCGTTGTCTGTTTTTACTTCGGCCCGCGTGGGCAATGGCTCTCTCTGGTCCTGTACGCATTTTTCCTGTTGATCGCCTTGATTGATGGTAAATACAGGCTGGTTTTGAACGTGCTGGTATTCCCGGCTATTGCGCTGACGCTGGTCTATCATCTGGCGGTTGGGGAACAGTCGTGGACGGCCGTGTTGTTGGGCGGTGGGCTGGCTTTGGCTGCGTTTGTCCTGGCTGCCTGGCTGCGCCCCGGCGACCTGGGCGGCGGCGACGTGAAACTGGCGGCGCTGATTGGCCTGATCTTCGGTTTCCCTGGCGTGTTGTGGCCCTTGTTGTTGGGCGTAGGATTGGGTGGACTGGCCGCCGCCTACCTGCTGCTGCGCGGTTACGGCCGTCGCTACCACATCCCCTACGCACCCTTCCTGTGCCTCGGCGTCTTCATCGCCCTCCTCTACACCCCCCTCTAACTCCCAACTCCCAACTATCAACTCCCCACTCCCAACTCCCAACTATCCCCCTATCTTATCGCTTCCTACCCGTAATATTCACGTTTCTTTTCCGTCCCTCGCGCTGGCCCCTTTATATAATGGTTTCAAACAACTCGCAGACGGTTGTGGTTTGTGAGTCCTGTTTCCGAAAAGGCAAGACATCATAACTCAAGTGAAGTAACCATTATGCGCGAATCTTCTTATGATCTAGACACGGTTCTGGCGGATCAAACTTCCACACCTTCACGGCGGCCCGTCATCTTGTGGTTGGTCGCTTTAGGCCTGCTGGTGCTGTTTGTGCCCTTGTACCTGGTGGCTACGGCCGTGCGCGCCGACACTCAACGTTTAGAGAGCGAATTAAGCCAGTTACAAATGGCTGAAGTCGGTGGCCCGGCGGCGAATCCTATGGCAGACGCCTTGCAGACCAGAGTGGTAGAAGCCCAAACTGTGTCAAACAGTCTGGCCGCTGTGCAGTCCAGCCAGGGCGCGCAGCAGGTTGATTGGCCTGCCGTGGTAGGCGCCATCAAGACAGACACCAATCAGATTACCCTCCTGGGGGTAGAGCAGATCGACAATCGCCTGACTATTTCCGGGGAAGCGGCCGATGACACGGCTGTTATCGCCTACGCGCAGGAGTTAGAAGCCTCCGGGCAGTTTTCGCGGGTTGTTGTACAGTCTATCACATTGCTGCCTACGCCCCATCCCGTCATCACGCCAACGACCTCACCCACGCCCACAGTGACTATCGCCCCCTCGCCCACAACGGCCGCCACCGCCACAAACGCCAGCCCGCCGACCAATCCGACGGCCGTGCCCAGCATCACCCCCACACCCAATTTACGCGACGCCTACGAGATTGACGACATCCAGGCTAAGCCCATCTTTGTTGGCGAAGTGCAGACGCGCAATTTCTACCCGGCCGGTGACGTGGACAACGCCTGGTTTTTGGCGAAGAACGGCCGTTTCTACACCATCGCCACCACCAACCTCTCCCCCGGCGTAGACACCGTACTCACCGTGACCATCGGCGGGCAGGTCTACGTCAACGATGACCAGCAAGATGGAACTCTGGCCTCAGAAATTGGCGTTCAAAGCATCGGCGGCGACGTGCAGGTCTTTATCCAGGTGACCAATCGCGGGCAGTTTGGCGGGCAGATGGGCTACCAGCTCTTTGTGCAAGAAACCATTCCCACGCCTGGCCCTACGGCCACCGATACCCCGCCGCCGCCCACCGTAGTGCCCAATCCCACCGATACCCCGGACCTGCGTGACCAGTTTGAACCCGATGACCCCACCCCGGCGGTCATCCTGGTGGGCGAGACACAAACCCGCAATTTCTTCCCTCAGGGCGACGTGGACAACGCCAGTTTTATCACCAAGGGCGGGCGTTTTTACCAGGTCGCCACCTCGAATCTGGCTTTGGGCGTTGATACATTTCTGCGCGTGACGCTCGATGGTCTCCAGTGGGAAAATGACGATTACGCCCCGCCAGGCACAGGCAACTTTGCCTCATCGGTCTGTTTCCCGGCGACGTCGGTGGACGGCACGGCCGTTGCCAACATCACCAACAAAATGCAGCAGTTTAGTCCCAGCGCCACCTACAACATCGCCGTCCTGGAAGTGCCGGCCCTGAGTCTGAACCTGGAGCAACTGGCTTATGGCCCGGTAGCCGCCGGCGGTGACAATCCGCCCAACCAATCTGTGCAAATTTTTGGCGACAGTACGCTGAATTGGTCGGCCGTTACCAGCGCGCCCTGGCTGCAAATCAGCCTCAATCAAGGCGGCGCACCCAGCCTGATGGACGTGACGGCCAATATCACCGGCCTGCCACCAGGCACGTATGAAGCGACCATCACTTTTTCCTGGGCTTCTTTGTGCCGCCGCGAAGTGACGGTGACGTTACAGGTAGATCCTCCGCCGGTCAGCAGCGACCCGACCGGGCAGGGAAATGGGCTGGTTTTGACGATGGGGCAGGGTGGGGAAACGGCCGTTTCCCGCCGCCTGATCCTCGCCAAACAAATCACCCAGCCATTGACCGGCGCCGTCCCCATGAACACCGTCGCTTTTGTCATCATCGTGGAATTGAAAGGGCAGTAGTGAGTACATAACCCATGGACGTCTTATACGATTTACGCGACACGATCCGCAATAACATGTTATCTGTTCTGGCGATTGCCTTCATCGTCATTACCGTGGTTTGGTTTGGTTATTTTCTGTCTACCGACGTCTTGCCCCAGTGGACAGCCCGGCAGGAATTGGCCGCGCAACTATTGGCCGCCCAACAAAACTCGCGCCAGGGCGAACAGGCCGAACAAAACTCCGCCGAGGCGCTGCAAGCCCAACTGGCCGACATTCAGTCGAATTTGAATGCAACCACCGGCGCCTTCCTGAGCGAAGCCCAGGCGGCGGCAATTTTGGACAGCCTTTACCGTTACGCCGCCAGCAGCAGCGTCACCATCACCGGTCTGCAGGCCCAATCCGCCGCCGAACCGGTTGCGCCCAACGCTTTGTACAGCGTGCAGGCGTTCACCGTACAGGTGACGGGGCCGGTGCTGCAATTGTTGGATTTTCTCGGCCGTTTTGAGGAGACCACCTGGCCGGGCGTCTCCTTGAGCGGCGTGAAGCTTGCCCAGGGCGAGGGGCAATCCACGCTGGATTTGGGTCTGGCGCTTTACACGTCGCCTCTGGCTACCGGCGCAGTACCCGAAGCTGCGCCGCTCCTGGAAATATCGCCCAGTAGCGCAAATGGAACGGCCGTTAACGGCGCATCAGCCGCCGCTACCGCCCCCGCCGCCGATCTGACGGCGCTGGTAAACAGCCTCTACGAACCCTGGATGGCCGAAAACTGGCCGGAAGCGATCCGCATCCTGGAACAAATTTTGGCTCAAACGCCGGATGATTTTGACATGAAAACCCGGCTGTACGCAGCCTACCTCTACCATGGCTACCAGCTTTCCGCTGCCCAACAGCCAGAAGAGGCGAAGGCCGCGCTCTCCCGCGCTCTCGAATTTCGCCCAGATGGCCTGGAGGCCTCAACAGCGCTCCAGCGGGTGAACAATGGACTGCCGGCCACGGCCGTTACCCCCTGACCCCCCGAGAACTGTTCACATGAAAGGATATTGGTGGCGAATTCAAAATTGGTCGAAAACAGGTGATGGGGTACGGGTAACAACTGTACGATATCCGCCCACCTCTCGAGTGCAACACGACATTCTATAGCAGAATATAGACCTTTTAGAAGTAGTGTTACTCGAGAAGGTGGCGCTCGTTACACGTTTGTTACCCGTGCCCCTTCAATGAGGGAGCGGCGCAGCCAGGCCACATCATCGTTGAACTCGACTAAAATGCGATTTAGTTCCATCTCCTTATAATCGCGCTCCGGTTCAAATTCTTGGGCGCTGTGTTCCAGAACAATGCGCTGTTTTTTGAGTTGGGAGGGGATTTTGTGGAGACGGCCGTGTCTAAAAAAGATGCATAATACCTTCTCCCGGTACGCATCTGGCTTCAACAATAAAGCGCGTGCCTCCAGGTTTTTTTCTGTATCCATTTTATTATTTTTCGCCGTCATTTCGCCACCGTGCATCCGTCGCATACTGTTTCGAGAAACTAAAAATGCTCTGCAAATGACGAAAGATGCTTATTTGAATGTGCAAAAGTCTTTTGGCTTCTTCGTCACCCATTGCCCGAGCCATCTCTAGTTCCTTTTGATAATTGTCAATGGCTTTGTTGGTTATCTGTTTGAACATTGCCTCTAAGCGCTCCATCTCACTCATTGAAGAAGCGTCCTTAATTTCAATATTATCCATTTGTTCCACGATGTTCCATCCCTGTTTGTTGTGAATTTATCATAAATGAATTGTGCAATCTGATTTGACAAACATCAAATTAGATTTTACAATCTTTCGTTATAACCAATAAATCAAAAAGGATTTCCTTAATGATGCTCCATTTGTTAACACCTAAACAATATCATCAAATTCAGCCTCTTTTTGGTGAAGACGACAGGCCCTCTCTCTATTGCCAGGGCATTGTAGCCGGCAAATATCCCGGCAAGATTGTTGTGGATAACCCCAATCAACCCCGCAGTGCATTAGTCATCAAAGATGCGTGGTGTGATCTGATTGGCGATCCTGGCAATGAGACCTTCAACCAGGCGTTAAAAGATGAACTGACTGAAAAAAAACACATCGGTGAAAACACGAAAGTTCTCTTCTTTGTTGATCCTTCATCAGCCTGGCTTAAGGTTTTGGCAGGATTACTTGATGACCGCCAGCCGATTGAGATGCCCCGTTGTCTTTATGCTGCCACACCGACATATGATGTGCCAGCCCCTGCTTTACCGGAGGGGTTTGACCTTCGTTTTATTGGTGAAGCGCTTCGGGATGAGGTAGATGGTGATCTGCCGGAAGATGTGCAAAAGGTTTTGGATTTGCGGAAGGCAGCAATTGTGCCGGATGAGATGGCGTTTGGATTTGTGGCGGTAAACGGCCGTTCCCCCGTCGCCTGGTCCGTTATAGACTTCATCTTCGGGGATGTCGGCGAAATTAGGCTGGTAACTGAGGAAAATTATCGTCGTCGCGGACTGGCTGTCGCCACCTCAGCCGCCACTATTGCTTACGCAGTGGCTCATCAGGGCTTGAGACAAATTAACTGGGATGCGGCCGCTTCCAACATTCCCTCCATTCGCACCGCCCAAAAGTTGGGTCTACAGTTGCTTCATGAGCCAAAAGAGTACATCATCATCTTCCCCGAAATCGGCTATTTCATCAATCTGGCCTGGAGCCATCTCGATGCTCATCGCTTTGAACAGGTACATGCTGTTACCGGGCAGATGCTTGCATCAGATAAGGAAATGTTGGTGCAGTACGGGCAGTTCTTAACCGCGGCAGCGTGTGCGGGTTTAGGTGATCGGACAAAAGCCATCTTCCACTTGCACAAAGCGATAGAGGCTGGTTTTGATGATCTCTATGAAATGAAAAAAAGCCCTCACTTAACCATCCTTCAAGATTCGACTGAATGGCAACAGCTCATTGAACGTATTGGCCGAGAATAGGGGCTTTTTGTGGTTGAGACGGCCGTTTCTCTTATGTATAGTCGGAGACGTTATGGCTAAAATAAAATGAGGTCACAAGTGCGCTAAGGCCACCTATCGTAAGGTTAGGCGGCATACTTTCAGCGGCAATTAGCTATGCCGTGCAGTGGTCTCAGACACCCGACCACATGAAATGATACTGCTGGCGAATTGTTCCGTCGCTCCGAAAATCACAAAAATTAGCCGCTTCAAGCTCAAAAAACGATCAAAATCCGTTTGTTTCAACACCGATTTTCGGCCTGTTTTGAATTCGCCAGCGGTATCCTTTCATCTGGCCGGGTATCTCCGAATTGCTCCGATTATCTAAGCATAAGGATAGCCGGGGCAGTTAGTATCCACGAAAACTTTCCCAAATCAGGATTGATAAAGGTTAAGCCAATTGAAAGTAGAAAAACGGCCGGTGTTGTCAAAATAGCGAGCAAACTGCGATGGGCCACATCCTTGCCCATAGTCTCGTCAATCAGCCGATTTTCCCAGGAAGCGTACCACCACAGCAGCGCAGAAAGCAGACCGGTCATGGTAATACTTAAAGCATAGAAGATTGTCGCCGTACGGTTGCCGTTCTCGCTGATCACCGAGGTGGGGAAAGGGATGAAGGCGATGGACATCAAAACAAGAAGATTGAGCAAGAGCAGGCGGTTGTCGTAGCGCGTGATGAGCGAGAAGCGGCGATGGTGCGCAATCCCCAAATTGCCAATCACCAGAAAGCTGATGACAAAGCTTAGATATTTGGGCCAGATGGCGAGCAAATTGGTCATCAACTGCTGGTTGGTGAGATGGGCGACCGCAACCGGCAGGCGAATGTCCAGGGCCAGCAGGGTGATGGCAATGGCAAAGACGGTATCACTAAACAGAACGACACGTTCCAAACCTGTTTCATTTGAGGCATTTTCGCATTGAAGGCTTATTTATTATTCCGAAAATGCCTTATGACAATTCAAATTTTGCTAGTTGATGATCATACGGTCGTTCGTCAGGGTCTGAAAATGTTTCTCGAACTGGATGCGGACCTGGAAATTATCGGGGAAGCGCAAAACGGGGAACAGGCCGTCCGCCTGGTGGCGGATCTGAAACCGGACGTGGTGTTGATGGACTTGCTCATGCCAGTGATGGATGGGATTCAGGCAACGGCCGTTATCCGCCGCGAATACCCCGAAACCGAAGTCATCGCCCTGGCCAGTGTCCTGGAAGACGCCTCCATCATGGCCGCCATGCGCGCCGGAGCCATCGGCTACCTGCTCAAAGATACCCATGCCGACGAATTATGCCGGGCAATCAAAGCCGCCGCTGCCGGTCAGGTGCAGCTTTCGCCGCAAGTCGCCGCCCGTCTGATTCAGGAAGTGCCCATACCCCAAAGCCCCGAAAAACTGACCGAACGTGAAACTGAAGTGCTGTGCTTGCTGGCCTTGGGGCGAGCCAACAAAGAAATTGCCCTCGAACTCGGCATAGGCGAAAAGACCGTCAAAACCCATGTCAGCAACATCTTAAGCAAATTGGGCGTCCCCAGCCGGACGCAAGCCGCCTTGTATGCCGTCTCCCTTCCTGGAGCGGGTGGCTGCCAGCAACGTGGGGCTGGTACAGCTCAGAGGTGCATCAACTGTTCGGCCGTTATGCCGGGCATATCACCACCACAGAAGGCCAGGAAATATCGGTCCAAGACCTGACAGGCTGGGCGGAAGACCATGTGGCGCTGTGGTAGGGCACGGCCGTTTCCTCAGTGGACTTTGGCGCGGGAGACGTCGCCCTGACCGATGAGGCCATGAATCCCACCATCGGCCTCATCGCTGAAAACAAACGCTTCTTTCCCTTCCGATTACAATTGGAGACACCCTGGCCGTGCTCCAATAGCGGCTCCTATGGAACAGGCGTTGATGAAATAATGAAATATGGTTGAGGCAATGGCTAAGCGTCTGGCAGGGCAACGGCCGTTACGGTCGGGGTGTTTATGGTGCGACGGCCGTTTATCTGCCAGTTGTGGGAAAGTGAAGTGGAAAACGGCCGTCATGATTGACCGCCCTGTATGCGTGACCATCACTCCCTCATCGCGTCGCCAGGGGAAGGTAAACCCACTGCGACGGCACAAAAACCACCGCCCCCGCTTCGTACGCTCCCACGTCGCACTGCCCGTCAATGCGGAAGAAACCGCGCTGGTCGGTGGCCGGACAGTCAGCGTTCAGACCACCGTCGATGGCTGGACTGCCCGCCAGCAGCGGGATTGTCAATGTCGGCCCGCCATTGTCGGACAGAGCGCCAACCTGGGGATTGACGGCCGTTTGCCCGCCAAAACACTCATAATCATTCCAATTGCCCGTCGTCTTCTGGGGGTGCTGAATATTGCCGCCGCCGCTGTTCAGTTCCACCGTGCAGTTTTGCTGGATGTCCCAAGGATTGCCGCCCGTATTGCTGGCGATGATGCTGTTTTGCACGTTGGCCGCCCCGGCGATGGCCCCACCCACAAACCCGGCGTCGTTGCCCACCAGGGTGCTGTTGATGATGGTCGTGGCGCTGCTGGTACGAATCGCGCCGCCGAAGCCGCGCTGCCAGTCGTCGGCTGCCAGGCTACCGCTTTGGGAATGGATGGCTTTGTTGCCGGTGAAGGCGCTGTTGCCAATCGTCACCGGCGCGTCCAGCAGCCACAACGCCCCACCCTGGCTGGCCATGTTCAGCGGCCCGGCTTCTGCCCGGTTGTTGGCAAACAGGCTGCGCGTAATCGTCAGCGGCCCAATGCCCAGGGCGCTCTGATGGTAAATCGCCCCGCCCTGCCCGCGGTTGGTGGAGACGTTGCCGTCGAAGGTACTCTGGTCAATGAGGGTCGCGCCGGAACCTTCGGGGAAGCTGAATATCGCCCCGCCCAATTGATTGCTCGTATTCTGGCGAAAGGTGCTGGTCACAAGCTGCACCTGGCCGCTGAGAGCCTTCGTGCCGTCCATATAAATCGCGCCGCCGCCGCCACCACCCGCCGCGTTCTGGGCGCTGTTGCCGGTGAAGGTGGTTCCCACCGCCAGCAGGTTGCTGTGCAGCAGGTGAATCGCCCCGCCGTTGCTGGCCTGGTTGCCGGTAAAAAGGCTGTCGCTGACCGTCGCCGCCGAACCGCCGGACAGGTACAGCGCCCCGCCGCCGTTGCCGCCGCCCGGAATGCCCGGCGCAGTGGCGGTGTTGCCGTCGAAGGCGCTGTCGCTAATGGTCACGACGACCCCGGCGTCATTGGCTCCCCAACCGTTGGTGGCGATGGCCCCGCCATTGGCGGCCACGTTGTCCTGAAACGTACAGTTCTCAATGGTGAGCGTACTCAGCCGTTCGGCGTAGATGGCCCCGCCGTTGTCGTTGGCCCGGCCGTCCACCAGCCGCAGACCGCGCACGGTGAAAGCCGCCCCATTTTGCACATTGAACAGGCGCGTCGTCCCGCCGCCGCTGATGGTTATCAGGCCGGCGCCGTCTACGGCCGTATCGGTCATAATCGTTTGCCCGGCGGTCAGGGTGATGGTGTGGGGCGCAGGGCCGCAGTTGAAGCTGACATTACCGCCGCCACCAAGCGCCGCCGTGAGCGCCGCCGCCGTGCAGCTTCCCGGCGTGCCCGTCCCCACCACGCCGGCGGCCTGTAACGGCCGTGTACCGACCAAACCCCACCCCCAGACAATCAGCCCTAGCAATCCCGTCCACAGTGTCATTCGTTTGCTGGTCATCGTCATCCACTGCCTGCCTTTTGGTTAGTGAACGGCCGTTTGCGCGAAACGGTCGTTTTGCCCATTATATAGGGAAAAGCCGCCCAATGGCGGACGGCCCCATAACTTGCTCCCGCCGCCTGGTTTCGCCAGACAGTGGACAGGAGAGAAATCATGTGTCGTAACATCAAACAGCTTCGTTTACCCGACCGGCCGCCCACCGATGAAGAAATCGAATTGGCCGCTTTGCAATTCGTGCGCAAGGTGAGCGGCTATCGCCAACCGTCACGCACCAATGAGCTGGCCTTCCAGACGGCCGTCGCCGACATCGCCGCCGCCACCCGCCGCCTGATGGACACCCTGACCGTACCCAAATAGTTGCTCCTATGGGACAGACGCCGGTGAAACGCTGTAGAGTCAATGGCTAAACGTCTGTCAGAGCAACGGCCGTTGTCCTACAATAGAAATTAGGCCCTTTCGCCATAGGCGGGCAACAGCCGTTGCCCCCACTATGGTAGTTTGGAGAGTCATATTCACCTCAGCCTTTACCCTTACCGGCGACTTTTGGTAATAGCGAACGGGGAGTTTGCGATGAGTAAAACGATCGTTTTCTTGAGCTTTTGGCTGGCACTTCTGACGGGTTGTACTTCGCCTACGGGGAATGAATTGGTGGGGACGGCAACGGCCGTTCCACCAACAGCGATACTACACACAGGGGAAACGGCCGTTACTCCAACCCCAACAACGCCGACGATAGTCGTAGATACCACACCGCCGCTCATGCCAGATGGAGCAACGCCAACTATAAACGTCCCAGAACCAACACCCACTCCAACGCCATCAGGAGATCGGGATTTATCCCTATTCCTGCCTCAATGTGACCGACGGCCGTTAACCGGTCTGCCCACACAACCCCATCCCGAAACAGGCGAGACGTGGGCCCGGTACGCTAACGAAGCCTACGGCTTCGCCTTCACCTTTCCGCCAGAATGGGAGTTGGTGGAAGGGCAAAACTACATCTGCCTCAATTACCTGCCGCAACCAGAGACAAGGTTGATCATCGGCTTCAAATGGTTTGATGACAAGCAAACCGCTATCGTTCGTTCCGGCGTCGCCGCCGGGGATCTGACGACAACAGGCACAGTCAGCTTTTTAGGACGAGAGATTGACCGGAACATCTTGCGCTACGAAGGCAAAGAAAAAGCAGTCCTCTATAACAACGCGGCGACTATCCGCGCCAATGATTTGCTATTCACCTTGAGTCTCGATGACTTCAGCACATCCTATGAAACGGCCGAACTCACCCCAGAAATCATGCAAATGGCCGACGCCATTGTGGCCTCTTTTGAGTTGATTGATCGCCTATACGTCAACGAGACCTACGGCTTTTCCTTCGTCGCGCCCCCCGAATGGCGCTTACGACCGGCAAAGGTTTATGGCACTCCCGACGATCAGAACGCCATCCAGCTATCCTACCGGCCAGATCGCACCAACAACATCGTTTTGTCCATTGGCTTCAAGCGGCAAGATGAGGAGGATATTCACATCGTTCGCACCGGCGTGCCCGAAATGGATGAGGCTATCACCAGTGAAATTAGCTTCATGGGGCGCACCATTGGCCGAGATGTTCTCCGCTATGAAGGTAAAAACAAGATGATTTTGTATCATGGCGGCGGACCTATTCAGATCAATGACCTGATTTTCACCCTGAGCCTTGATTACTTTGGCACAAACTACCGCGACTTTGCCATGCCCGTAGAAGTGATGACAATGGCGGATGAGATTGTGCAATCTTTTGCGCTTGTTGGGGAATAAAATGGCTATGAGACGAGTCTTGACTGTATTACCCTTCATTATGTTATGTTTGCTTACGGTCGTTTTCACCGCTTGCACATCACCCCCAGAAGTAACGGCCGTTCCCACCCCCACCTCCACTACAACCATAGCGCCAATGCCAACGAATGTTGCGCCAACGCCAACGAATGTTGCGCCAACGGCCGTTCACCCCACACTTGACCCCCAAGCCAACCTGCCCCAACCCGAATTCCCCACCGCCACCCCCCTGCCACCCACGGCGACCCCTACGCCGCCCCAACTGCTCTTGGACGCGGCGCGCCAATTAGGACGGGGCCAGATTTTAGACGCCGTCTTCTTGCCCGCCGGTGATACCTTCGCCATTGCCCTCGGCTGGGCAAATGGCGTTTCGCTGGCGACGCTGGATGGGCAAGAGTTGTGGTGGCAACCCACCGACGCCCTGCTCGTCGCCCTGGCCGCTGACCAGCAAGGGGCGCACATCGCCGCCATTTTGGAGAGTGGCGCATTGGTCGTTTATTCCGCCGATACGGGTGCCATCCAGCAAACGGCCGATAGCCCTCCTTACGTCTACTGGAGCGACATCGCCTTTTCCCCCGATGGCCGTTGGCTGGCCTTCCAATCCATCGGCCCCAATCGGGGCGACCCCATCTTTTTGCTGGATTTAGAGAATGGTGCGCTGAGCCAGGTTCCCAGTTCACGCATTAGCTCCGGCGTACGGCCGTCGCTAGTCTGGTCGCCGGATGGGCAAACGCTGACCCTGCCCGCGTTGGGGGAAGATTGTGCGCGCTTGCTTGACGTCAACACAGGCGAAGTACAGCTCGATTTGCAAACGGCGGCTGGCTGTTACGACCCCTGGGCCATCGCCTATGCCTCCGACGGCCAACGGCTGGCGCTGGCCGACCCGTCCGGTGGCGTGGCCCTTCGCCGGCCGGACGATGGGCAGTTGGTGGGGCATTTGCCCGGCGCGGTGTTAACGAGTCCAGATTGGGCCGCGCCGCCACTGACCTTTAGTTCCGACGGCCGTTGGCTGGTGACGCCCGGCGGTTATGCCTTTTATGGCGACGCTTTCCTCACCCTCGTCTGGGATGTGGCGGCGGCAAGGGTTGTGGCCGAGCGGCAAGCCGCCAGGGAAAAGCGCCTGGCGCTGGCGTTTGCCGGTGATACGTTATTGAGTTTGTACGCCGACGGCCGTATCACCCGCTG
Source organism: Candidatus Leptovillus gracilis (assembly GCA_016716065.1). Classification (NCBI taxonomy): domain Bacteria; kingdom Bacillati; phylum Chloroflexota; class Ardenticatenia; order Promineifilales (SeqCode); family Promineifilaceae (SeqCode); genus Candidatus Leptovillus; species Candidatus Leptovillus gracilis. Next base: position 320,832 of record JADJXA010000003.1, on the reverse strand, counting down.
GCCGTTTACGGAAGACGGTGCGACGGAAACCGTCATCGGGCGGATTCCCGTCATCGCCCCCTATCTCGATTTGCGCTGGTCGGCCAATGGCGCAAGATTGGCTACACCGCTGACCTATGGCGGCGTGGCGGTCTGGGATGTCGGCCGGGCTGAACCCATCGCCCTGTTCCCCGCGCCACTCACCGACCCCGCTTTGAGTCCCAACGGCCGGTGGCTGGCACTGCGCCATCCCGAACAGCGGGAAATCCAGTTATATGACGTAGACAGCGGCGCAACCATCCCCAGCTTTGCCGCTGCCGAGTCATTACCGGCGGGCGACCCGTTTTCGCCAGACGGCCGGTGGCTGGCCTATGGCTCTGGCAATCGGCTTCAGTTGGTGAAATTAGATGGGACGGCAACGGCAGTTTCGCTGGCCGGCTACCCGGAAGGGCAAACCATCACCCGCGTTATCTGGTCGCCCACCGGCGATGCCCTCGTCGCCGCCGGCGCGAATCCCTATGAAGAGGTGGGGCAAATAATTTTGTGGGAAGAAACAGGGAATGGCGATTTTATTGCCACCTATCAGGGGGAATCGGTGCGGGCGGGGTACACCTGCTGCGTCACCCTCGCCGCCTTTAGTCCGCAGGGGGGATACGTTGCCTTCGAGTTTGCCCCCGATTTTGAGGCCAGCAGCCTACTGGTGGAGGTGTATGACCGCCAGCAGGGAACGGCCGTTTTGCGGCTGAACGAGTATGAACTGCTGACCTGGCTAGACGATGATCGCCTGCTGACCCATGAAGTGCAGTACGAGACGAAGTTTACCCAGTGGGCGGTGGGGGACGGCCGGGCAACCGTGTCCACCAAAAGCACCATCGGCGATGAGGTGTTTGCGCCATCAGGCGGTTTCTACGCCCACACAACCTATGCTGGCCCCAACATTGGCCGCGCCATCCGCGTTGGACATTGGTTGCATCGGGGGGTCACGCAGGACGACAATGTGGGCAATGATATGGGGGTGATAAGCTGGTCGCCGGACGGCCGTTGGCTGGCGGCATTAGCCAGTGATGGTTCGCTCTGGCTGTGGCCGGTGGATAATCTCTTGGCCGACAGCCCCTAGCTGGTTGGTTAAGAGAGTGCCGGGCGGCAGTGACACATGCGCACAGCTTGAAGTTCTCTGAGCATTCTGTTGACCGGTTGGTTAACGGCCGTCCACCAGGCCACCCTCTATGCCACCTGCCGGTAATAATCCAACAACGGCCGTTCATCCCACCAGGGACAAACAACACCGATGAACGATGAAATCGAAGAAGCGCACATCCCACTCCGCCGCCAGTTAGAGCAATCTGAGACGGCGCTGCTGCACGGCAACCGGGCAGTTCTCTTCCGGCATGGTCGCTGGCACTACCTGACGTTGGGCGACCAGGTCGGCGGGATGGGGATACAAGCGTTGAATTTCCTGTCTCCGGGCCGAGCGGAATCCTTGATAGCGGCCTGGTTGACGGGCGGCGCGCAGCCTGTGACCTATGCGCAGGTATCGCCGATTTGGTCCACCGAGGTCGCGGAGAAGGTTCTCCCCACCGCCGCCGCCTATCGTCCCCTGCTGCTGGCGGGGCGGGTGAGCCTGGTACGCGGTGCGACGACAGACACACTCTCGGTCATGGTCGGCTCGCCGGGCGATGCGCCGGGTGAGGTGGCAGGGGATGAAACGGCCGTTTTGTCCTTCCTGGCGCAGATGATGGCAAGCGGTCAGGCGGGACCGTATTTGCGTTTCTGGTAGGAAAAGAGGGTGGGGGGAACGGCCGTTGGCGGATTGTCTGACGCAGGTGAGCGAACAGCCTATGACGACCGCTCCTGGCTAAAGGGCGTAAGTAGGGGCAACGGCCGTCTCCAGAACGCAAGATGTGGAACAAGGAAATGACCATTGGCTGCAGGTGGAATGGGCAAAAAAGTGTGGGCCGGGGAAACGGCCGTTTTCTAGCCTTCGTGCTCTCTTTACATCGTCACAAGTTTGTTTGGAGGAAACTAAACCCATCCTACAAGATGAGCAAAGTAAGATTATTTTTGAGTCAATGCGCCCCAATAATGAGTCATTTCGGATAAATTTGCATCAAAGACTTTCTTGTATGACGATAGAGGTATCACCTATAGAGTAAACTCCTATAGAATGAACTCCGTCTTTATCCCGAAAGTAATCCCGCCAGGACATGGAACTTGTGGCGCTGCCCACTGTTCTGGAAATGCATTCATAGAAGGTTATTTATGGACCGTCAAGTATTCAAAATCACGTTTGTCAAATTCCTAGATCGACATCTTCGGCGGTTCTTTTGGCTCCTTCCTCTCCTCGGGCTGGTGTTCGTTGCCGTTCCCACCCATGCCCAAGATAGACCCGAGGCAACGCCCACGGCCGTTCCCGGTGAAGCGCCCATCGAAGCGCCGGAGCGGGTAGACGTGCAGCCGGTTGCCCGTGACGAAGAAATAAGTGAACGGCTCCAAAACATCCTCGAATCCACGGGCTGGTTCACCTCTCCTAACGTAACGGTACAAAACGGGGTCGTCTTTTTAACAGGCCAGACTGAGTCCCAGGAATTCAAAAGGTGGGCTGGTGACTTGGCTCGCAATACTCAGGACGTGGCCGCCGTTGTGAACCAGATCACCCTCTTGGAACCCTCAATCTGGGATTTTGAGCCGGCATTGGCCGGATTGCGCGCCCAAGGGCGCAGCATCGTGCGTGCTCTGCCCCTGATGATCTTCAGCCTGTTCGTGCTGTTCATTGCCGCCCTTTTCGCCAAGTTAGCCGTTTCTCTATCCCGCCGTCTCCTGCATCGCCGACTCCCCAACAACCTGTTGGTCAACGTCATTGCCCGGGGTATAGGTGTGGGCGTGTTTCTGCTGGGCCTCTACATCGTCTTTCAGATAGCCGGATTAACCCGTATTGCCCTCACTGTGATCGGCGGTACAGGATTGCTGGGACTGGTTCTTGGTATTGCTTTCCGTGACATCACCGAAAACTTCCTCTCCAGCATTTTCCTCAGCATGCAAAACCCCTTCCACACAGGCGATCTGGTGGAGATTGATGACACGATGGGCTACGTGCAGCTTTTGACCACCCGCGCCACCGTCCTAATGACCCTGGAGGGCAATCACGTCCAAATTCCCAACGCCACCGTCTACAAAAGCAAAATCTTCAACTACACCAGCAATCCCAACCGCCGTGTAGGATTTATAGTGGGCATTGGCTATGAAGATAAGATTACGACGGCTCAGGAACTGGTCATGCAGGTGCTGGCGGAACATCCGGCGGTCTTAAAGGAGCCGGAACCGTTGGTTTTGGTGGAAAATCTGGGCAGCGCCACGGTGAACCTGCAAATTTATTTCTGGGTAGACGGCAGTCAGCACAGTTGGCAGAAAGTGAGGTCGTCGGTGATTCGCCTGGTGAAGCGGGCTTTTCAGAATGCCCACATCTCCATGCCGGACGAATCGCGGGAATTGATCTTCCCCAACGGGGTGACTGTGCGCCTGGTTGAGCCAGGGGATGCCAATTTAACGGCAGAGGACGAAGCACAACAAGAACCGGAAACACTCTCGACAGGAGCTGAAGGTGGTTTACGCAGTGAGGCGAGTGAAATTGAGCGGCAAGCGCGCCATTCCCGCACCCCTGAAGAGGGAGAAAATTTACTGGATCCGACAGCATGAAGAAGGGTTTTGCACAAAGCCTCGAAAAGGTTCGATTCAAGCTAACCATCAGAAGTGGAGACACTAATACTATAACGAGACTTCGGCGAGTAGCTTTCACCCTTATGTACATGGATTTTGAATGTGATGCACCCATATATGTGCTTTGTGGTCAATATGTCATGATTTAGATTTCGCAAAAATATGATGCAACCATTTTCATCACCCACATATGGTGACAGCATAATGTAGGGGCGTTGGGGATGCAGTTAAGCGTCGGCGAGCGCCATGCTGCCAAATGCGCCCATCCTTCTGCTGGATGAACCAACGGCCAGTCTGGACCCGCAAACCGAAGAGGCAGTACCGGACACCATCTTCCGGCTGGCTGAAGGACGCAGCCGGCTGCTCATCACCCACAGCCCGGCGGGTTTGGCGCAAGTGGATGAGGTTGTGGCTTTGGCTGATGGCCGGTTGGTGGGCGATAGGGGAGAAAAGGTGCACGGTAGCGAGTAGGCGCTAACAGCGCCGCTATCGGCAAAGAAGGGAACAAGAGATTTTACGGCGCTTACTACAAGCCCACTGGGAGGGGATTGATAACACGTAGGCCACCACCAGTTCCCGCCAACGTTTTTCCCATTGTCAATCTGTTCTGGGTAGTTCCAACATATAAAGCTCAGCCACGGCCGTGTCTAATACCGCCAACTGTTCATCGCGCCCCAGCACAACTAATACGTCGTCGGCTTCCAGCTTTGTGGTGGAAGCTGTCCCCAGGCGAATGCGCGGACGGCCGTCGCGTTCGCCGCGCTCCACCAGACCAATCACATTCAAATCAAACTGTTTACGAAAATCCAGGTCTATCAACGTCTGATCTGCCCAGGCAGATGGTATTCGTACCCGGCGAATGCTGACGCCCGGCAGAATCTGGCGGCTGTCATACGTCTCGCGCTGCGTGCGGTAGATGCTGTTGTCGTGGGCCAGCAGTTCGGCGATCACCAACGCCAACAGCGCCGGAACCATGTAGATGGAGCCAAACACCTCCACCGTGAATAAGATCGCTGCCAGCGGCACATTCACCAGCGAGACCAGGCTGGCCGTCATGGCCGGCACAATGAGCATCATCGGCTCGTAGTTAAACCACCCGGCAAACGCTGTAGCGACCATCGTGCCGAAAAAAAGCGAGGGAACCAACAGCCCAGCCGACCCGCCAGAGGTGATGGTCATCAGAGTGGCAATAATTTTAGCCCCCAGAGCAACCAAAGCCTCGACAATAGTTAGTTCGCCGGCCAGAGCCGCGTTAATGGCCGATTCACCTGTTCCCAGAACTAATTCGAGTCCTTTATCCGTCAGACCTGCGTTTTGCAAAGTCCAGGCTACGATGATGGCGGTAACGGCCGTTAACCCCGCCCCCACCAGATGACGCACGTAAGTTCCCGGCAAACGATGGTGAAACGCATGGTCAAAACGGCCGCGCAGCAGCCGAAAAAAGATGCTCAACAGCGAAATCAACACAGACATCAAGGCCAACACGCCATAATACGGCAGGTCAGACGGCGGCACGTAATGAGTCCCCACTTCAAAAATCGCCGTATGCCCGGCCGAAAACAGGTCTGTCAGAAAAAAAGCGACCAAGGCCGAAATCAGCGAAAACATCAGCTTTTCCACAATGGGGCGTCGCCGATACATCACCTCGGTAGCAAAAAAGGCGGCGGCAAAGGGTGCGCCCAACAGCACAGACACGGCGGCAGCGATGCCGCTCAACTGCGCCGTCTGTAAATGGTCCGGGTTGCCCGGCTGCCACCAATACCACACACGCCGCAAAGCAGTCACACGAGTCGCCGCCTCTTCGCCCAGTTTACGCGGCTTAAACAGGCTGGCCGACAAACTCTCGCCAATCAAAGCCACACTGGCCTCCAGGCCACCACTACCGCCGCTCCCCAAAGTCGCCAGAGTGGCGGCAAATTTGCGCAGCGCCAGACTAAACGTAGGCATTTGCCAACGTACGGCCACCCCTTCCTGGCCGGTCAGGGCGTTTTCGAGGGTGGGTTCAGACATGTAGTAGAGCGAAATAGCGCGTTCCAAACCGTCGCCTTCCACGTCGTTAAGCTGATGGATTTGCCCCTGGTTGTCCCGGTAGTAGATGATTTCCGCGTGGGCGCGGGAGATGGCGGCTACAACGGCCGCGCCCAACAGCAGCGGCGCAAACACAAACAACAGCGAAGGCGCATTTTCCAGCCAACGGAGGGTGATGTGGAAAAGCCAATGGACGCTCTCCTTGAGTGAAAAGACCGCCACCCATACAACGACGCCAATGATCACAGACTGGACAACCAGTCGCCTCTCTTCCTCGTTGACGTAGGAGGCCACGGCGCGTAATGTGCCCCAAAAGTCGTCGAAGATGCCGCGGAAGAATTGCAAAAGGAGTTTCATATATCCGTTCACTGTTAGCGGCAGGTTGTGGGGGCACGGCGTGCTTCACCCACGGCTGCTTTTGTCTGTTGTTGCCGATAGTAACTGCTGCGCGAGTACGCCAGCTGGTCACAGGCTTGTTTCGTATTTATTTTCTGCGCCAATTGGCTGACGGTTGCCCTCATTTCTCGTCGTCCTTCGGTTGTTCCAGAGTGATACCCAAGATTTCCGAGAGTTTTTTGAGCCTCGATAACTAATTCTACCCAATGTTCAACTTTTTAGCGGACACTAAAATCATCTAAATGAAGCGGTAGCCGCCCCAATTGCAGATTGATAAACACACAAACCGTCTGCGACAGCACTTACGAATCGCATTGACTCAAAAATAATCTGTAACTATACAGGTGTGAGTTGAGGCATGAGAACATTATCGTCAAACAGAGACCCTAATGCTTCCCACACATTGAGACCCTGTTTACGAATCGTGGAAATATAGGTGCGCAGCGAACAGAATTGTTCAGCGCCTTCCCAACTGCGAAAAGAGCCTGAGATTTTCTGCTGAACCTTCATCATTCTGATGTCTCGTTCAGCCAAGTTGTTATCAAACGGCACCTTAAAATCATGGACAAAACGCAAGATAGCCTCCTGCTGCTTGTCAAATGTTCTACCAGATTACGCGCCTTTGTTTTTTTTGCGCCGCCCTCGTTTGACAAGGGGCGGATGTTCATCAGGTAACAGGTTTTCCTCTAAAACCGAAGGCAACAATGGTGTCATACATTTGGTGGATTCGTTGCAACTGCTCGATTGACAATTCGGTTTCCCCTGCCTGATAAGCTTCGGCAACCAATTGTTTGGCCGATAACAAATAGACAATCATCAGTGCTGCCCATTGCTGTTGATCGTTCTCAACCAGAGCCGTCAACTCGCGCAAATGATGGGCATTGCACAAGGCATGAAGCAACAATTGATACTTGAAATAGGTCGCCCAGTTATCGTGAACAAGGGCGCCGGTGAATTCAGGCAGAATGCCAATGGCGTCAGTCGCCTTTTTGCCCCGACTTTGATGCGGTTCATAATAAGTCAATTCTGGGGTGCTGACGGTATGGAGCCAAGCTCTTTTTCCACTGATATAGAAGCCTGTCTCATCAGCATGACCGACTTCGGCCTTTTTGACGGCTTCTTTAATGGCTTGTGTGGCTGGCTTCACATTTTCTGCGGCAGTCTCTAAAAAGTTTTGCAATGAACCAGTGGAAATGGGTAATTCAAACAGGTCGGCCAACATCTGTCGCTCTCGTTCATACGGAATGAACTGCTCATTGCGCAGATAAACTGACAACCGCTTGACTTGCGAACCATATTGCACCGGGTTGGTCACATCCGCTGGAAATTCACCGGTTGTTGCTTCACCACAACAGGGACAGATGATGGTTTCGGCTTGGTGTTCGATGGTCACATAACGCAATGGCGGTAATTCAAAGACCTGTCGTTTAGCAACTTTACTGGCTACAATTTCTTCGGACAATGGGGCTTGGCAATGGTCACAGCGGGCTGGACGATGCGGTTCAATGAAATCTGGTTTTGGGATTGAACTCAAGCGTATGCCCTTCATGTCCTTCCTGACCACCAGCTTTGCGCTCTGTTTGTGGCCGTAGACTTTTGGGCTTAGGCTTCTGTCGGCCTTTATCGCGGCTGGACGGCCAACTGGAGTTGTGGCTATTTTGACCAAGCAACTCGACTAAATGCTTGATTTGAGTCTCAGCAACGGTCAACTTTTCGCGGAGTTCTTGGACTTCTCGCTTAAGTTGCTTGTTTTCTGCTCGCAGTTGTTGCACTTCGTCCATGCTTATCATTTATACCACAGGTTTTGGACCTGTATAGTTACAATAATCTTACTTTCGCCTGCTGTTCTGGCTACTTTCTTGTCCATACGCTTGCAATATGTACGGTTAGTTGAGGAGGGAAATGAGGGCGAAAGAAGGTGAAAACGGCCGTTTCTACCGCCACAAAAGTATCCTATCGACCACAACGTAGATGATCATTCCCCAATGCGGGGTCAGCTGTCGCCAGTTTCCAGGCGCTTCTGTTGCTCCTGATAGCGCTGCAATTCCTCGCGCACTCTGGCTTCCATGTCCTGGCGCGATACTTTGCCTTTGCCTTGCAAAACCGCTTTCTCGTTGAAGCGCAAGAAGTCATCTAGTTTGTGAATCCACTGCTGCATGTACATCGGTCGTTTCTCCACCGCCTGCAACTCCGCATAGGCCAGGAATTGCTCCACCAGCAGGTTGAGCCGTTTCAGTTCAAGCTCTTGGAGATAATTTTTGGCAATACAGGCCTCTTTCGCGGTCACCACCTGTCCTGACCAGTTGGTAAGACCCATCGCTGGCGACTGGCTGTTGATCCGCTCGGTGATGAGTTCAGCCGCCGTCCGTCCATGAATGGCGTAATGGAACTTGTTTTGTACGGTGGCGAAGAATTCCTGAGCCTGAGCCGCCTTCGGGTCATAATCAATGCTGGTGGCAAAGATGTCCAGGGCTTTGCGATAGAACTGCTGCTCAGACGTCCGAATCCGGCGGACCCGTTCGACCAGTTCCTCAAAGTAGTTGCGTTCGCTGCCCTCCAGTCGGGCGTCGTTGAGGACAAAGCCTTTCACCAGGTATTCGCGAAGCGTCCCGGTAGCCCAAATGCGGAACTGGACACCACGATGGGATTTAACTCGGTAGCCGACAGAGATGATGACATCCAGATTGTAAAAGGCGACTGGCTTGTCTGAGTTAGCAATATGCAAAAAATGCATATTGCTTTCGGCATCCAGTTCGCCTTCTTTGAACACGTTGTTGATATGCCGGGAAATAACCGATTGGTCCCGTTGGAACAACTCGGCCATCTCTTTTTGCGTCAGCCAGACGGTGTCCTCTTGCATGACGACCTGGATTTGCGTCTGTCCATCTTCGGTCTGGTAGAGAATCAGCTGCGACTGTGGTTTTCTATCCATTGCGCATCCTTCTGGAGGGGTTGGTTTTTTAGCACAAATATTCTAGCCGAAATGGCCGGAGTTTCAAAGCCAATTAATATCAACGATTCTTCCTTATCGGAAATAATGAACGGGGCAAAAACCATTGACATTTTTCGACCTTCTGCCGTTTCACTACGCCACACCATCTTGCCCCAACAACCTACCGACACAGCGACTTTGGGGCAACTTCGTTGCCAGGTCTCTGGCGGGCCAGACAATGCTCTCTTCCTTTTTGAATGAGGTCGGATTAACCCAATCAGGCTGATTGCCAACATCGCCTGTCTTTCGCTGCCTTGCCCTTGACAACCGGCATTCACTGGGGTCAAACATAGCTCTGCAGCGCTGTTATTCAGCCTCCGCCAACTGCTGTTCCAATTCGCTTAGGGAAATCAGACGCGACCCTGTTTCCTGAGCCTCCTGCTGCAAAGCGGCCGTAAACCCGCCTCGCGCAAACAAAGCATACTGTGTTTGCCACCCCTCCGTCACCTGCGCCATGCGCTGGCTGCGTTTTATCAGGTCGTTCAGGACGTGCCGGCTGAGCGCATCCCGTCCCCATTTCGCCTTCGCCAATCAGGAGTTTCTGCTCACGGGGGGCGGCCGCTACCACATCAAGCTGCACCCCCTGCCCCCGATAGGTGCGCCAGTAAGACCCCACAGCTTCGGGCACAAACGGGAGTTGTCCGGCCATCGCCGCCGCCCAAACCCATTCACGGCACAACTCTTCAAAAACATGTTCACCGAGAAACGGCCGTAACTCCGCCTGAATTTTTGTCGCCGCCGCTGCCTGATAACCACGGGCCAGCGGGCCAAGCTGCGGTACCACAAAGCGGTAGTAAAAGCGCAGAAAATGGTCGCGGACAAAGTAACGGCCGCTTTTGCTCTGCGGCCGGGCCAACACCGGCTCGCGTCGTTCGATGAATTCCAACTCTTGTAGAATTTTGAGATAATGCCCCAACGCGGTTTCGCTCAGGCCAGACATTTTGGCAATGTCTGACCATTGGTGAAAACCAGCGGCCACCGACGATAGGATAGACTCATAGGTCTGCGGTTCTTGCAGTTGTTCATAGAGGATGAGCGGCGGGTCGGACAGCATCAGGCTGCCCGGCGACAGACAGTGGTCCCGCAGCGCTGTAACAAAACTGTCCGTGCGCGTAAACAGTTCAAGGTAAGCCGGTACGCCCCCGGTGACGCCGTAAAGCGCCACCCGTTCATCGGCTGGTCGTTCCGGGAACAGGGCCAAGACCGCGGCATAGGGCAGCGGGCGCAGGCGAATTTGGGCGGTGGCTCGGCCGTACAAAGGGGCTTGATAGGCAAAAACCTCTCGCGCCATCATGCCGATCAGCGAGCCGGTGAGGATGAGCTTAAGCTGCGGGATGTGCGATAGACGATGGTCCCATACTTTTTGGAAGATGCTGCTGATGGCCGGTTCGTTGCGCAGCAGGTAGGTAAATTCGTCCAACACCAGCAGATGGGGCTGACTGCTTAACGCCACGATGTCGGCCAGGTGGTGCAGCGCCGCCTCCCAACTGGCAAAGGTGAAATCGGCCGTTGGTGGCCCAGACATGCGGGGGTCGTAGTCCAGGATGGCCTGGGAGAAATCGCGCAGCTGGTAGGCTTCATTGTGAGTTGTCGCCATCCAGTAAAACAGGGGCGCTGTCTGGCGCTGCTCCAGAAAGTGGGTGATGAGCCGGGTCTTGCCAATGCGCCGACGGCCGTACAGGATGAGCAACCCGGCATTGGGCGACTCATAAAAGGTCTGCAAAATCTTTAACTCACGGCTGCGTCCGACAAAGTCCATAGGGTGTCGCTCTTGGGATACGTCAATTATAATTGTGTGGTATATAATAACATTGGCAATTATAACGAGCAATTAGTGGGAGATCAAGAAGGGTTCCGCCAGGACTAAAATGGGGTTTTGGGGACACCCGGCCAGATGAAACAGGTCATATGTGGGGCGTTAAACTCCGTCAGCTAGGGCTTTATTTCAGTCGGCAGGGGCTTCACAGCCCCCACCGCTGATTCAGAACCGGACTTGAAAGTTTCCCCTCATCCGGCTCCTCGCATGATTGGCTGCTGTCATCAGTGCCTCTAGGGGGTTTTGGCCCAGCCCCTCGAAAAGGTTCAATTCAAGCTAATCACCAGAGGTAGAGACTCTAAAATCAAAATCTGAAAATTAGCTGATTTGGCCAATGCGCTAAAGATATGGAAGATGAGTTTGCCGCCGCTGGTCGTGGTATCGATTGACTCCTGCAAGCTCTGTAGTCCAATTCCTTGCTCTTCAAGCGAATTAACGGATTCAATCAAATGTTCAGGGAACGGCCGAGGCGATCCAGTCGCCAAACTACCAGAACATCTCCCTGTCGAAGATAAGTAAGTGCTTCATCCAGTCCCGGCCGCCTGGTTTTGGCGCCACTTATTTGGTCATAAAAGACTTTCTCGCAACCAGCTTGCTCCAGCGCATCTGTCTGCAATGAAAGGTTTTGTTCGGTCGTGGAAACGCGTGCATAGCCAATTTTCATAAGTCAGATCGTATCGTGCGGGAACTCATCTGACCAACAAGTTCCCGCACTTTGTTTTTCACACCGAGTTTCTGCACCACCTTGCCTCGAGAGGGCAAATTTGTGGCCGATTTGCGCAGAAAACGTTCGTTTTCTGCGCCAACCTGTCGCCGCCAACGGCAGGCGACTATCCATATCGAGATCAAAGCGACCATACGGATTGACGTGCAGATAGAATAATGGGGTTAACTCGCGCCAATCTTCATCAGTCATGCGGGTATACCATTTTGGCTCGGCCAACACCTCCTGCACCATCAACGTGTTCACATAGACCAGGCAGGCTTGCAGTAAGTGCATGGACGAACGGCGATTTCCTGAGCATCAACATCGTTTGTACTGACTTCGCCATGACGACCGTAATAGATGAAGCTATTGGCGCTATTCCAATTCTCGACAACATTCAACCCTTCCTGAATCTCACGCCGAACCGATTCATGCATCAAATAGTTGCAGAGAAAAACCGTTTTGATAGCGCGTCCCAACTCTGATAGCGCCTTGTATGTAGGATGCTGCTGGTTAGACCGGGCGAACCGTTTGAGGATGGCTTCGGCTTCGACCGTGCCCAAACGCAGTGCCGTTTTGTACTTCACCATTTCATCATATTGCTGCCGGATCAATTCCCAATCAATTGCCGCCTGCAGAATAAGCGCCAAATTAGGATATAGAGCGGCCATATCCTTGTCGGGCAAGCAGAGCTTTTGCTCATGCATATTCTTGAAACGCGGCATCAATTGGAAGCCCAACAGGTGACAAAAGGCAAAGGCAACATCACTCTGTCCATGTGTATCCACATAGTTGCGATCCACTTGCATGGCGGCACAATAGGGTACTGTGCATAAACGCGCAGAAATATACGCTAAGGGCTTTGTGAATCAAGATAACCATATTTTGCCCGTAATTTAGTTCAATACGAACTAAGTTGTAGTGATTATCATTGATCAAAGCAACTCAAGAAAACGGTCATTTTCATTTGTCAGCATAAACTCTCCAGATAAAATACTCTTAGCGTATATTTCTACGCAAATATGTTTAGTACCCTATCTACCGCCGCATTCTGGCCGAACATCCCGACCACCCGCTGGCGAAACAGGCCGCGCCATTAACCTGACGAGGAACCCATGAACCAGGAACGCGAATTAACTGCACCCGTTGACCTCTGCCTGCCCAACGGCCGTCTCAATCCGGCGGCTGTTGGCTGGTCACACTTTCCCCTACAACGCGGCAACCGGCACGGCCGCTGGAACTGGGCCGTGCGCCGGGAAGACAAAACGGCCACACCTTCGGCCTGAACCCGGGTGGATGGCGAGGACTACCGGGTCACGTCGCCGTCTTCTGCGTCAGGATTTACGCCGGCAACGGCCGTGCCCATATCCATTAGCGTACTCACCGTCCGCCTGTTCCGGCCTGTGATGGCGACGCCCCAGCCCTGCCCAATCTTCTCGGCCAGTTTAGATCGCCCAATGCCATCCGGCGCATGGAGATAAAACATCCGGTCAACGAGCGCATATTGTTCATCCGGTCGCTTTACGGCTTCCAGTGCTTCCCAATTGATGGTTGCCGGGTCGCCATCCAGAAAAAAGAAAGGGCCTTTGGGATTTCGTGGAGTTTGGCGTGATGCGTGATGCGTACTATCTCTCTAGTCACGCATCACGTATCATGCATCATTTGCTGTCAACCCCTTGAATTCCTAAAGAGCCAGCTTTAGTTCTTTCCAAACATCAGGCACGCAACCCCATGTCAGGTCTTTTGCGCCCAAAAACTGCCCCAACCCGGCCGCGGCCTGAGAAATGGCCTGTACTGTTGGCCCATCGCCTGGCGCTCCCTCCTCCGCATACACGTTGTGCAGATGCAGGGTGTTGGTTTTTCGGTTCATGCCGGCGTCAATGCGTCCAATCAGGCGGTCGTGGTGCAAGATGGGCAGCACGTAATACCCATACGTCCGCTTGTTGGGTGGCACATAGATTTCAATGCGGTAGTAGAAATCGAATAACTGCTCGGTGCGGTCACGGTCGCAAATCAGGTTGTCGAAGGGGGAGAGCAGGGTGGTACGGCCGTGCCAGTCTTCGGCCTGAATCTGGGCCAGCAGGGCGGTATCTTCCCGGTGTAAGTACCAGGGGCCGGGCAGGGGCATCTCCTCGCTGCCCAGGATGGTTGCTTCCAATAATACACCTTCGTCCACCAGCTTTTTCAACACGGCCGTTAGTTTCGGATAGCGCCCTCTCGTATAGTGCTGCTTGATCTGTTTGGGAGTCGCCACGCCTAATGCCCGCACGGCTTTTTGCGCGGCAAAGCGCGTCACCTGTTCCTCGCTCCACGTTTCGCGTGGGGTCCACGCCGGCCAAAATTCTTCGGCCAGACCCCAGAGCCGGTGGTTATTGTGAGGACGGCCGTAAACCGTAATCACTCCCCGCGACCAAAGATGGTCAATCAGTACCGGCACATAGCGCCCACTCCACCAACGACTGTCAAATCGCGGATCATCCGCCAGGCTCAACTCGCGTGACATCTTCGGCGCCTGCCGAAATTCTGTCATCATATCGGCCAGTATTGGTTCGAGCACTTCACGGCGCTCTTCAAACCATTTGGACTCTGGCTTTGCCTGCAAATGACGCATATACCAGTGGTGTACCGGCCATTCCTCCATCAGCACCAACGACGCGGCGTGTGCCCAATACTCGAAAAGTGCCCGCTCTTCAAACCGCAGCCGTTCCAGTTCGGCCCTGTCGAACGCCCCCAGACGGCTCCACAAGACCAGCAAGTGGGTGCGCTCCACGTGCCGGATGGGGTCTAACTGTACACAGCCCAAGTCACGGATGAGATCGAGCAGACACGGCCGTTCCGCCGCATCTAAATGTTGTCGTGAAATCGCCAGTCGTCGCGACGCTTGTCGGGTCAAAGTCACCATCACAGACCTCCGTCTTTCTTTGGCCTATTGTAGTGCAACCCCAAACCTGGAACAATTGTTCCACAAGCCCAGGCCGGGGGTTTCAAAGGTAGCCACAAAATCCTTTTCGCGCTCTCGTGTGGGACACAAACGTGATTATGAAATCGGGGCTACTGAGGTCGGCCAGTAAAACGGCCGTCGTCTTGTTCTGGCGGCAGCGGCTCACACTGGCATGATGGGGATTTCCAGGGTGGCGGACACAGGCTCCCCTGTCCACCCCGTAAAAGCCAAAGCCTCCAGTGGGTAGCTGAGTTGGTACCTGGACTGCGGCAGCCAGGTCTGATAGATATAGTCGTTCAGGAGCTGACGCGCGGCAACGGAGGCAGGGAGCGCGAAACAGGCATACAGGCCGGACGGCATTGTCTTGTTAACCAGCACAGGGGGAAAAGCGATGTTGGCGGCTGTTTCCACGGCGGCCAGGTAGTAGACGCCGACATTTGGATAGTGGGGCACGTAGTGACGCACGGCCCAGGCCGGCTGCTGCGCCAGCGCCCCGTCTAAACACTCTCGCAGCGTCTGCCACAGGTGGGGCACGGCCGTTGCCGCTTCATCCACGGCCGTCATCAGACCGGCTAACATGCGCGACGGCCGTTCTACTACCTGCGGCCGCACACTTGCCGCATTGCTGCGATGGGCCAGGTGCGCCGGGGTGAGCGGCGTCATAAAGCAGCGGGGATCAATCCAGCCTGATTTTTGCCACTGGCTGGGCAGCAGACCAAACAGACGTTTGAAGGCCCGCGAGAACGCTTCCGGGCTGCCAAATTGGCAATCCAGAGCGACCTCGGTGACACGCGCGCCGTCTGCCAGCCAGTGCGCCGCCTCCGTCAGACGGCGACGGACAAGGTAGTCGTAAGGGGGGTGATGGGTGACCTGGTTGAAGATGCGACAAAAGTGGAAGAGGGAATAGTGAACGGCCGTGGCCATATCGGCTACTTTGATGTCAGCGTGCAGATGGTTTTCGATGAACTGCACGGCCGTCGCCATCGCCAACTGCGTCGTGGTCGCTTCGGGAAACGCTTCCAGATAGGCCATGTCACGCTTTCGGGCGGATGGGAACGTAAACGTCCAGGCTCGATTCATCCAGGTAGTCGAACCCTTTGAAGCTGCCATCGTGATACTGGATGTGGTACTGGTGAGCCAGTTCGTAGCCAGATTCAGGTAACCATTCGCCATAAATTGCCAGCGACCAGTCACCCACAATTTCCTGGCCACGCAGCGTAAATACGGCATAGGTGGTCGCCGGCAACACCTTAACGACCGCTTCCAGGGGAACTGGCGCGCCTTCGGCCAGTTTAACGCCGACGAAGACTTCAAACAGGCCGCTGTTGCGCGTCTCCTCATTATAGACGTGCACCTCGTAAGCTATACCGGGCCGGGCAATGAAGGCGCGGCCTGCTTCGTCCAGACTCGCCAGGTAAGCCATGAAACGCTGCCAGAGCCGGCCGATTTCGTTTTCTTCCGTCCAGCCAGGACTGAGACGGAAGGGGTCGCCGTAGAAACTGAAACCAGCCAGCCACGTCTGTTCTTTGCGTACGATTTGTGGGTTCATAGCGCCATCCATCCTTTGATGGCCCCAAGTATAACAAAAGCCCGGCCAGTCGTTGGCAATTTGCGTAGCCAACGACTGGCCGGGCCGAGGGATCAGGCGGCCTGCGCTGCCTCATATTCTTCGTACAGGCCCATGCCTTCTTCAGGCAGCCAATCCAACCCCCAATCCAGCCAATCAGGAATGTGGGCGTCTTTCACGCGATCACAAACCGGAAAGTAGCCTTTGAGGTCGAGAATAGGCGTGCCCTCGAAGGCGTCTACGTTGCGCACCTGAATAATACCGTTGGCTTCATCCAGGGCGATGATTTCACAGACCGTCAGGCCAATAGGGTTTGGGCGATATTCGGCGCGTGTGGCGAAGACGCCGGTGAGCTTGTCAGGCGCGTAAGGCGGGTAACAGGTCATCTCGCGCCGGCTTTCCGACGTGTCCTGCCGATCGGCCCACCACAAGACAATAACGTGGCTGAAGTGTTCTAACTGCTTCAGGCCAGCGCGATAGGGTGGGGCGATATGCAGGCAATAGCCACTTTCCGGGCGATGCACGGTCCCGATGGGCTGTACGGTGTAGGTGTTTGTTTCTTCACTGTTCTGGGTAAACATGGGTTGCTCCTTTTCAGACAGATTGGTTAACTACTGACAGAATAGCGAAGAAACGGCCGTTCCGCCTGACTCTGTTTGCTGGCTTGCCCGCCTGTGTTTGCCCGGCTATCAGGCTGAATCTGATAAATTTTGCGTCCTTTACCCGGCTGCCTCAGCTATCCCTCATATCCGCCATATCTACTGATAAAGGGGTGTCCGCCTGTTTTTTGCTCTGTGCGGCCTCTTCGCCAGCCCTCTCATCCCCAAAACAGCGCTCATCCACATCGCCGCCAAGGCGCACCTGCCAGAGACGCTGCTTACGCAGTTGGAAGAGATGTCTCTGCTGCAACATCACAACAGCCACACCTTGAGCCTGCATCCGCTGCTGCATGAGTACGCGGCCGATTACGTCCAGCATCTGCCGCAGTATGCTGTCTTAAAGGGACAGTTTGTGGCCTGGTACGCGCAGTACGCATCTGAGCGGCGGGGCAAATACGAGGAAGTGCAACTGGACTTTCACAATATCCAACAAGCGTCAGATTATGCTTACCAGACAAAAGATTGGGAATCACTGTACCTGCTTTGGGGACCCATTGCCGAACATTTGTGGGAACGAAGCCAGTGGACAGCTTACCGTCAGGTTAACCAGCGCTATTTGGAAGCGGCCATCGCCCGGGGCGATCTGGCGGTCGAAGCACAGGCGCGTTCCCGATTGGGCTGGGTATCAGTTGAAGAACAGCTTTACGAGGAGGCCAGAACCAACTTTCAGCGCGTCCAGGAGATTTGTGACCGGCTGGAAATTGTCCCCGACGGGGTGCGCGTCCGGCGGCATCTGGGTGTGCTTTATACCGAATGGGGCGATTTGACTCTGGCGAAGCGCTATCTGCAGGAAGCAGAAGCAATAGCCTGCGCCAACGGACAGGAAGAGTGGCCCACCATGCACCTGGCGCTTATCGCTCACGCCCAGGCCGGTGTCTTCATGAAATCGTGTAACTTTGCCTCGGCTTTATCTTACGCCGACCAGGCACAGGCAATTCTCAGAACCACGAATAACCTGGAATCGCTGCCCATGATACAACTCAGGCAGGGCGATATTCTGTATTTGCAGAAAAGGCAGGCGGAAGCAGAAACGGTTTGGCGCCAGATTGCGTCATACGGCCGTGACTACCACCCAGAAGAGCGCATCATCGCCGGGGCCATGCAGCGCCTTGCCCAGGTAGAAGCCGCCCGCGGTCAACAAGAACGCGCTCTGGACTGGGCTTACGAAGCGCGTGATATTTATATTCAAAGCAACCTCGCATCGCTGCGTCACCAAATAGAAGCCGTTATTGACAAGATCCATTTTGCCCATGAACAGTCACCAGCCGGGCAGTGGGGCGAGTTTGAATTGTGGGACTGATGAGGGAACAACGGCCGTAAACGCATTCAAACGGCGCTCGCTTTCAAGTAGTGACGCCAAACACTTTCACTCATGGCGCCAACCGCTGCTTCCACACGCTCGACAAGGGCCTTGATTAAAGGTCATTTGTAATCAAAGTGGCAGTCAAATACCAACCTTTCCATAACAACTTCTTGTACATACTAAAAATGTATGTACGGTTACAAGGGGCATGTAGAGCTGTAAAAAAAGTGTGTTTAGTAGCTAAAAACACGGATCGAAAACGGCCGTGTTTATCACTTTCGGCATGGTTCATCGAGCAAAATATCATCTTTACAAATTTACGCGGCATTGTCATGCTGAGCGGAGTCTTCGGAGCGAAGCATCCCGCTCCCGCCAGAGGAGGGGATGCTTCGGGGGACCTCAGCATGACACCTCTTCTTGTTAAATTTGTAAAGCACCATTAGCTTTAAATGAACCATGCCTCACTTTCTTAACCACTATGTTTGCGACGCACAATCGAAAACAAGTCGAAACCAAAGTGTATGTACCTGATTCCCAGAACGAATTCTCAATAACTGACAATACTGCTGCGCAAATGTCGTCAAATATAACCTTCTCAAATAATGTATGGGTTGAGAATGAGAAGCAGCAAATTGATTGGATCACTGGAGCGCTGAATGCCACGCCAGTGCTTCGATGAGCGGTTTGTGCTGCTTGTTGTTAGATTGAAAGGACACACTTCCAGAAGGTGTGGCCTGATTTGGCTATACTGATGAGTTCAGTACTCAGATATATGTTTGTCCAGCTTGAGTTTGAACCCGGTTGAGTCATATTTCGAATTGCTGCCCGAGTAAGCCGTACATTGACTTCCAAAACGTTTTGAATTATATTGTAAAAGGTTCCCGAAACGTTTTGGGAGCCTTTTTTCCTTTTCAAACCTTTGTCTGAATCGCGCGGAAGGGAAGTGCGTATGGCCGTTACACTCAAGGACATCGCCCACAAAGCAGGCGTTTCCATTACTACTGTATCACGCGGGCTGGCTGACTATGACGATGTGGCAGTGGAAACACGCCAACAGATCCGTCAGATCGCCCAAGAGTTAGGCTACCGCCCCAACCTTCTGGCGCGCCGCCTGCAAAAGCAGCGCACCGACACCATTGGCTTCATCCTACCCACCTTTGGCCCCCGTTTTTCTGACCCCTTTTTCAGTGAATTTTTAGCCGGGATTGGCAACGAAACGA